>CAYGQQ010000190.1:0-2505 GCA_964352105.1 uncultured Rhodobacterales bacterium | reverse complement strand
AGCTATGATCACAGAGCGCCAACTCTGACATCGCAATCTACACGATAGATCATAGTCCCCTTGAATCATGCAGGCAAGAAAAAACGCATTTATGCGAACAGAGAAGATTTGCCTGCCGCCGCCTTGTCAATCGAGCAGAGACAAGGAGTGACAACAATGAGGACAGAACCTCACCCCGCCCTTCCACAGGGCTATTCGCGGCGTGACGTGATCGCGCTGATTGCTGACGTGGGCCGTGACATCGGCCTCAGCACCCGACTGACAGATATTCTCACGCGTATGGTTGGCAGCACCGATCAGGACGCTTGGGTCGATCCAGAAAAAGAACCCATTTTCTATGGGCGCCAGGAGACCTTCGCGCAACGCTTGAGGATCTCGACACGCCAATTGCGGTCGCACGAGAAGACCTTGCAGAAGCAGGGGCTCATTCAGCGTCGCACGCTTGCCAACGGCAGTCGTTACGGCAGTGCCGGCCTCGGTCTTGTCCTGACACCGCTCATCGAGCGTTTCACGGAGTTCCTGGACATCCGAGAAGCAAGGAAGGCCCAGTTTGAGCGCATGAAACAGCTCAAGGCCATGCGAAGTGTACGTCTCGCAACCTTCCGCGACGAGCTTGCCCGGCTCTCAGAGAACGATCAATTCTCGGACGATATCCAAGCGATGATCCATGAGCGAGCCACCTGGCCCCGCACAGACACGCTTCTCTCACTGGGCGAAGCACAGCTTTTGCAGCACCTCAATGAGGCCACTGATCTGTGCACAAGCCTTATGGATTGGATAGAAAACCATAGTGATTCCTCCTGTGAACCGGAAGAAACCTTCCGGTCCTATATACAAGAAGACATTCACCAGATTCATTCTGAAGAATGTAACGCAAGCGAGAATAAATGGAGCGCGGGCAAGCCCGCGCACTCTGAATTAATTACGTCGGAGCCTAACGGCCCCGACGATTGCAGAGAAAAAGAGCTTCAGGCGGAAACCGACGCACTTCAAGGGCTTTTCTCGGGATACTACGGACTGTCGCACGCTGTCTCTTTGGCAAGCGCCGAATTCCAGATGGAAATGGAAGCGCGAAGTGGCGAGCGACCGGAATACGCGCTTGTTGAGGCAGCGGCTGCCAGGGTTCCTCATCTTGGGATCAATATCACAGCTTGGGCTGCGGCCTGCGATAGGATGGGACGGACCAAAGCTGCCATCTGTATCCTCTTGCTTGATGCGAACCGCGATCACCCGACCAGCCCGGTCCGTAATCCCGGAGGCGCGCTGCGCGGCATGATCAAAGCACACAACCGCGGCAAATTGAACATCATCGGCAGCTTGATCGGATTGCATCGGAGGCGTGGGCTGTGATCCCTGACGGCATCAAATCCGCTGCTTTTGGCCAAAATCTGGGCCTCTCTCGTCGCGCTGGTGACCGAAAGCATGTGTTGCGGGCAATCAGATCGGCGTCAGAACTCCTGATTTGGCCTCGGATTGGCTTATTTCGAGATGAACCAGCCGCCCCGGCCGCCAGCACTTTCCAAATCGTCAAGCGCCGTCGGATCCGTGCGTACGCAGCGGGACGATATCACCGTGAGCTCCTCGCTTTGCAATCGGTCTCCAAAGAGCAGCATCGCGTGAGCGCCGCTGTCCTGAACCGACGACCAGATGAGCCCATCCGCCGTTGGATTGTCCCGCCAGCATTGGAAGGCAAGGACCCGGCAGAAATCGTAGACGTCCTTATGCGGCGCAAATACCTCGGCTTGGTTGAGGTTCCAAGCCTTCAACTCTGGCGTAAACAGCGGCACCAACTGCAAGGATCGTTGGAGCTGAACGATGCTGATCATGCGATCATCAAGCAATTGCCTTGGCACAGCTTGGTACTTGTCTGGGATCCCCCGAAAGACCGTTTCAAAAGCCGCTCCGTCAAGGGTTGTGGCCGCATAAGACGTCGGGATGCAGTCGCCATTTTCGGCATGCAGATGCGTGAATCGTGTCGCATCGCCCATGCAGGGATTGAAGCTGTTGCCATCGAACCGCTCGTCATGCACGCGATAGAGACGTGTGTCTTCCAGGCAAACATGGAGCTTGTTAGCAATCGTGGTCTTCGGCAGGTCCATTCTCGTGCAGGCTTTCTTTATCCTGCCACAAGTTCGCCGGCGACGCGTGCCGTCTCGACGACCCGGTCATCCCCTGCCCTCACCGCTTCCGCCGGTGTCTTCCCGTCAAGCGTTTCCTTGGGACTGACAAACCAAAATGCACGCTGCCACGCTGTGAATGATGCCGGCAAGGCACCCAGAACGGGTTCCATCAATGCCAATGGCTGACCATCGGCATCAAACTGAAACCTCGGGTAAGCATTCTTACCCTGGACCAAAATGCCGAGGATCCGCCCCTTTTGCCGCCATGTGTTTACTGTCTGCGACGTGTTCGTGCCTTTCAAACCCGCCAACTTATGCACGCCAGCGCTGTCGAGAACCGGGAAATCGTGTAGAAACTCTGCCCGAAGCTCGGCATTCTTTGCAT
>CAYGQQ010000189.1:0-2619 GCA_964352105.1 uncultured Rhodobacterales bacterium | reverse complement strand
GCCACCGTGATCTACGTGCCGCCGCCCTTTGCCGCCGATTCGATCCTTGAGGCCATCGACGCTGAAATCCCGCTGATCTGCTGCATCACCGAGGGTATTCCGGTGCTTGATATGATGAGCGTGAAGCGTGCGCTGGAGGGCTCAAGCTCCCGGTTGGTGGGGCCAAACTGCCCCGGCATTATCACGCCCGATGCGTGCAAGATGGGCATCATGCCCGGCCATATCCACAAGCGCGGCAGCGTCGGCGTTGTGTCGCGCTCTGGCACGCTGACCTATGAGGCGGTCAAGCAGACCACCGATAGCGGCCTTGGCCAGTCCACCGCGGTGGGCATTGGTGGCGATCCGATCAAAGGCACCGAACATATTGATATCCTTGAGATGTTTCTGGCCGATGAGGAAACCCATTCGATCATCATGATCGGGGAGATCGGCGGCTCCGCCGAAGAAGACGCCGCGCAATTCCTCGCGGATGAGCGCAAAAAAGGCCGCTGGAAGCCCACGGCTGGCTTTATCGCCGGTCGCACCGCCCCTCCCGGACGTCGTATGGGCCACGCGGGCGCGATTGTTGCCGGTGGCAAAGGCGGTGCGGAAGACAAGATCGAAGCGATGAAAGCCGCGGGCATCATCGTGGCCGAAAGCCCTGCCGGTCTGGGCGAGGCGGTTCTGAAAGCGATTGGTTAAACAGATGGATCGCCGGACCTTCATAGCAATGATGGCCGCCGCCATTGCGGTCGGCGCGCCTGCTGTCGCGCAAAGTGATGGCGGGGCCTTCGACAGCCTGCTGAAAGCCTGCGCGCCTGATGATTTGTCGGTTGAGGGACGTCTGAAATCGCTGCAATCGGCGGGCTGGCGGCCTGCGGCTGATCTGGATCAGGCGATTGCAGCTGTCTCAGACGCGCTGTCTATTTTGCCGGTTCTGACCGCCAATGGACCGGCCACGACGCCTGCGTTCCACAAGCGCACCGCCGCCAACGTGGCCGCGAATATGCGCAAATCCAGTGGCGGCGCGTTCCGGTCTGTGGCGATGGTCTACCCTGACCCGGCAGGGCCGGTTTTTGCGCATCTTTTGCAAGCGGGCCAAGAGGGCACGATCTATTGCTCGGCGGCGGCAACAAGCCCCGCCACGGCAGACGCGTTTTTAGGCCGGTTCTTCACGCCTGTGCCGGAGTACTTCGCGGGCAAGGGCGTGTTCCGGACGGAGTTCCCCAAGAAGCCCAAATCCAATGCCAAAACCCACTCCCGCATCCTGGTCTCACGGCTTGACCCAAACGTGCTTGGCCGCGCTGTCGGTAGTACGTTCGGCGCCAGCGGCGCGATGGTGATCACAACGAAAAGGGCGGGTTAGATGACTTTTGTTGAAGCGGTCAAAACCTGTTTTCGGAAGTATTTCACATTCTCTGGACGGGCCTCACGGTCGGAGTTTTGGTGGTTTACTTTGTTTTTGATCTTAGGTTCGCTCGTTGCAACAATCGTGAACGGCATTATTTTTGGACCGGAATCGGCTCAGTGGTTCAACGTTACGATCGACGACTCGGGCAATCAAACTCAAGGGTTTTCAGAAACAACGACATATGATGGAGGGTTGATTGGGCTGGTGTTCTCAATCGCTACTTTTTTGCCCTCCGTCTCAGTCACAAGTCGCCGGCTACATGATATCGGACGTAGCGCTTGGTGGATGTTGATGCCGATTGCCGTGGGGGCCGTGACGGCAGTGCTTGTCTATCTGTCTCTCACTGAAGTCTCTGTCGACCAATCACGAATTCCAACTGGCATCGACGGGCTGGATACGATGATGATCCCAACCAACCTTCCAGTATTCTTTTTCGCGATTTTTCTGTTCTTTGCAGCAACTATTGTGTTGATTGTCTGGCTCGCACGCCGGTCCCACCCCGCCCCAAATCAATACGGTCCCAACCCAAATGAGGTCCCCCAATGACCGAGCAATCCCCGAATCACCAGTTTCATGCCTCTAGCTTCATGCAAGGGCACAATGCCGAATATCTGGAACAGCTTTATGCGCGTTATGCCAATGATCCGAATGCGGTAGACGAAGGCTGGCGGGCGTTTTTCGCAAATCTGGGTGACACGGAAGTCGATGTGAAGCGGGAGGCTATGGGGCCAAGTTGGGCACGCGCTGACTGGCCACCGCAACCCAATGATGAGCTGACACAGGCGCTGGACGGGCAATGGTCTGCCGATGAAGCGCCGAAAGCTGCCGCCAAGATTGCCGCCAAGGCGGAAGATCTTGGCGTGAAGGTCTCGGACGCGCAGGTGCGCGCGGCGGTGCTCGACAGTATCCGCGCCATCATGATCATCCGCGCCTACCGGATCCGGGGCCATCTGGTGGCCGATCTTGACCCGCTGGGCATGCGCGATCAGACCCCGCATCCAGAGCTGGATCCAAAATCCTACGGCTTTTCCGAGGCCGACATGGACCGACCGATCTTTATCGACAATGTGCTGGGGCTGGAAACCGCCTCCATGCGGGAGATCATTGCGATCGTGAAGCGGACCTATTGCGGGACGTTCGCGCTGCAATACATGCATATCTCCAACCCTGAAGAAGCTGGGTGGCTGAAAGAGCGGATCGAAGGCTACGGCAAGGAGATCGCCTTTACC
>CAYGQQ010000188.1:0-2704 GCA_964352105.1 uncultured Rhodobacterales bacterium | reverse complement strand
AAACCCTGACAGATAACTTTGGTGTTTTCGTCGATGAGAATGGCCATATGTGTTCCTTAGACTCCAGATACCATTTGAATGACGTAGTAAGACTTGCCGCTTTTTTTCAGCGCCGGGTTTGTCGAAACCAGGTTTCCAGAAGGGTGTAGCAATATGTTTTTGCCGTTTATTTTTTTCGAGTTCAGTTCGGCAATCGTCTCGTTGTACTTCGATAGATTGTCCGCATTCGCAAATGCCATACTACAGGTTTTCGCACCGTTTGGTCCGTCCTCGACCCTAAAGGATGCGTCGAAAGTGTTGCTAAACGTAATCTTGGGACCCGAAGGTGGTTTGAAAATCATTTCGAATCCGTTCGCTTTCATGCGTTTGGTTGCCGATGCAAAGCTTGGAGCAGACGCCCCACAAACGGTTTCGAAAAGCACTAAGGCCTGACGCGTTGAGATCTCCAACGGTTCCTTTGCTACACTTTCGATTGGGCTGGTGGTGGTTGTCTGGCAGCCCGCCAATCCGGCCGCCATACAAACAACGAATGCCAACCTCGCAATGGGACTACGCTTATTGGCCTGCGTGTCCCGACAGGCGGGGCAGGGGCGATATGTGAGGGTGTCTAACACGAGCGTGCAGCTTTTTGCCGTGTCGGAAGTGTAGGAGTTGACCAAGAAAGCATCATGCTATTGCCCGTATTCCTCAATGATTTCGATCTCTACGCGGCCAACAAAATAAGACAACGCGCCGCCCTCAACAAACGTATCGGAGTTCTCAACGACATATGCCTCTATGGTCTCTTTGCGACCATTTGAGAGGCCGGCTGCAAATCCGTAAACTATGTAATCGTCATCCACGATTACGGTGACATTTCTGCCTTGGAATCTTGCGGCGGCGAGCCTCTCCTGAGCCGCGACCAAACTGCGTGGTGAAACATCGTCATGGGCAACTCGGCACTCTTTTCCGTCGACGCCCGCAGCTGCGAGCCGTTCAAGCACGGCAGAGCGCGTACCATCCGGCGTCACCAGAAATGTCGCATTCCGGACGGTTTCAACATCCGTCATTCCGGAGCGAATGAAATACGCGCGCGCTTTAGATGCGTTGCCATTCGTGGCCAAACAGCCGTTCTGAAAATCCGTCATCAACTGCTGTGTCGCGGCCTGATCATTCGGAGACTGCCCCGGCTCAACACATGCGGTCAGGCCCAATGCTGCGAGCAGGGCGAGCGCGTTTTTAATGCTCACCCCTTCACCGCCTTCACGATCTTCTCGGCACCGTCCTTGAGATCATCAGCAGCAATCACATCAACGTCGCTTTCGTTGATGATCTTCTTGCCTTCCTCAACCATCGTGCCCTCAAGGCGGACGACCAGCGGCACTTTCAGGCCCACTTCTTTCACGGCCGCCACAACGCCTTCCGCGATCACGTCGCAGCGCATTATGCCGCCAAAGATATTGACCAGAATGCCTTTGACCTTCGGATCAGAGGTGATGATCTTGAAGGCTTCGGTCACCTTTTCCTTGGTGGCACCGCCCCCCACATCCAGGAAGTTGGCAGGCTCGGCCCCGTAAAGCTTGATGATGTCCATCGTGGCCATCGCCAGCCCCGCGCCGTTTACCATGCAGCCAATCTCGCCATCCAGCGCGATATAGTTGAGGTCAAACTTGGAGGCGGCAAGCTCCTTGGGGTCCTCTTCCGTCTCGTCGCGCAAAGCGGCGATATCGGCGTGCCGGTAGGTGGCGTTGCTGTCGAAACCCATCTTCGCATCAAGGCATTTCAGGTCGCCCTCCTGCGTGGTGATCAGCGGGTTGATCTCCAGCATCTCGGCGTCTTTTTCCTTGAACAGCTTGTAAAGCGTGCCCATCAGCTGAACGCATTGCTTGATCTGCTTGCCCTCAAGGCCAAGCGCAAAGGCGATGCGGCGGCCGTGGAAGGGCTGGTAGCCCGTGGCCGGATCAACGGAGAAGCTGAGGATTTTTTCGGGCGTCTCGGCCGCGACTTCCTCAATATCCATGCCGCCCTCGGTGGAGCATACGAAGGAAATCCGGCTGGAGGCGCGATCAACCAGCAGCGCAAGATAAAGCTCCCGCGCAATCGCGGCACCGTCTTCGATATAGATGCGCCCAACTTGCTTGCCCGCGGGGCCGGTCTGGTGCGTGACCAAAGTACGGCCCAGCATGCGTTTGGCTTCTTCCGCCGCTTCTTCCACCGATTTGGTGATCCGAACGCCGCCCTTTTCGCCAGCGTCAGCCTCTTTGAAACTGCCCTTGCCGCGCCCGCCCGCGTGAATTTGCGCTTTCACGACCCAAACAGGTCCATCAAGCTCCCCGGCGGCGGTTTTGGCATCTTCGGCTTTCAGAACGGCGCGGCCATCGGAAACGGGGGCACCATAGCTGCGAAGCAATGCCTTCGCCTGATATTCATGGATATTCACGGGGGCTAATCTCCTTTGAAATATGTTGCGCAAGTTTTGACACCGAATTTACAGGTTATAAAAGCAGATTCTTTCGGATTTCCTAAAAACCCGACATTTGTGATCACGCTAAAAAAATGTGTGATCACAAAATGAAAGGCTTCGTGTTTCAAGGCGCTGTTGCTATGAAAGAACAGGCGCTCTGAAACCGGGGGGTGTTCTGAATGGCGGGGGGAGCCAGGGATGGGGCACGACTAGCAGTCAATGGCAAAAAACAGACAAAGCTGGGGCGTGGTGGCCACCGCG
>CAYGQQ010000187.1:0-2864 GCA_964352105.1 uncultured Rhodobacterales bacterium | reverse complement strand
AAGGCGTCTGCATCATCAAAAGTGCTCATGGCTTCGAAGATAGCGAAAAGAACATTCGAGCGAAAGGGGTGTTCTTATTTCGTTCCACCCAAATCTCTGGACATCGCAAAGCTTTGCAATAACAACGACATCATGGACCTGCACAGCAAATACCCCGCGATCTCTGACCTGAAAGCGAAGGCGCGCAAACGCATTCCGCATTTCGTCTGGGAATATCTCGACAGCGCCACCGGGCTGGAAGCGACGCTGCACCGCAATCAAGCCAAGCTGCGCGAGGTGCTGTTTAGAACCTCGATCCTGCATGGGGAGTTCACGCCTGATCTGAGCACCTCTTTTCTGGGCCGCGATTACCCGCTGCCTTTTGGTATTGCCCCCGTCGGCATGTCGGGACTGATCTGGCCCGGCGCGGAAAAAACGCTGGCCAAAGCGGCGGTTAAACTTGGCATCCCCTATTCGATCTCCACGGTGGCCACGCAACTGCCCGAGGATATGGCCCCCCATATTGGCGACCAAGGCTGGTTCCAGATCTATCCGCCCCGCGATCCTGAGATTCGCACCGACATCCTCAAACGCGCGAAAGCATCAGGGTTTCACACGCTTATCATGACCGTCGATGTGCCGGTCGCCAGCAGGCGCGAACGGCAAACCCGCGGCGGACTGCAACAGCCGCCTCGCCTGACACCGCGGCTGGCAATGCAGGCGGTGCAATGCCCTGTCTGGCTAAACGGTATCCGCCAAACCGGTATGCCGCGCATGAAGCTGATGGATGGCTATGCGACGGATATGGAGGGCTCCCTGCCCTCAACGGAGCATATCGGCTACCTGCTCAGGACCTCGCCCGACTGGTCCTACGTGCAAAAACTGCGCAACGAATGGGACGGGCCGCTGATCATCAAAGGGGTCACGAACCCCGAAGACGCGGAAGCGCTGGAGAAAGAGGGCGTGGACGCATTGTGGGTGACCAACCACGCAGGCCGGCAGTTCGACGCGAGCATGTCGACCATTGAAGCCCTGCCCGGCATGCGCGCGGCGACCAAACTGCCGCTGATTTTCGACAGCGGTATCGAAGGTGGGCTCGATATCTTGCGCGCATTGGCCTTGGGGGCTGATTTTGTCATGATGGGACGCGCGTGGCACTATGCTTTGGGTGCCATCGGAGAGCCGGGTCCGGCCCATCTGGCCGACATGCTCAAACGCGATATGGAGTCCAATATGGGACAGATCGGCGCAAAATCACTCGCCGATGTCGGAAATCGCGTTCTGTCTACCCAGTCTTGGCGGTAGACCCGCAGGCGTTTACTCCTTAAACAATGCTGCAACTGCAAACTGACGGGGGGTCACCATGGCCGAGTTCCAGAAAATTCTGATTGCCAATCGTGGCGAAATCGCAATTCGCGTGATGCGCGCCGCCAATGAGATGGGCAAACGCACAGTTGCGGTCTTTGCCGAAGAGGATAAGTTGAGCCTGCACCGCTTCAAAGCGGACGAGGCCTACCGGATTGGCGAAGGTCTGGGACCCGTCGCGGCCTACCTGAGCATTGAGGAAATTATCCGTGTCGCGCTGGAATGCGGTGCCGATGCGATCCATCCGGGCTACGGTCTTCTGTCGGAAAACCCCAATTTCGTGGATGCCTGCACCAAGAACGGCATCACCTTCATCGGCCCCAAGGCGGAAACGATGCGCGCGCTTGGCGACAAGGCCTCTGCCCGCCGTGTGGCAATGGAAGCCGGTGTGCCGGTCATTCCGGCCACAGAAGTTCTGGGCGATGACATGGACGTCATCCGCAAGCAGGCCAAAGAGGTTGGCTACCCGTTCATGCTGAAAGCTTCGTGGGGTGGCGGCGGTCGCGGTATGCGTCCGATCATGTCCGAGGATGAGCTTGAAGAGAAGGTTCTGGAAGGTCGCCGCGAAGCCGAAGCTGCCTTTGGCAATGGCGAAGGTTATCTTGAGAAGATGATCATGCGCGCGCGCCACGTTGAGGTTCAAATCCTGGGCGACAAGCATGGCAATATTTACCACCTTTATGAGCGTGACTGCTCGGTTCAACGCCGCAACCAGAAAGTGGTTGAACGCGCGCCAGCGCCCTACCTGTCCGGCACCCAGCGCGAACAGATCTGTGCTTTGGGCAAGAAGATCTGTGAGCATGTGAATTACGAATGCGCAGGCACCGTCGAATTCCTGATGGATATGGACACGGGCGAGTTCTACTTCATCGAGGTAAACCCCCGCGTGCAGGTCGAGCACACTGTGACGGAAGAAGTCACTGGCATCGACATCGTGCGTGCCCAAATTCTGATCGCCGAGGGCAAATCCCTGATGGAGGCAACCGGCACAGCGTCGCAATATGACGTCAAACTGGACGGCCACGCGCTGCAATGCCGGGTCACAACGGAAGATCCTCAGAACAACTTCATCCCCGATTATGGCCGCATCACCGCGTATCGCGGAGCCACGGGCATGGGCATTCGGCTGGATGGCGGCACGGCTTATTCCGGGGCCGTGATCACGCGCTATTACGACTCGCTTTTGGAAAAAGTCACCGCCTGGGCCCCAACGCCTGAGGCCGCGATTGCCCGGATGGACCGTGCCCTGCGGGAGTTCCGTATCCGTGGTGTGTCGACAAACATTGCCTTTGTGGAAAACTTGCTGAAGCATCCGACATTTCTGGATTACGGCTACCACACCAAGTTCATCGACGAGACGCCCGCGCTCTTTGACTTCAAGAAACGCCGCGACCGGGCCACGAAAATCCTGACCTATATCGCCGATATCACCGTGAAGGGTCATCCCTAAACACAAGGCCGTGTATCCCCTGCCGAGGCACGCATCCCCCGCGCGCCAAAGCCGTCCATGCTGACGCCGC
>CAYGQQ010000186.1:0-2866 GCA_964352105.1 uncultured Rhodobacterales bacterium | reverse complement strand
AGCCTGAAGCACGACGGTATCTTCGCGATCATAGAGCCCAGAATTTAAGATCGCATTGATAGCGCTTAGTTTGTCGCGGTTTGACAATATCCCTGCACGGTCAGAGTCCGAAAAATGATTTAGAACGATAGTGCGCCCCTCATCCAAGAAAAGTTCATCTTCTGTCGAAAGGTCTTGAATTTGGATTTCGTTTTGCCCGTTCGTCAATGACTGTGCCTCTGAACTACCCGCATGGAATGTCAACTGGTGTGCCAAAACACCAGCTAGTAAAATGTGAAGCAATTTTGCCTTTGTTTTTGGCAAAGCCACAATCTTAAACATCAACAAAATTCCCAAAAAATAACCCCCACCGCATATCACGGAGGGGGTCATGTTTTCTAGCGGGTGGTCGTGCGCTCTTGCGACCGAGTGCCGGAACGCGGGTTTTCTTAAAAAACCCGCTGTCTCCGCACGCGGCGCGCAGATGCGCCGGTTACCAGTCTTCTCTGACGATGACGCGTGTTTTGATCGGCAGTTTCATCGCAGCGAGGCGCAGGGCTTCGCGGGCGATAGCGTCGTTGACGCCGTCGATCTCAAACATCACGCGACCGGGTTTGACCTTTGCGGTCCAACGGTCGACAGAGCCTTTACCTTTACCCATCCGAACTTCGATCGGCTTGGCGGTCACAGGTGTGTCTGGGAAAATCCGGATCCAGACCCGGCCCTGACGTTTCATGTGACGTGTCATCGCACGACGCGCAGCTTCGATCTGACGCGCAGTGATACGCTCAGGCTCAGTTGCTTTCAGACCGTAAGTGCCAAAGTTCAGGTCAGACCCGCCCTTTGCTTCACCCCTGATGCGGCCTTTGTGCATCTTGCGGAACTTGGTACGCTTTGGTTGTAGCATTTCTCATGCCCCCCTTAGCGACGGCCACCAGCGCCACGGGGCGCAGGACCATCCTGAAGTTCTTGTTGTTTACGGTCACGTGCTTGTGGATCGTGTTCCATGATCTCGCCTTTGAAAATCCAGGTTTTGATCCCGATGATGCCATAGGCAGTCGTCGCTTCAACATGTGCGTAATCGATATCGGCACGCAGAGTGTGCAAAGGCACGCGGCCTTCACGGTACCATTCTGTCCGCGCAATCTCGGCACCGCCCAGACGACCCGCGACGTTGACCCGGATACCCAGGGCCCCCATACGCATGGCGTTCTGAACCGCGCGCTTCATTGCACGACGGAAGGAAACACGGCGCTCAAGCTGCTGTGCAATGGACTCACCAACCAGAGCTGCGTCGAGCTCGGGCTTGCGCACTTCAACGATGTTGAGGTGCAGTTCACTGTCTGTGAACGCGGCCAGTTTCTTGCGCAGCGTTTCGATGTCAGCGCCTTTTTTACCGATGATCACACCAGGGCGTGCTGTGTGAATAGTTACACGGCATTTCTTGTGTGGACGCTCGATAATGATGCGGCTGACGCCGGCTTGCTTACACTCGACCTTGATGAACTCGCGCATCCGGACGTCTTCCAGAAGAAGATCCCCGAAATCGGCAGAGTTTGCGTACCAGCGGCTGTCCCAGGTCCGGTTGACCTGCAGGCGCATGCCGACGGGATTGACTTTGTTACCCATTAGGCTTGCTCCTCGATTTGACGGACCTTGATGGTCAGCTCAGAAAACGGCTTGACGATTTTGCCGAACCGGCCACGTGCCCGTGGACGACCACGTTTCATGGTCAGGTTCTTGCCGACATAGGCTTCCGCCACGATCAGCTCGTCCACATCCAGGTTGTGGTTGTTTTCTGCGTTCGCGATGGCGGACTGAAGGCATTTCTTCACGTCGTCGGAAATCCGCTTCTTGGAAAAAGTCAAGTCAGCCAAAGCTTTGTCAACTTTCTTGCCACGGATCAGCTGAGCCACCAGGTTCAGTTTCTGTGGAGAAGTACGGAGCATGCGCAGTTTTGCCATTGCTTCGTTATCTGCCACGCGGCGGGGGTTCTTTTCCTTACCCATGGCTTACTTCCTCTTTGCTTTTTTGTCAGCGGCGTGACCGTAATAGGTCCGAGTTGGCGAATACTCACCAAACTTCTGACCGATCATTTCTTCGGTAACGTTCACTGGGATGTGCTTCTGGCCATTGTAAACGCCGAAAGTAAGTCCCACGAATTGCGGCAGGATGGTGGACCGGCGGGACCAGATTTTGATAACTTCGTTGCGGCCAGATTCTTTGGACGCGGCGGCTTTCTTCAACACATAAGCGTCGACGAAGGGGCCTTTCCAGACGGAGCGAGACATATCTTAACGTCCCTTCTTCTTGGCGTGGCGCGAGCGCAGGATGAGCTTGCTGGACGCTTTGTTCTTGTTTCTAGTCCGTGCACCTTTTGTGGGCTTGCCCCAAGGGGAAACCGGGTGACGACCGCCAGATGTCCGGCCTTCACCACCACCATGGGGGTGATCAACCGGGTTCATGACAACACCACGCACAGAAGGGCGGATGCCCTTGTGACGGTTGCGACCGGCTTTACCGAAGTTCTGGTTCGAATTGTCAGGGTTGGACACGGCACCCACGGTGCACATGCATTCCTGACGCACGAGGCGCAGCTCGCCCGAGGACAGACGGATCTGCGCGTAGCCACCATCGCGACCAACAAACTGAGCATATGTCCCAGCCGCACGAGCGATCTGGCCGCCCTTGCCTGGTTTCATCTCGATGTTGTGGATGATTGTGCCAATTGGCAGACCAGAGAACGGCATCGCGTTGCCTGGTTTCACGTCGGCCTTGGCAGCAGCGATCACCTTGTCACCAACAGCCAGACGCTGCGGGGCCAAGATGTAGGCTTGCTCGCCGTCATCATATTTGATCAGCGCAATGAAGGCTGTCCGGTTCGGGT
>CAYGQQ010000185.1:0-2872 GCA_964352105.1 uncultured Rhodobacterales bacterium | reverse complement strand
CTCAACATCAAAAACGCGCGTCACGCCGATGACCCAAGACCGCTGGACGAGGTTTGTAGCTGTCCCGCCTGCACCAAGTATTCGCGCGCCTATCTGCACCACGTGTTCCGTTCGCAAGAGATCATCAGCTCCATGCTGCTGACATGGCACAACCTGCAATATTATCAGGATTTGATGGCGGGCCTGAGAGGCGCGATTGAGACCAACACACTGGATGCCTTCGCCGCCGGGTTCCACGCCACCCGCGCCCAAGGCGATGTGGAGCCGCTTTAGGTCTTAAGCCGCCCAGCCGTTAGTGTCGGAATGCTCTTCCGGAACATTGGGAAACGTGTGCTGCGCCAAGCGCTGATGCAAACGCGTTTGCGCTGCGCGCAATGGGTTGTCGAACCAACGCTCCATCACGCGTCCCAAGGGCTGGCCGGTGCGTTCCTCCAGTGTCGAGACGTGACACAAACCCGGCTCAACCATCGTCACCGAAATCTCAACCACCCCGTCAAGGATCGTACCGTCAGGCTCCGATCCGACGTAATAGAATCGGCAGAACTCCGGTTCCTTGCGGTCGAGAAACACAAATTCATACTGTGCACGCCCGCCAGCATAGGACACCCGCAACGTGTCGGGATCGTCGGGATGTGGTCTGTATTTCGCGGCAAACCCCATCACATGGTCGATCGGGCCAGACATGCCGGGGATCGCAAAATGCCAGATATCGTCCGCGTCATAGGGCAAATCCACTGAATTGCGGATCGTATAAGTCCGTTTTTTGCCTGCGTTTCGCGCGAAACCACTGCCCAGATACAGTTTCATCAGCATGATGATCAGCACGAAAAACGCCAAGGACGCCAGGATGATTCTCACCTCTGTGCCGGGAAACAGGCCGTAAAACACTGTCGATAGAAGGCCAGAGATGCCCGCAAGCTCCAGGTAGCTGCGAAGTTTTGGGCGCAGAGCGACAAGCATCATTGCAAGAAACATCGCGCTCAGAGCCAATAAAACAAGGAAAACACCGCGCAGCCAGAAGGCATCGCCGCCTGCGAGATCAGAGAGCATCACGCTCCCGAAGACCGACATTCCCAATGCGAAAAGCACGAAACGCCGGATGTTCCGATTGAGAAAGAGAATCACAATTTACTCATGCAGCACACACTTGTTACGAAACTACTCTAGCAGGCAGCGCAAAAATAGGCAGCACTTCCGGTCAGGGAAATATATATTTTCCGAAACAGCGACAGTACGTCTTGTAGATGCCTTGTTCCTTGGGCAGGATTAAACCAACCCGATACGGTTGAAATCGCTGCCTGCCAGCCCCAAATCGTAGCAATGACCGGAGAGCGCCTTGGTTGCCGTTAAGGGACCTCATGCGCTCTTGCCAAAAAGGATAAAAAATGACCGAGCAATTGAACGCTTCTTATCCCGTCCTGCCGCTGCGCGACATCGTTGTTTTCCCGCATATGATCGTTCCGCTTTTTGTCGGCCGGGAAAAATCAGTCCGCGCCTTGGAGGAGGTGATGAAAGACGACAAGCAAATTCTGCTGTCCTCGCAAATCGACCCATCTGTTGATGACCCTCAATCTGATGGGATTTTCAAGGTTGGCGTCTTGGCCAATGTTCTGCAACTTCTCAAGCTACCCGATGGTACCGTTAAAGTGCTGGTCGAAGGCCAAAGCCGCGTTGAAATCGTCGAATATCTCGAAAACCCGGATTTCTTTGAAGCCCGCGCTGAACCGCTGCTTGAAATTGAGGGTGAAGCCGATGTGATCGAAGCGCTTGTGCGCTCCGTCGGTGACGAGTTTGAACGCTATTCAAAAGTTAAGAAGAATATCCCGGACGAGGCCCTGTCCTCCGTCGCCGAAGCGCAGCAAGCCAACAAGCTTGCCGATCTGGTCGGCGGTCATCTGGGTGTCGAGGTTGATCAAAAGCAGGACCTGCTGGAAACGCTGTCGATCTCTGACCGTCTGGAGAAGGTCTACGGCCTGATGCAGGGCGAGATGAGCGTGCTGCAGGTCGAAAAGAAGATCAAAACACGCGTCAAAACCCAGATGGAACGCACCCAGCGTGAGTATTACCTCAACGAGCAGATGAAAGCGATCCAGAAGGAGCTTGGCGACGGTGAAGAAGGCCAGAACGAAGTGGCCGAACTGGAAGCGAAAGTGGCCAACACCAAGCTGTCCAAGGAAGCCCGCGACAAGGTCGATGCAGAGATCAAGAAGCTGAAAAACATGTCACCGATGAGTGCGGAAGCCACCGTCGTGCGCAACTATCTTGATTGGGTTTTGGGCATCCCGTGGGGCGTGAAATCCCGCGTGAAGAAAGACCTGAACGCCGCCCAAAAGGTCTTGGACAACGACCATTACGGTCTGGAAAAGGTCAAAGAGCGTATCGTGGAATATCTTGCTGTGCAGCAACGCTCCAAAAAGCTGAAAGGGCCGATCATGTGTTTGGTTGGCCCTCCCGGTGTGGGCAAAACCTCCCTCGGGAAATCGGTCGCGAAAGCCACGGGTCGCGAGTTCATTCGCATCTCCCTTGGGGGCGTGCGCGACGAATCTGAGATCCGCGGCCACCGCCGGACGTATATCGGCTCTATGCCCGGCAAGATCATACAAGCGCTGAAAAAGGCCAAGACGACGAACCCGCTGATCCTGCTCGATGAGATCGACAAGATGGGGCAGGATTTCCGCGGTGACCCGGCCTCAGCGATGCTGGAAGTGCTTGATCCTGAACAGAACTCTACCTTCTCGGATCACTATCTGGAGGTCGAATATGACCTGTCCAACGTGATGTTCCTGACCACCGCGAACTCCTACAACATGCCCGGGCCTTTGCTGGACCGGATGGAGATCATTCCGCTGGCAGGCTACACCGAGGATGAAAA
>CAYGQQ010000184.1:0-2889 GCA_964352105.1 uncultured Rhodobacterales bacterium | reverse complement strand
ATGACATCCGGCGACGGCGCGTTTTCGACGTCCTTGCTGGCAGGTGCCGCTGCGGGGGCCGCCGTAGGGGCGGGCGCTGCTGCTGCCGCGCCGTCGCCGGATGTCATTTTGGCCAAGATGCCGCCTGCACCAACGGTATCACCTTCGCCTGCCAGAATTTCCTGCAACACGCCGGAGGCGGGCGCTGGCACTTCGACAGAGACCTTGTCGGTCTCCAACTCGCACAACATCTCATCGGCCGTGATCGCGTCGCCAGGTTTCTTGAACCAGGTGGACACGGTCGCTTCCGTGACGCTTTCGCCGAGGGTCGGCACCATTATGTCCAAAGCGGGTCCGGGCGCATCCGCCATCGGGCCGTTATGGGTCGGATCATTGGAGACCGCGTCTTCTGCAACGGCAGCTTTCGGGGCCTCAGCAGTTGGCGCGGGAGTTGGCGCGGGGGCATCGCCGGCCGCGCCGATCTGGGCCAAAAGCGCGTCCACTCCGACGGTTTCGCCTTCCGCGGCCACGATTTCCGACAGGGTGCCGGCGACGGGCGAGGGCACTTCGACGGTGACCTTGTCGGTTTCCAGCTCACACAGCATCTCATCTACGGCCACACTGTCGCCGGGCTTCTTGAACCAGGTCGCAACGGTGGCTTCGGTGACACTTTCGCCCAAGGTTGGAACGCGTACTTCAGTCATGGGTTATTTCCCTTTCAGAGTGAGCGCGTCATCCACGAGCGCTGCTTGTTGTGCTTTATGTTGGCTGGCCAGACCTGTCGCAGGCGAGGCTGCCGCGGCGCGACCGGCATAGATGGGCCGCGTGTGCTTGGCCTTGATGCGCGACAGGACCCATTCGATGCTGGGCTCGATGAAGCTCCACGCGCCCTGGTTCTTGGGTTCTTCCTGACACCAGACCATCTCTGCGTTCTTGAACCGCTCCAGCTCATTGAGTGCGGATTGCGCGGGGAAGGGGTAGAATTGTTCAAACCGCAAGAGGTAAACGTCATCGATGCCGCGCGCGTCGCGCTCTTCCAGCAGATCGTAATAGACCTTGCCCGAACACATCACCACGCGCTTGATCTCGTCATCGGCGACCAGTTTGGTGTCGGAATTGCCTTGCTGGGCATCATCCCACAAGACCCGGTGGAAGCTGGACCCGGTCTGGAATTCTTCCGCCCTGGACACGGCCATCTTGTGGCGCAGCAGGGATTTCGGTGTCATCATGATCAGCGGTTTGCGGAAATCTCGGTGAATCTGACGACGCAGGATGTGGAAATAGTTGGCAGGCGTCGTGCAGTTGGCCACAATCCAGTTGTCGCCGCCACACATTGTCAGGAACCGCTCCAGACGCGCGCTTGAGTGCTCTGGCCCCTGGCCCTCATAGCCATGAGGCAGCAAGCAGACGAGGCCTGACATGCGCAACCACTTCGATTCACCGCTCGAGATGAACTGGTCGAACATGATCTGCGCCCCGTTTGCGAAGTCGCCGAACTGCGCCTCCCACAAGGTCAGCGCGTTGGGTTCGGCCAGCGAGTAGCCATATTCGAAGCCCAGGACCGCGTATTCAGACAACATCGAGTCGATGACCTCATACTGCGCCTGACCCGAACGGATGTTGTTGAGCGGGTAATACCGCTCCTCGGTGTCCTGGTTGATCAACCCGGAATGGCGGTGGCTGAATGTGCCGCGTGTACAATCCTGGCCCGATAAACGCACCGGAAAGCCTTCGGTCAACAGCGAGCCAAAGGCCAGCGCCTCGGCCGTGGCCCAATCGAACCCCTCGCCGGATTCGAACATTTTGGCCTTGGTTTCGAGCAAACGTTCCACCGTCTTGTGCAGCGGGAAGCCTTCAGGGGCACGGCAGAGCGACGCGCCGACCTCCTGCATGGTCTTGGCATCAATCGCGGTTTTGCCGCGCTGGTATTTGCCTTTCTTGCGCGCATCGAGATGGGACCATTTGCCATCAAGCCAATCAGCCTTATTCGGTTTGTAGTCCCGACCGGCTTCAAATTCCTCGTTCAGATGCGCCTGAAACGCGGCTTTCATATCCTCGATCTCGCCTTCAGGGATCAGCCCGTCCTTGACCAGCCGTTCCGTGTACAAGGTCAGGGTTGTCTTGTGACCCTTGATCTTCTTATACATCACCGGGTTGGTGAACATCGGCTCGTCGCCTTCGTTATGACCAAAGCGGCGGTAGCAAATGATGTCGATCACGACATCCTTGCGGAACTTCTGACGAAACTCTGTCGCAACCTTCGCCGCGTGGACCACTGCTTCCGGGTCGTCGCCATTCACGTGGAAGATCGGCGCTTCCACCATCAGCGCAATATCCGTGGGGTAGGGGCTGGAGCGCGAGAAATGCGGCGCCGTAGTAAACCCGATCTGGTTGTTGACCACGATATGCATCGTGCCGCCTGTCTTGTGACCTTTCAGCCCCGACAGACCGAAGCCTTCCGCCACAACGCCCTGGCCTGCAAAAGCAGCATCGCCGTGCAGCAGGATCGGCATCACGCTGGTGCGGTCGGGGTCATTGTTCTGGTCCTGTTTCGCCCGCGCCTTGCCCAGAACAACAGGGTTCACGGCCTCCAGATGCGACGGGTTCGCGGTCAGCGACAAATGCACGGAGTTGCCGTCAAATTCCCGGTCCGAGGACGCGCCCAGATGGTATTTCACATCGCCCGAGCCATCGACATCTTCCGGCTTGAAGCTGCCGCCCTGGAATTCGTTGAAAATCGCCTTGTAAGGCTTCTGCATCACATTGGCCAAAACGCTGAGGCGACCCCGGTGCGGCATGCCGATGATGATGTCCTTGACGCCCAATGTGCCACCACGCTTGATGATCTGCTCCATCGCGGGAACAAGGCTTTCGCCTCCATCCAGACCAAAACGCTTGGTGCCCATATAT
>CAYGQQ010000183.1:0-2893 GCA_964352105.1 uncultured Rhodobacterales bacterium | reverse complement strand
GTTGAGACACCCTTTGGCGGCTATGGCAAATCTGGCTACGGGCGCGAGAAGGGCCGCGAGGCACTCTGGAATTATGTGCAGACCAAGAACGTCGCGATCAAGCTCGGATGAGCGCGCAGAAAATGACTCCATCAAATTGAAAGGCTAAGACATGAGTGCATTTGACGAGGATCTTTTCCTGAAAGGCCTGGAGCAACGCAAGGCCACGCTTGGTGCAGAGTACGTTGAAAAGAACCTTGCCGCCGCAGATGACTTCACCCGCCCCTTTCAGGAAGCGATGACCGCATGGTGTTGGGGCTTTGGCTGGGGCGACGATGTTATCGATGCCAAGACACGGTCCATGATGAACCTGTCGATGATCGGGGCATTGGGGAAAATGCATGAATGGGAAATTCATTGCCGGGGAGCCATCAACAACGGGGTCACCCAAGACGAACTGCGCGCAATAATCCACGTCATCGGCATCTATTGCGGCGTGCCGCAGGCGTTGGAATGCTTTCGTATCGCGCGGAAGGTTCTTGAGGACGTGTAACGTCAGGGAACGGGATGGTCCTTGCCTGGCGGCACAACGCGTATTGCGAACCTGACCTGACAACCGGAAAGAAGTCTTTCAGCGCAATTGTCAGAATCAAGGAGTGGACTTTGGCGCATTTGCGGCGACGGGTAGGTCAGTCCCGCGTGCCCAGCCTGTAAATACCACCATGCAGCGAAAGTTGGGTCCGTTGCCCGGTGGATGTAACATCTCTGAATGACCATTCTGGCGACACCAGTTGCAACGCAACGAAAGACGGGCAGCATCTGCAAACTGATGCTGCGTCAGCAATAGCCGCATTTGCATAAGGCTGCTTTTTCCCGCAAACCGGCCATTTGCAGATTGGGGAAAACCTCTCTTCCCCGCCAGCCCGTCTCAATCATGTGACTGGCGATCCCCTGTGGTGGTGTGCCAAGAAGAGGGGCTGATTTCTCTCAAGGCTTTTGACGTCCTCCCATGAAACTCTTCTTGCTGAGCCTATTAACCATGATCGCCTTCGCGGCGAACTCTGTACTCAACAAATTCGGGGTGAGCGCTAGTGGCATGGATCCAAGCCTGTTTGCGCTTGTCCGCATCGTATCCGGCGCGGCCGTGCTTGCGGCGTTGTTGGCGTTGCGTGATGGGTCGATGCACTGGGTCACATCAGGACGACTGAGCGCGGCCGCCTCGCTCGCCACCTATATGTGCGGCTTTTCATTGGCTTATTTGACGCTGGACGCAGGCGCGGGTGCGTTGATCCTGTTTGGAATGGTGCAGGTGACAATGTTTTTGGCGGCCCTCCGAGGCAAAGATACCATTCCGCCCTTGCGCTGGGCGGGCATGGCTGTGGCCTTCGGTGGGCTCTGTGTGTTGCTTTGGCCTGACGGAAGCGGTGGGCTGAGCCTTGCCGGATCAGCTTTCATGATTGCGGCTGGGATCGGGTGGGGACTCTATTCACTGATTGGCGCAAAATCGAAGGATGCTTTGGCGGCCACAGGGGCAAATTTCATCATCGCCACACCGCTTATGTTTTTGGTCTTGTTGCCGATTATGGCATTGGAGGCCACGTTGGGGGGTGTGATTTCAGCGATTGTCAGTGGCGCGGTCACGTCGGCCTTGGGCTACGCGCTTTGGTATCAGGTTCTGCCCCGCCTCCAGACCAGTATTGCGGCCACCGCACAGCTGAGCGTGCCGGTCATCGCGCTGGTGGGCGGGATGATCTTCCTGGGCGAGGCAGTCAGCCTGCGCTTCGGGGTCGCGTCGCTCTTGGTTCTGGGCGGGATCGCGTTGTCGCTGCGCCGCTAGGGCACTTTGCAAAGCAACCCGCCAGGGTGACGCGCGATCTTGCCACGCATCTCAAGTTTCAGAATTTGCGGGGCCACCAGATGTGCCGGTTTTGCCAGATCGCGGATCAACTGGTCCTCGGCAATGGGCGTTGGCCCCAGCAGGTTCAAAATTTCGGCGTGGGCGGGCCCGTGGTCATGCACTGTCTGTGGTTTTTGCGCTTGTCTGGGGGCCGAAGGCTCCGGCGGAGAGATCGGCGTCAGGCTTTCCATCACATCACGCGCGTTGCGTACCAGAACGGCCCCGTCACGGATCAGCAGATTGTTCCCGGCAGAGCGCGCATCAAGCGGGTGACCCGGCACCGCCATCACATCGCGGCCCTGATCCAAGGCGTCGCGCGCTGTGATCAAGCTGCCCGATTTGGCTGCGGCCTCGACCACGATCACTGCTTGTCCAAGGCCTGAGATAATTCTGTTGCGCCTCGGGAAATGACGCGCTTGCGGTTGCAGGCCAATGGGTTGTTCGCTTAGGCGCAAACCGTTTTCAGCAATTTCGTCGTGCAGGGCTTTGTTCTCTGAGGGATAGACCACATCGACGCCCCCGGCTTGAACGGCGATGGTGCCAGTGGGCAGGCTGGCATGGTGCACCGCCGCATCGATCCCGCGCGCAAGTCCCGAAATCGTGGCAAAGCCCAGCCCACCCAAATCCTTGGCCAGAAACCGCGCCATCCGGGTGCCAAGGCTTGATGCATTGCGCGCGCCAACGATGGCAAGCGCCTCGGTATTAAGCAGATCGGTATTGCCCATTGCCCAAAGCAATGGTGGTGGGTCCGCGATTGTCGATAAAAGGGCAGGGTAGTCCGGGCTTCCAAAGCAGATCAGTTTTGCGCCCAGACGGTGGCCGGCATCAAGCTCTCGCTGGGCATCGTTGACTGTACATGGGGTATATTTCTGAACACCGGCGGCAGTCGCGATCTGTGGCAACACATCCAACGCAGCCTCAGCCGAGCCATGTTCATTCAGCAGTCGAAAGAAGGTGGAGACACCGACACGGTGTGATCTGATCAGACGGAGCCACGATACCATTGCGCCCTGAGTC
>CAYGQQ010000182.1:0-2950 GCA_964352105.1 uncultured Rhodobacterales bacterium | reverse complement strand
GGTGTGAACCCCGTGATCGTGCATGGCGGCGGCCCGATGATCAACACGATGCTGGAGAAGCTGTCGATCAAGTCGGAATTTGTCGATGGCAAACGCGTGACCGATGCAGCCACCATCGAGGTCGTCGAAATGGTGCTGTCCGGCACAGTGAACAAGCGCATCGTGCAGGCAATCAACAGCCAGGGTGGTCGCGCGGTTGGCTTATCTGGCAAGGACGCCAATATGGTGGTGTGCGATCCGGCAAACCCCAAGTTAGGCTTTGTCGGGGAGCCTGTGGAAGTCACCCCAACGGTTTTGCAGGAAATGGCAGCGTCCGGGTTAATTCCAGTGGTTGCGCCGCTTGGAACTGGACGTGATGGGGAAACCTTCAACATCAACGGCGACACCGCCGCGGGCGCGATCGCGGGCGCGCTGAAAGCCGACCGGTTGCTGCTATTGACCGATGTGGCCGGAGTGAAAGATGACAACGGCGAGGTCGTAACAGAGCTGACCGCGGCCCACATCACATCCCTGACCGAAAAGGGCGTCATCGCAGGCGGCATGATCCCCAAAACAGAAACCGCTTTGAAAGCCTTGTCTGATGGCGTCCGCGCGGTGGTCATTCTGGACGGGCGGGCCCCAAACGCGTGCCTTCTGGAGTTGTTTACCGATCACGGGGCCGGTTCGATAATTCGCCACTAGGCACTCACCGAAATGTGCGAGGACTGCGGCGCTGCGTCTCTTGCGAAGTGGTGCGGAAAGCGTAGGTTCAAGCGCATGGAAAACGAAGCTGTTATTCGTCTGAGCGTCTTTCTGGGTCTCTTTGCCCTTTTTGCGGCGTTGGAGACCTTCGCGCCGCGTCGGGCACGCACGCAAACACGGGCACGCAGGTGGTCGACCAATTGGGCAATCACCGTTTTGGACACGCTGACCTTGCGCGCACTGGCTTTTGCGCTGCCTTTGCTGGCCGTTGGGGCCGCGATAGACGCAGGCCAGAACGGTTGGGGGCTGTTTAACCAATTGACCTTGCCGGTCTGGTTTGAGGTTCTGCTGACGATCCTGATCTTTGATTTCATCATCTGGGCGCAACATCTGATCACCCATAAAATCCCGTTTCTATGGCGTTTTCACCGAGTTCATCATTCAGATGTCGATATCGACGTCACCACCGCGATCCGGTTCCACCCTGTGGAGATCGCCTTTTCGATGATCTTGAAAATTGGACTGGTCTACCTGCTCGGACCCTCCGCGCTTGGGATTATCCTGTTTGAGATCATCCTCAACGGCTCCGCGATGTTCAATCATGCCAATATCAAACTGCCGTTGTGGCTTGATGCGATTGTGCGCCGGGTGCTTGTCACGCCGGATATGCACCGGGTGCACCATTCGGTGACACGTGATGAGCATGACACAAATTACGGGTTTGCGCTGTCGATCTGGGATCAGATCTTTGGCACCTATAAAGCGCAACCGGATGATGGCCATGAGGACATGGCGATCGGTCTGCAATGGCAGGATGAGCGTCCGTCGAAACTGGGCTGGAGCCTCGCCCTGCCTTTCTTCAGAAAATGACCTACGCAGAGGTTGCCCGCCTTGCCGGAGAACTCCAATTGGATGTGTTTGGCGGCTTTCACGCAAGCGCCGATGACGCGCTGCCTGAGGGCACAAAGACGCTGATCCTGCTGGGCCCGCAAGAGCCGGGGTTTTGGCCCGCCTTCACGTCCAGCCCGGAATGGAATGACAAGGCCCCTGATCCCATGGATCGCTGGTCCGCGCGGGTTATCGGCGGGCTTGCGGACGCGCTCGGAGGTGCTGCACTATTCCCATTTGGCGGGCCTCCCTTTCAGCCGTTTTTCCGTTGGGCGCTGCGGTCAGGGCAAGCGTGGCAAAGCCCGGTGTCGCTGCTGGTTCACCAGAAGGCCGGGCTGATGGTGTCCTATCGCGGCGCGTTGGCGTTGCCCGACGTTCTGGACCTGCCGCGCCCCGACCCCTGCCCCTGCGCCACCTGCGCGCAACCTTGCCTGAGCGCCTGCGATGCGCGGGCTTTAACATCTGACGGTTATGACGTTCCGAAATGTCATGCCTATCTCGACACGGAAAACGGGCGGGAAAACAAAATGTTAGGATGTGGTGTCAGGCGGTCTTGCCCCGTGTCGCAAAGCTATGGCAGGTTGGCAGAACAATCCGCTTATCACATGTCACAATTTCACAGGTGAGCTTTGAAACTAATCCTGACACGCCATGCCAAGTCCGATTGGGACGATCTGAACCTTGACGATCACGACCGGCCGTTAACCAATTCTGGCAAACTTGCGGCCGCAAAGATCGGCAACTGGCTGACGATCATGGGACATGTTCCTAAAGCGGTGAGATGTTCTACCGCAGAGCGCGCAAAATGGACCTGTGCACTGGCGATAGAAGACATGCCGGAGCGTCCCGAGGTGTCTTTCGAAAACGGGCTCTATCATGCCTCCCCCGATACGATCCTGGCAGAGATCAAGCGCGCACCGCCCGGTGATCTGATGGTGGTTGGCCATAATCCGGGAATTTCTTCGTTGGCGACACTTTTGTTGCCGACGCGGCCCACGCATCCAAAATTCACCCAATATCCCACCGGGGCAACGACCGTGTTGGAGGCTGACGTGGACAGTTGGCGGGATATGGATTTCTCCAAAGGTCGGCTGATCGATTTCGTAGTCCCAAAAGATCTGAGCGACGGCTGAGCCCCAAAAGAAAAAGCCCCGGACCTGCCGGGGCTTTCGCTAATCTTGCACTGAAATTTAGTGACCCAGAATCTGGCTGAGGAACAATTTCGTCCGCTCTGATTTTGGGTTGTTGAAGAACTCTTCAGGCTCGTTTTGTTCAACGATCTGGCCGGCATCCATGAAGATAACCCGGTTGGCGACCTGACGCGCGAAGCCCATTTCGTGGGTCACACACAGCATGGTCATGCCTTCTTCGGCCAGTTCGA
>CAYGQQ010000181.1:0-2980 GCA_964352105.1 uncultured Rhodobacterales bacterium | reverse complement strand
AGGTGGTCGTGGATATCGGATGCCCCTTTCAGCTTTGCCATTCCGTCCGCGCCGGTGATCGTTGAAAGACGCGGCCCTTCCCCGGTGACGAACCACAAATCAGCGCCCAGGGCTTGCGGGATCAACAGGATGTCAGCGAAGAGGATCGCGGCATCAAACCCGTAGCGGCGGATCGGTTGCAAGGTCACCTCGGCGGCAAGCTCGGGGTTGTAGCAAAGTGACAAGAAGTCGCCTGCTTGCGCGCGTGTTGCGCGATATTCGGGCAGGTAGCGACCAGCCTGACGCATCATCCAGATCGGCGGGGTTTCAAGGGTTTCACCCGCCAGCGCGCGCATCAGTTTCTTCGGTTCAGCCATTCGTCTCTTCCTTTGTCCTGCCCCTTTGGTCAATGGAAAGCCACATGATGTCAAGACTGAGGTTGTCAGGTAAAGTTTACGCCGCTAGACAGTTTTTATGACACTGAATTTACCGACCCCGACCGCTCCCCTTAGAATTGGTACCCGCGGATCGCCGCTCGCCTTGGCGCAGGCTTATGAAACCCGCGCGCGGCTGTCTGCTGCATTCGATCTGCCCGAAGACGCTTTTGAAATCGTCGTGATCAAGGTCACTGGCGACGCCATTCAGGATCGCCCGTTAAAAGATATCGGCGGCAAAGGTCTGTTCACGCGTGAGATCGAAGAAGACATGCTGGCGGGCAAAATCGATATCGCAGTGCATTCGATGAAGGATATGCCGGTGGAGCAACCTGCCGGGCTGCTTCTGGACACGTATCTTCCTCGCGAAGACGTCCGCGATGCGTTTGTGTCCTCCCATGCCAAAGGCATTGCTGATCTGTCCGAAGGGGATTTGGTTGGCACGTCCAGCCTGCGCCGCCGCGCGCAACTGTTGCACCGTCGTCCTGATCTGAATGTTGTCGAGTTCCGCGGCAATGTTCAAACCCGTTTGCGAAAACTGGAAGAGGGCGTGGCGAAATGCACGTTTCTTGCAATGGCTGGTCTTAACCGGCTCGGCATGAGCGATGTTGCTTCCGGCGCGATTGAGCCCGAGGATATGCTGCCTGCCGTGGCGCAAGGTGCTATCGGGATCGAGCGTCGCGCAGATGACACGCGCGTGGCTGAACTTCTGGAAGCGATCCACGACACACCAACAGGTCAGCGTCTGGCGTGTGAACGCGCCTTCCTTGCTGCGCTTGATGGCTCCTGTGAAACTCCGATTGCGGGACTGTCGGTGTTGGATGGCGGCTCAATTCAATTGCGAGGCGAGGTTTTGCGCCCCGACGGCTCAGACGCTTTGGCCGAGGTTGAAACCGCCGCTGTGGAAGACGGTGCCCAGATGGGCCGCGCAGTTGGTTTGCGCCTCAAGGCCCGCGCGCCAGATGATTTCTTTGACTGGATGACCCACTAGGCGGCCTAAGCCGGGGGCAGAACTTTTCCGGGGTTCATTAAGTTTTGTGGATCAAGGGCCGCCTTGATCGCCCGCATGACGGCCATCGCCACGGCATCCTTTCGCCGAATCATGGAGGGTAGTTTCGTCAACCCGATGCCATGTTCAGCAGAGAATGAGCCGCCAAGCGACAGGGTCACATCCTCCACCGCTTCCATCAAGGCAGGTTTCAAATCTTCGCTGGTGGGGTGCAGAGAGTAATGGATATTGCCGTCGCCCAAATGGCTGACGACCATTTCGACGCAATCAGGGTCAAGGTCGCGCAGCCGCGCCGTCATCGCGTCCAGAAAGTCAGAGACTTTGTCGACCGGTACGCAAACATCGTTGTTTTGCAAAGGACGTAAGGTCAGAACCACCTCTGCGGCATCCTCGCGGCGCTTCCACATCTCCGTTCGTTGCGCGGCGTTCTGGGCCACCACTGCGTCCAGAACCTCCCCGCGGTCCATCATCTCGGCCAGAACCATCTGCAAGTTTTCGACGACGGGAATCGTTCCATCCTCTTGAGGGTCAGCATCTCGAGGCGCAATGGCACCGACCTCGACCAGAATATTGACCTCGTATTTCTCATCGAAAGGTTCGCGGGCGCCTTCAATGATATCGACATGGCGGGCGACATAGGGTCGTGGCATATATTCAAACGCTTCGACCATCCCACCCGTGGCTGATTGCAGATCGTGGAGAAGACGAAGGGCTTGATCCAATTTCGGAACTGCAACAGTGGCGGTTGCATAGGCGCGCGGCTTGGGGGCAAGCTTCATTACTGCCCCGGTGATCAGCCCCAGCGTGCCTTCCGCCCCGATCATCAGGTCTTTCAGATCATAGCCTGAGTTGTCTTTGTGCAGCTCGCTCATCAAATCCATGATCCGACCATCGGGCAGCACCACTTCGAGTCCAAGACACAAGCTGCGCGTCGATCCGTAGCGCAAAACGTTTGAGCCGCCTGCATTTGTTGATAGAACGCCACCGATCATCGCTGATCCACGGGCCCCGAAGCTCAATGGAAACAACAGGTCCTGCGCGTCCGCCGCGTCTCGCAACTGATCAAGCACGACACCGGCATCGACAATTGCGATACGCGCGTCAGGACGAATCTCTCGGATCTTGTTCATGCGCTCCATGGAGATCATTACCGAATCCTTGGCATAAGTCCCGCCATTCAGCCCGGTATTGCCAGAGACCGGAACAATTGGGGTCCCCGATGCGGCACAGGCTTTGACGATGTCGCTGACTTCCTGCGTCGTCGATGGGCGCACGACGGCAACGGGGTCGGCTACGTAGTGCCCCGTCCAGTCGCTGCGATATTTGGCGCAATCGTCGCCTTGCAGGACCTGGGTGGCCCCCACGGCTTTGGACAAGTCTTCGATCAACGACATGAGAATTCTCCTTTGCGTTGAAATTTGTAAGGTCCGCCAAAGGAAATGCAAGCACGCGAACGCAGATTACGACTTGACCCCGCCGCCCGGCTTTACTATCCCCCGCCAAATGGCGCGGTAGCTCAGCTGGTTAGAGCGCTCGACTCATAATCGAGAGGTCGGGA
>CAYGQQ010000180.1:0-3085 GCA_964352105.1 uncultured Rhodobacterales bacterium | reverse complement strand
CGCCGGGGATAACCCCGTAATTTACATGGCCTTTTTGCCCTGCAATCGTCTCTGCCACGGCCATGCCTTCGTCTTCCGCCTTATGGGCCAGCATTGGCCCGGTGATCGCGTCGCCAATCGCGTAAATGCCTTTGACGGAGGTTGCCCAATGCGCGTCCGTCTTGACCTGTCCGCGCGCTTCCATCGCCACGCCAAGAGCTTCCAGCCCCAGACCGTCCGTGAACGGCTTGCGCCCCGTGGCCACCAGAACGATATCGGCATCCTCCACATGGTCGCTGTCATCTTTGCGCAATTTATACGTCACTTTGGCCTTGCCGCCTTTGGTGTCGACGCTTTGCACGGCTGCGCCCAATTGGAACTCAATTCCTTGTTTCGAAAGTAATTTTTGGAACTGCCGTTGCACTTCCGCGTCCATGCCGGGCGTAATTGCGTCCAAAAACTCGATCACTTTTACCTCAGCGCCAAGACGTTTGTAGACAGAGCCCAGCTCCAGCCCGATCACACCCGCACCGATCACAACCATCTTCTTGGGGATCTTGCCCAGCTCCAGCGCGCCGGTGGAGCTGACAACGATCTTCTCGTCGATCTCCACGCCGGGCAGGGTGGACACCTCGGAACCTGACGCGATGACGATATTCTTGGCCTCGTGGATTGTATCGCCGACCTTCACTTTGCCCGCCTCAGGGATGCTCGCCCAGCCTTTGATCCAGTCTACCTTGTTCTTTTTGAACAGAAATTCGATGCCGGAGGTGTTGGCCCCTATGGTCTCCTGCTTGTAGGTCAGCATCTGCTTCCAGTCGACGGACGGGCTTTTGCCCTTCAGGCCCATCTTGGCGAAATTATGCTCCGCTTCATGCAATTGGTGGCTGGCATGTAGAAGCGCTTTCGACGGGATGCAGCCGACGTTCAAACACGTGCCGCCCAAGGTTTCGCGCCCCTCGACACAGGCGGTTTTCAAGCCCAGTTGCGCGCAGCGGATGGCGCAGACATAGCCCCCCGGACCGGAGCCGATTACGATGACATCATATTTTGTCGTGGGGCTGGACATGGGGTGTCTCCTTACCATTTTTTGGCGCGTTTTGCGTGTCGGATAGCTGTCGGACTTGCGTCGGACTTCTGTCGGGCATGTTTCGGCGGGCAGGGCGGGCTTCGGTCATAGCAGCGCCGCGATGAGCATGAGAGCGGTGGCGCTGAACCCGGCCACCCAAATGAGCGAGCGCCAAGGGGCCAGCCCCTGCAAATAAGCCGGAACATAAAGCAGGCGGGCGACCAGATAGACATGGGCGCAGATGCGGGTCATCTCGCTGGATTGATCGGTCAGCGTTACGACAATCGCCGCAACCGCATACATCACCAGCCCTTCGGTGTGGTTCTTGATGATGCGATCCAGCCGCCCCGTCGCAATCGGCAACTTGCCAATATCATCACGCGGCCCGAAGACCTTCTTTGGGTCCACCTGCAAGTTCCCCACGACCGTATAGAGCAGGATTTGGGCCACTTGCAGAAGCGCCGCGAGCGTGAGGATGTGGAGTTCGGTGGTCATTTAACTATCTTGCTAATCTGTGTCATTTGTTCTGTTTGCCCGGCCTTGCCGGGCGCGCCCGAACCTCCCCCGTTTTGCCAGAGGCAAACCTTTGGTTTGACGGAGAGGGCGCTTCTCGCCCACCCCTCGGCTTGGGCGCGGGACATTGAGCTGGTTTCATTCGACTAGTCAATTTCGGGACCGTCGCTGGCAAAGTTTGTTGAGAGTTGTTCCAAGTCATCAATCGAAATCCACAAGCTGTTTGCCTGCTCATTGTGACACGCCAGACCTAGTTCCGTGATATCTTCATTGAAGACGATCAACAGCCTCTCCTTACAGCCGCTATTTCCTACTACAAATCGCCTTTGTTTGGACGCAACAATTCCCCGCGAACCGACAAGCCGCCAATAGTTTTCGTCATCACGCGCTTGAGGTGGAGCGACGCGTTGTCTATCGAATGATTTCAAGACAACCCGTTCACCAACTTCGAAAGACATCAGGACTCAGACCTTTCCGCCAGTAATACTGATTTCAAGTCTCGCGGGGCCTTCTGCAGTGTCATCAACATCCACATAAAGGGTTGTACCATCATTAAATCGAACCGTTATCATACGTTCGTTGTCCATTCGTGCCCACTCGACGGTTTGCCCCTTCAGCAGTTTATTGAACCGATCGGACAATTTCTTGGTATCCGCCAACTCTACAAATCCATCAACAACCGCCGTGGATCTTCCAGCGCTTCTTTCACCCGCACAAGGAACGTCACGGCACCTTTGCCGTCGACAATCCGGTGGTCATAGCTCAGCGCCAGATACATCATCGGACGGATCACGACCTCGCCATTAATGGCCATCGGGCGGTCCTGAATTTTGTGCATGCCCAGAATGCCCGATTGCGGCGGGTTCAGGATCGGAGAGCTCATAAGCGAGCCGTAGACCCCCCCATTGGAGATCGTGAACGAGCCGCCCTGCATCTCCGCCATGCTCAATTTACCGTCGCGTGCGCGGGCGCCTTTTTCGGCGATGGCTTTCTCGATGGCGGCGAAGCTCATGGCATCAGCGTCGCGGATCACCGGGACGACCAAACCCGTGGGCGTGCCAGCGGCGATGCCCATATGGACGTAGTTTTTGTAGACCACATCGGTGCCGTCAATCTCGGCGTTCACTTCCGGGACTTCTTTCAGCGCATGCACGCAGGCCTTGGTGAAAAACGACATGAAGCCAAGTTTCACGCCGTGCTTTTTCAGGAACAAGTCTTTGTATTCAGTGCGCAAATCCATAACCGCGCCCATGTCGACCTCGTTATAAGTGGTCAGCATGGCGGCGGTGTTCTGGCTGTCTTTCAGACGGCGTGCGATGGTCTGGCGCAGGCGCGTCATCTTCACACGCTCTTCGCGGGCGGCATCATCTGCGGCCACCGGCGCGCGGGGCGCTTGGGCTGCGGGGGCAGGTGCTGCGGGGACCGCAACAGCCTTCGCCACGTCTTCCTTCATGATCCGCCCGTCGCGTCCGGAACCTTGAACAGAGGCCGGATCAATGCCTTTCTCGGCCATGATCTTGTAGG
>CAYGQQ010000179.1:0-3104 GCA_964352105.1 uncultured Rhodobacterales bacterium | reverse complement strand
AGACGGGTTACGATCGATGGCGGCGGTCTTTGCGGTTGCGCAATCGGGCAAGCAAAACGGTGCCTGGCTCGATGCGCGCCCGCCGATGTTCCGCTAGCTATTTCAACGTATTGCGGTAAACGACGTGGCAGGGAAAAAGCACCGCAGCAGGTGCTTTTTCCGGCTCATCCAACATCGATACAACCTGCTCCACTGAGGATTTGACGATCTCGTCAATCGGCATGCGGATGGTCGTCAGATTGATGTTGTTCCAACGCGCCATTTCCATATCGTTCAAACCGATAATCCCTATATCTTCAGGAACTCTTCGACCCGATTGCTGAACCGCGCTAAGCGCGCCGATGGACAACACATCATCAGCACAGAAATACGCCGCGGCCGGGGTATTCGACAACTCTTGCAACATCGCGGTTCGCCCGGCATCGAACGAATACGCAGCAGCGAAACGATGCACCATTTCAACGTCGCCCCGCGCCTCCATCACGCGCTTGAAACCCTCGAATCGGTCAATTGCGGAGGTCGCTGTATCAGGCCCGCCAAGGTAACCGACGTGACGATATCCTTTCGCCAACAACGCCTCTGCCGCCATGCGCCCGCACGCGACATTGTCGATCCCGATTGTGTGCACGTCGGGGTTCTCGGAATATCGACCAAATGTGTGAACCACGGGAATTCCGCTGTCGCGAAACATCTTGGAGAACTTCGGCGGCAGCGTTGAGGAGGCTACAATCACGCCATCAACACTATACTGGCGCAACATCTCGATCGATTGCGCAGGGTTGGTTTCATCGCTCAGATTAACCAACAAAGGGCGCAAGCCCTTCTCTTGCAAGCTCCGCGTAAATAGGTCAAATACCTCAAGAAACACCGGATTGTGAAAGTTGTTTGAGACAAGACCGATCAGTTTTGTCCGATTTGTCGACAAGCCGCGCGCCAGAAAATTCGGCCGATAATTCAATGCATCTGCCGCTGCCATGACCTTGTCGCGGGTCTTTCGCGACACAGACGCACCTTCGGTAAATGTCCGCGAAACCGCCGAGCGCGAGACCCCCGCCCGCTGCGCTACATCTTTCAAGGTAATTGCCATGTTATTGTGCATTTCCTCCAATTGCCAAGTCCACTCTACGGCGACGTTTCGGGAGAAAAAAGCCAAGACCTCAATTATTGTTTGCAACCGGTTGCAAAATTGCGCCAGCTATGGTTACGTTATGTCATGGAGCGGGGATACCGCGCATACTGCGTTCAACTAGGGAGGAACGAATGAATAAACTTCTTTCAAAACTGGCATTGGCGGCAACGGTTGCTTTGGCACCGATAGCAATGACCGGAACCGCATTGGCTGATGGTCATGCGAAACTGAAATATGTGCTTGTCAGCCACGCGCCTGACTCTGACAGCTGGTGGAACACCATCAAGAACGGGATCGCGCTTGCTGGCGACCAAATGGACGTCGACGTTGAATATCGCAACCCGCCAACCGGTGATCTGGCAGACATGGCCCGCATCATCGAGCAGGCAGCAGCATCCGGTCCAAACGGCATCATCACGACGCTTGCTGATTTTGACGTGCTGAGCGGTCCGATCAAAGCGGCTGTCGATCAAGGTATCAACGTGATCATCATGAACTCCGGCACACCTGAGCAAACACGCGACGTTGGCGCGCTAATGTTCGTGGGTCAGCCTGAATATGACGCTGGCTACGCTGCTGGTCTGCGCGCCAAAGGCGACGGCGTTGCGTCCTTTGTCTGCGTGAACCACGTTATCTCCAACACGGTTGTTGGTGAACGTTGCCGCGGCTTTGCGGATGGTCTGGGCGTAGATCTGGGCGACAGCATGATCGATTCCGGACAAGACCCGGCAGAAATCAAGAACCGCGTTATCGCCTATTTGACAGCAAATCCTGAAACCGATGCGATCCTGACACTCGGCCCAACCTCCGCTGACCCGACCATTCTGGCAGTTGAAGAAATGGGTATCTCTGGTGACATCTATTTCGGCACATTCGATCTGGGCACAGAAATCGTGAAAGCGATCAAATCAGACGTGATCAACTGGGGTATCGACCAGCAGCCATTCCTGCAGGCGTACCTGCCAGTTGTGATTCTGGCCAACTACGACCGTTACGGCGTACTTCCAGGTAACAACATCAACTCTGGCCCCGGGTTCGTTACAAAAGACGCGCTTGGCAAAGTTGAAGAATTTGCTGGCGAATATCGCTAAGTAAGACTTTGGGCGGCTCCCCTGATGAGGGGTGCCGCCCTTTTTCCATCTAACATCGGGGGGACCAGGAAGATGTCTGATACGGCCAATGGCGACGAACGCGTAAAAGAGATGTCGGGGCTACGGCGTGCCCTCATCCGACCAGAATTGGGTGGCATTGTTGGCACCATCGCAGTTTTCACTTTCTTTGCGCTTTTTGCTTTCGACAGCGGCATGTTCAATTCCCAAGGCGTGATGAACTGGTCGGTTGTCTCGGCACAATTTATGATCATCGCGGTTGGCGCGTGCCTGTTGATGATCGCGGGCGAATTTGACCTATCCGTGGGCTCCATGATCGGCTTTGCCGGTATGATGATCGCCATTCTGGGTGTGACGCTGGGCTTTCCGATCTGGCTCGCCATTATCCTGACCTTCATTCTGTGCACGCTGCTGGGGGGCCTCAACGGCCTGATCGTGGTTAAAACCGGCCTGCCAAGCTTCATCGTGACGCTGGCGTTTCTGTTCATCTTGCGTGGCTTCACCATTTTCCTGCCGCAGACAATCGAGCGTAAAACCATCATCGGCGGTATCCGCGAGGCGGCAGAAGGCGATTGGCTCGCCCCGCTTTTCGGCGGCAAAATCGGCGGCTTCATCTTTCAATGGATGGGCGATAACGGTCTGATCGCCGTGTTTGATCGCGGCACCCGCGCAGGCCAACCGGTCGTCGATGGCATCCCGATGCTGATCGTCTGGGCGTTAGTTCTTGTGGTGTTTGGCCACTACCTTTTGACGAAAACCCGGTTCGGCAACTGGATTTTCGCCGCTGGCGGTGACGCACAAGCCGCGCGTTATGTCGGCGTTCCCGTCAACCGCGTCAAAATCCTGATGTTCATGTTCACCGCCTT
>CAYGQQ010000178.1:0-3140 GCA_964352105.1 uncultured Rhodobacterales bacterium | reverse complement strand
GTGCTGTTTTGCCTTCCTATGCTCATCGGCTTTCGAAGGGGCTAAGTTCTCTTTGATATAGAGCTCGTATGCATCCTGTAGCGTTGGTGCGGGTCTTGGAGCATCAGGGTCGCGCAATAGTTGTATTGCTAGTCGATCAACTTCAGGCACATCTATTGGGTCCCCTTCGGAGTTGCCGTCGCTTGGACCGCGTGGATAACCTTCGAGTAGGTTGTCGGCAATGATCTCACGAATTTCATCGGGGTTTGTAGAGCCTGCGAGCAGGTTTGCGACCTTGTCCTCAACGATTTCTCTGAGAGCTAGCCCTCCGAGTTCTCCGTTTGCAGCTAGCTTGCGCCGTTTATGGAGATGCCTTGCCGAAGAAATCTGGCGTTCAACACTTTCGTGGGTTTTCGGGTATTGACGTAGAGCCTCAGGCTCACTCGCACCTAAGACTTTCTTAAATTCCCGTTTCCCGATTGTATCAATAATGTCTTTCGGTACTCTGCGCCGATATTCGTATCCACCGTTTGGTGTTCTTTTCACATGCTTCAATACCAGCCCCATGTGTACCTCCTGTGTACCAAGATGTGTAACTTGGTGACGAAGGAAAGCCAACTATGCTTGAAGAATAAGCCTCTCCGAGAGAGGAATTGGCTCCGGCGGTAGGGATCGAACCTACGACCAATTGATTAACAGTCAACTGCTCTACCGCTGAGCTACGCCGGAACGGTTCGTCGCGTATATCAAGACGTATTTCGAGCGTAAAGGGGGTTTGTCAGGAAAAATTCTATTCCAATTGAAACGTCGCATGTTGGGAGAATTCGCCCTGTGGTGCGGTGAGTTTGCGATGCGTTAAATCAATGAGATGCGCCATGACGTTGCGCTGTGCAGCCGGCCAGAGCGCGGGGTTCACATCGGCGTAAATTTTGCGCGTCAGATCACCGGGTGTAGCGGGGGCGGCGTTCAGATGCGCCAGAATCTCGCCTTCCCGGCTTTGCCGGTGGGCGGTCAATTCCGCGACACGCTTTTGCGGCTCAAAAACCGGTGCGCCGTGGCCGGGGTAATAGACATCACACTCTTTCAGATCAGACAGATAGGCGAGAGACGCCATGAAATCGCTCAGATCACCGTCGGGAGGCGACACCATGGATGTGGCCCAGCCCATGACAAGATCGCCACTAAAGAGCGCGCGACCTTCCAGCCATTCAAAGCTGAGATGATTGCCCATATGGCCGGGCGTGTGATGGGCCCTCAAGGTCCAGTCGCTGCCGGAAATCTCGCCGCGATGGGGGACAAAGACATCGGGCATGAAAGTCTGGTCCACGCCTTCGCCGCCGCCGATATCGGTATGCCCGCGCGCCGCAGCGGATTGCCCGGCGCGGCTGTCGCCAAAGGCATGCACTTTCGCGCCGGAGATCTGCGCCAGAACCATCGCCAGGGGGGAGTGGTCGATATGGCTGTGGGTGACAACGACATGGCTGATGCGTTGCGCGGCACTCAGGCTGTCAAAGATCGCTTGCAAATGCGCGTCATCGGGCGGGCCGGGATCAATGACCGCGATATCGCGCGTGCCCAAAAGATAGGTGTTGGTGCCACGAAAGGTCATGGGGGAGGGGTTCGGCGCAAGCAGTCGCCTGAGACCAGGTGCCAGTGCTTCCGGCTTGCCCGCTTTTGGATTGAAGTCCCCCACTGACACCATCCCTCTTTCCCTTTTCCTGTCTCCGGCATACCATCGCGAAAATGTCATGGTTCTCAATCAAACGCTACCTTCCACGATCGCTTTACGGGCGGGCGGCGCTGATTTTGCTGGTGCCGATTGTTACCGTGCAACTTGTCGTGTCCTTCGGCTTTATTCAACGGCTTTATGAAGACGTCACGCAGCAGATGACGGAAAACCTCGCGATTGAGATTAAGTTTCTTATTCAAGCCGTTGAGCAGGCAGACGACCCCGAAGCCGAGCTTTTGAAAACGGCGAACGCATTGCAGATCGATGCCGCACTCGGCGGGCGCGACGTGCGCAACCGGCGGTTGTTTTATGACCTGTCGGGGCGTATCATCACGCAGACGCTGGCAGCGCGGTTTCCGAACCTGGCAGGCGTCGACCTGCGCGACAATGACAAGGTGGTTTTGTTGTCGATGCAGACGCAAGCGGGCCCGTTGGAATTGAGTTTTCCGCGCCGTCGCGTCTCGGCGTCCAACCCACATCAATTGCTGGTTTTGATGGTGTTGACGGGCATTTTCATGACGCTGATCGCGTATTTGTTTCTGCGCAACCAATTGCGCCCGATCCGAAGGTTGGCGCGTGCCGCGGAAGCCTTCGGTAAGGGCAGGGTGGAGCCCTACTCCCCCGGCGGTGCTGTCGAAGTGCGCTCTGCCGGGAACGCGTTTTTGAACATGCGCGGCAGGATCGAGCGGCATATGGAGCAACGCACTTTGATGCTTTCGGGCGTCAGTCATGATCTGCGCACGCCGCTGACGCGCCTGAAGCTTGGGCTGTCTATGCAGGAAGACACCAAGGACATCCAGGCTTTGCGCGGCGATGTTCTGGAGATGGAGCAATTGATCACCGCATTTCTGGACTTTGCCAAAGAGGAATCCAGTGAAGAACTGGCGCGCACAGATATCACGCGGTTTGTGGTGGAGGTGGTGCAAGACGCCCAACGCTCTGGCAGGCAGGTGCAGACCACGCAGATGCCCAAGAACAATGTTCAGGTGAAAATCCGACCGATGTCCATCCGGCGTGCCTTGGAGAACCTGATTGGCAATGGCGTGCGCTATGGCAAACGCGCGGAGGTGTCGCTGCATGTGCTGGAAAAAGCCATCCGGATCACGGTCGAGGATGACGGGCCTGGCATAAGTCCCGAGTTGCGTGATGAGGCGTTGAAGCCTTTCGCGCGCCTTGACGCCGCGCGCAACCAGAACGAGGGCAGCGGCGTGGGCTTGGGGCTGGCCATTGCCGCTGATATCGTGCGCAGCCATGGCGGCACGCTCAGGCTTGGCGAGAGCGAGGCTTTGGGCGGGCTTGCTGCCGATATCGTGTTGCCGCGATAACGTTCTGCAAAAATTTGGCAGGAAATTTTGGTAGGCCCGGCAGGACTTGAACCCGCAACCAAAGCGTTATGAGCGCTCTGCTCTAACCAATTGAGCTACAGGCCCCC
>CAYGQQ010000177.1:0-3229 GCA_964352105.1 uncultured Rhodobacterales bacterium | reverse complement strand
GCAGACACGTTCGTTCATCTCGGCGGCGTCCTTCCAGGAAACCACGCGGGTTCTCACCGAAGCCTCCACACAAGGCAAACGTGACAAGCTGATTGGTCTGAAAGAGAACGTCATCGTAGGTCGCCTGATCCCCGCCGGGACAGGTGGCGCGACGCAAAAGATGCGCAAAATTGCAACCGATCGCGACAATGTCGTCATCGAGGCGCGCAAGGCCGAGGCCGAAGCAGCCCTGGCGCTTGCCGCTCCTGATGAGGCTCCGATGGAAGCTGTAGCGGATATCGTTGCCGAGGAAAGCCGCGACGAATAAGTCGCAGTTCTCGCAAGAAATAGGAAAGCCCCACTCATCTGAGTGGGGCTTTTTGCTTTTGGGCCTGACATTCAGTGCTGGTCAGGTGTCAAATCAGGTGATAGCGCGGATTTATGGCAATATCCGACAACACCAAAGGTGCCTTGTTCATGCTGGGCTCGATGAGCGCGTTCACGATCAACGACGCGTTCATGAAGGCATTGTCGGATGAATTGTCAGTCCATCAAGCCGTCCTGCTTCGCTCAATCGTGGTGATCGCCTTGCTTTTCGTTTTGGCGAAGTCGCAGGGAGCCTTCCGCGTGGAAATCGCCCGAAAAGATCGCGTCCTTGTTCGAATTCGAACGGTGTCTGAAGTCGGGGCCGCATATTTCTTCATCACGGCCCTGTTCAATATGCCCATCGCCAATGTCACAGCGATTATCCAGGCGCTGCCGCTAACCGTCACACTGGCAGGCGCTGTCTTTCTAGCGGAGGCAGTTGGCTGGCGCCGGATAAGCGCGATAATTGCGGGTCTCATTGGTGTTTTGCTCATCGTTCGGCCCGGCGGCGACGGCTTTACGATCTACTCAGTCTATGCGTTGCTTGCTGTGGCTTGTGTCACGGTTCGGGATCTGGCGGCGCGCAAGATGACCCGTTCTGTGCCGACGATCCGTGTGGCGCTACATGCGGTTATCGGCGTCGCGTTGTTCATGGGTGCGATGTCGATCGGGAAAGACTGGGTGCCCGTCAGCCAGAAAGCAGGCTTGCAGCTTGCCGGTGCTTCGTTCTTCGTCATCGGCGGTTACGTTTTCAGTGTCGCGGCCATGCGCGTGGGGGAGATCGGCTTTGTGGCCCCGTTCCGCTATGCCAGCCTGCTCGCGGCATTGATGCTTGGATTTCTGATATTTGGCGACTGGCCGGACAATCTGATGTTGCTGGGCTCCGCAATCATCGTCGCAGCTGGGCTATTCACGTTCTACCGTACCAATAAGGTGCAGGGCTGAAGTTACTGGCTGAGAACAGGATTAGGCTCTGCGGTGTTTTCCCCAATGAAAGAGCCGCCGGTGACCGTCAGCAGAATATCACCAGTGACGTTGCCCGTGATGGAGCCACCTACGATTTGCGCGGCTTGTGCCGGATTGCCTGTCGGGTCCTCAACCTCTGAAAATGCTCCGGTCATGTCCATGTCCACAATCGCGGTTTCAGTGGCACCTGCATTGTCGAAGGTGACCGAGCCGGTTAGATCAGCGGTGATATTTGCCGAAACGTCATAGGTGCCATTGATCGACAGACTGCCACCAAGCTGTTGATATCCAGCGGATGAAAAATCTTCCGCCAGCAAATTGCTCATCGAGCCGGTGACAGAGTTCGTCATGAACTGCGCGGCCAACGCCATGTCGCCAACGATGCTGGCATTACCAGTTGTACCGGTCAAATTGACACCCACCTGGCCCGCATAATTCGCTGTCCCGGAATTCGGCAGGTTTGGAGTGAAACTTGGCAGCGCCATTGCGGTGTTGAGGTTTTGAACAAGCTTGTTTTCTTTGGCTACGAACAAGATGCCTTCAGGGGACAGGGTAGGGGGCGCATCACCACCGCCGCCACCACAGCCGGACAGGACCAAAACGGCTAATATTCCGATTCCTCGTAAACGTGTCATTAAGACATACCTTGGGTTTATGCGTCGCTAACCCTGTTTACGCAGATCTGGTCTACCAAATGATTAAAGCCATCGGAGTTGTGGTTCCGTGGCCCCGCGTGGCATATGTGAAAAAGACCGGAAACGCGCCGCAATCACATATTCCTCCCGCTTTGTTTGCTGGCTGTTGACACCTCGTCCGCAAGCGCCTATTACGCGCGCACTCAGGTGGGGGAACGCCCTGTCTGCACTCAAAATTTATGTGGTCACGATCCGGGCGCCTTTAGTCCTGATCCTCTGTAAAACCACCGCGCGGATCCCAGGTAGGGTAACCCGCTGCGGTTCTTCTGGTTTGCGGACGCGCGAACTTGAAGCAGAAACGATAGCCCTTTTGGGCACCGACAGAAGCGGGGCGCGCGCGCGTCCCAGAAAAGCAAGCAAACAAGGGGAAGTCCTTAATGCCGACGATCCAACAGCTGATCCGCAAACCGCGTCAGCCCAAACGCAAAGTCTCCAAGTCCCAGCACTTGGAGCAATGCCCGCAAAAACGTGGCGTATGCACACGTGTTTACACAACGACACCAAAGAAACCGAACTCCGCGATGCGGAAAGTTGCCAAGGTTCGCCTGACAAACGGTTTCGAGGTCATCTCCTACATTCCAGGTGAAAGCCACAACCTTCAGGAGCACTCCGTGGTTCTGATCCGTGGCGGTCGTGTGAAAGACCTTCCCGGTGTCCGCTACCACATCCTGCGTGGTGTTCTGGATACCCAAGGCGTCAAAGACCGTAAGCAACGTCGTTCGAAATACGGCGCGAAGCGTCCGAAGTAAGAGGAAGAGTAGATGTCACGTCGTCACGCCGCCGAAAAGCGCGAAGTCCTGCCAGACGCAAAGTTTGGTGACCGCGTTCTGACCAAATTCATGAACAACCTGATGATCGACGGCAAGAAGTCTGCCGCCGAGCGCATCGTCTACAACGCCTTTGATCGTGTTGAAGACAAGATGAAGAAGTCCCCGCTGGAAGTGTTCCACGAGAGCCTCGACAACATCAAACCATCTGTAGAAGTTCGTTCCCGCCGTGTGGGTGGTGCAACCTATCAGGTGCCTGTCGAAGTCCGCCCTGAGCGCCGCGAGGCCCTTGCGATCCGTTGGCTGATCAAAGCCGCACGTTCGCGCAATGAAAACACCATGGAAGAGCGTCTTGCAGGTGAATTGATGGATGCCGTGAACTCCCGTGGTTCCGCCGTCAAGAAACGTGAAGATACCCATAAAATGGCCGACGCAAACAAAGCGTTCAGCCACTAC
>CAYGQQ010000176.1:0-3296 GCA_964352105.1 uncultured Rhodobacterales bacterium | reverse complement strand
TCGCGCTGCACAACTCGGCAGTGGTTGGCAAAGACGACCTACTGGAGGCGGTTTGGGGCGACACTTTTGTCACTGACGACAGCCTTGTTCAGTGTATCTCCGAAATTCGGAGAGCTCTTGGAGATAGAGAACAATCAATCATTCAGACGCTGCCGCGGAAAGGTTATAGGCTATGTGGCCAGCCAATTCAGAGGGCCTCTGCCTCACCCAAATACCCTCCTCGACGAAGCATCTTCATTCGTGCGTTCAAAGCAATTGGCAGCGACAGCGATCACGTAGCTTTCGCAGAAGGTTTAAGCGAGGACCTGGTCACGCGCCTATCCATGCTGCGCAAACTTGATGTAACAGCAGAGCACTCAAGTTATTCTTTCAAAAACCGAAAATCGCCTTCTCAGGATGCCAATGCCGACTCCGAAACAGTACTGGTGGGATCAGTTCGGATATCCGGCGGCAAAGTGCGCGTAACAACACAGCTTCTGGAGCAAGCAAACGGGGAGACTTTATTCTCACGGCGCTACGACCGAGAGCTTGAAGACATCTTCGAAATCCAGGACGACATTACAAGCCAGATCATCGCGGAGGCTCAAGTCGCGTTGACGGAAGGCGAAGCAGCCCGACTGGCCCACCGACGTACGCGAAGCGTCAAAGCTTGGGAGTATTTTCATCAGGGTGTGTTGGAGCATTTCAAATACACCGCAACCGGCAATAGCGCTGCCCGTGAACTATATAATGAAGCACTGCTTCATGATCCAGGTTATCTGGATGCGCGTGTTGGCGAAGCTTGGACTTACTGGTTTGATGGGCGTTCGAGCCACGTCGCGGATCCGGCCCAGTCTTTGGAAAAATGCCGCGAGCTTGTGACCGCGCTTGTTGCAGACGCCCCAAACAATCCAGATGTCATTCAAGTAGACTCTGCACTTCTTGTATTAGAGAGGGATTATGATCGTGCAGCCATACGGGCCGAAGACGCCTATTTGGCTGGGCCCAGTTTTTTGTACACGCGCGCGATTACCGCCTGGGTTCACCTTTATGCTGGAAACTTTGACCGAGCCCGAGATATTTTCCGCGAGCATATCAATGCAGCGCCTTACGTCGCAGACGACACGCTGTTCTACTTCGCGCAGTGCCTTAGCCTGCTTGGCGAGCACGCCGAAGCTGTCTCGTTGGCAAGAGACTATCGACAACGGGTTCCCGGCACTGTCTACGGGTTTACTTTGCTAGCAACAGCTCTTGGGCTTGCCGGACAAAAAGAGGCCGCTAGCGCTACGGTGAGGGAGTTGCGCAATGCGCATCCAAGTTTCTCGCTAAAGATGTTTTGTCGGCATGAGCCTTTCAAGGACCGAGTGATCACCGAAAAGCTGGCATCGGAGCTCCGCATGGCCGGCCTTGAATAGGCTTAAACGGTAGATTTGTCAGCGTTGCGGCCATGCGGCCTAGCAAGAATGCTGCACATCGCACGAACGGCAGCAATGCGGAATGCGACCGCAGCAACGTGAGTTATCGCTGGACGGCGGCTTTGGGCCGTCCCTGCAGACGGCCCAATTGGCTAGATTTCAATGGCTTCAGCGATAGCGAGGGCATCTTCGAGCTCTACGCCCAGATATCGCACTGTGCTGTCCATCTTGGTATGACCCAACAGCAGCTGAACCGCCCGCAAGTTTCCAGTCTTCTTGTATATTTGGGTGACTTTCGTGCGTCGCATCGAATGGGTTCCATATGCCGTCACTTCCAAACCAATCGAGGAAACCCAGTCCCGAACGATCCGAGCATACTGGCGGGTCGAGATGTGCAAACGCTCGTGGAAGCGGCCAGGCCAGAGATGCTCGGACCCGACCATCAGCGGATCTGCCATCCACTTCGTAAGCGAGGCGCTCTTACCTTCGGAAATCTCAAAGCGCACGCGTTTCTGGGTTTTACTTTGCAACACTGACGCCCTCTCTTTGATCTGGCCAGATGCCATGACATCGACCACTTTCATTTTGACCAAATCGCAGCCACGCAATTTGCTGTCGATGGCCAGATTGAAAAGCGCAAGATCGCGGTGGTTCTCGGCAAGCTCAAGCCTAACTCTGATTGCCCACACGTGTTTGGGCTTCAGCGGTCGTTTCTGCCCGACAATGCGCCCCTTGTTCCAAGCGGGGCGTAGCGCGCGAATGGCAGGTAAGTTTGGTGTTTCCATGACTGATCCTCCGATCCGCCATGCCCTCCCACATCGACAACCCGACGTTGACCGAGCTTGTATATCACAAGATGCTGCGTTCAATCTAATGGCGGCAGAGAGCCCATAGCGGAAGAGTTGGATTCTTGCTGCGCGCGCTCGCAGCGTAGATATTGACGCAAAGGCAAAAACCTCTCTGCTGCCACGCAGCGTGACAAGCGGCCATTCACGTAACTCGCGACATGGACCGACGTTGGAATTGACACATCGGGGACTTTGCTGCCTTTCGGCAATTGCCAAGTCCAGTTATGCTTATCAGATGCATCGATCAGGTCGACTTCTTCAACTCCTGCAGTCTCTTCGGGAAAGTCGCAGGGCCGTGACCGCCAAAAGCCTTGCGCATCAGTTTAGCGTTTCAGAACGCACCATCTATCGAGATATGGAAACTCTATTGGAACTGGGTGTTCCGGTTGAAGGCGAGGCAGGCACGGGCTTCATCTTGCGCCCAGGCTTTTTCTTGCCGTTTATGGCGTTCACACGGGATGAGGCGGATGCCCTTCCATTAGGTCTGCGCTTCGTCCTTGCTAGGCGAGATGGCGAGATGACGAAAGCGGCGGACACGGCATTATTGAAATTCGCGAACGGGATGGGAAACCAGGCTGAAGCACAGATGATGGGGAACGGCCTGACAGTGGGTCCGGCTCAAACAGAGCGTCAGGACGAGCTGACAACGATAAGACGTGCCATGCGGAAACACCAAAAGCTGAAAGTCGCATATCGTACCGACGATCAGGCTCCGAACGACCGTGTCGTCTGGCCTGTCGCACTCGGCTTTTTCGATCAGACTGAAATGCTTGCAGCATGGTGTGAGCTGCGCGATGCATTCCGCCACTTTCGCATCGACCGACTGGACAGTCTGGCCTTGCTGGAATTCGACATTCCAAGGTCCCGCGACAGGCTGCTTGCCGACTATCGCAAGCTTGAACCGCACGCCAATGTCTGACTGAACATTGTTGACACATTCTGACAAGACCGTCCGCTAAACTCCGCTCAAGGTTTGTATAGGAGATCGGAATGTTCGTAATAATTGGCGGAACGGGACAGGTCGGATCGGAAACAGCGCGGTTTCTGTTGAACG
>CAYGQQ010000175.1:0-3393 GCA_964352105.1 uncultured Rhodobacterales bacterium | reverse complement strand
TCGACGTCGTGAAAACCGCCGACCACATCATCGATATCGGCCCCGAAGGCGGCGACGGCGGCGGCCAGATCGTCGCCAAAGGCACGCCTGAGCAAGTGGCCAAGGTCGAGGGGTCTTACACCGGGCATTACCTCAAGGAGATGCTGGTCGCGAAGGAGAAAGTCGCGGCGGAGTAGGGGGTGGGGGTTTGGTCTGCGGGACGGAGCGGCCTTTGGTGCGCTATGACGCGATACTAGCCCTAAGCGATCCGTTTGCGATGTCAGCCCGCGTTGGCAGAGACTACCCAATAGCAGCGCAAGGTTTCGGTTAACAACTTTCCCGAACCGTGTATATTTTATGTAGACCGTGAGGATGCGATGGTATCGCCGCATGTTCAGTTTGTCATTTATGGGTGATTGACAAAACAAATTGTGGGGAAAAAGTAGATGGATATTTACAAACTGGCCGCTGGGTTACTTAGCGCATTCTTGGTTGCCGTAACTCCTCTCGGCGTCGTTGCGGATACGCATCCTGCCGGTTTAAGGCCTAGTCCCTTCAATGGCTCGACCAAACCCATGACAAGCAACGGCATCACAACATTTGAGATTGTGGCTCGCGAATGTTCCAATGTTGGTTACAACAATGGGTCCGGCGAGTCAGATTGCCCCAATGGCAATGTCCGATCTGTCATAACCGGACACTTCACCGAGGGTCTGGGACAGCGGGTTGAGTACAAGTTCGACATTCGAGCACAGGATCCAATTTCCTATAAAGTTTGGAACAACAGCCATGCCGCAGGGAACTTGCCCTCTTCTCAAGACAGTCGGCTCCACATTGCTCAATGGCAGGGACCGGCAAAAAAGTCGTTCGTTTATATGCTTAAGCTTGATGGAACGCGTGGTGTCACCTTCCTTGGACAGCCATGCTTCTCCATTGAAGATCTAAAGGATTGGAATACTTTTTCACTGAAAACGAGATGGGCGAACGACAATAAGGGTTGGGTGGTTGTGAAATGCAATGACAACATTGTCTATTTAAAGGAGGGGGCCCCTACCAATCGGCCGGACTTCTGCTTTATCACCAACGAGTGCGAACCGGGCCGAACGATGAACCCCAAAAAGATCCAGTTCGCTCTTGGACCTGTGATGAAAGGGTTTGGCCCTGAATGGAAGAAATACTCGAAGCCATCTCAATTCACAGATTTTCCCACGCCAATTCGGTTCAACGTTCGAGATGTATCAATCACCAAGGGCGTTAGTCTGTATGGTGCCGAAGAACGCGAACTGGTGGCACGATTGCAGGATCATTTAACAAAACTCAGATGTGACCCAGGACCAGTTGATGGGCTTATCGGGGCAAAGACCCGGGACGCGGCCCTGACATGTCGAACCTTTCTAGCGGGACAGCTCCCTGAAATAATCGGGTTTAGAACAATCCGCGATGTTGTCAAAGCATACGAGACTAACTTCCCTGTGACTGAATAGCAGTTGCATCGTTCAGACTCGCGAGTGACCAATTTGGACTCAGAGCGGCCACCTAGCCAAACCGCCGCAAAACCCTCTCAGTTCGCCAGCGTTGTCCTGATCTCCGCACCGGTTTCCAGCGTTTTATGCACCGGGCATTTGTCGGCGATTTCCAGAAGGCGGGCGCGTTGGGTTTCGTCGAGCTCTCCCTCCAGGTGAATTTCGCGATTGAACTGGTCAATTTTCGACGGGCCGCCTGCGTCCTGGGCGTGCATGGCGTTATGGGTCACATCGACCCAGACACGGGTCAGGGGCCATTTCTTGCGCCGCGCATACATGCGGATCGTCATGGAGGTACAGGCACCAAGACCCGCGGCCAGCAGACCGTAGGGCGTCATGCCTTTGTTGGTGCCGCCATAGGCCAGCGGCTCGTCGGCATAGGTGTGGTGGATCGGGCCTGCGTTGACATCTTGCAGAAAGCCGTTCGGGTCAGCTTCAGCCACGCGCACGATGCCTTCCGGCGCACCAATCGGTGGCGCGGGAGGCCTAAGGTCAAGGTATTTCCCGGCCCAGGCAGAGATCACTTCGGCGGCGTATTCGGCATCCTCTGGGCGAGTGACCAGATGATCGGCATCGTCCAGTGTGACGAAGCTTTTGGGGTGTTTCGCGTGCAGGAAGATCTGCGTTGCGTTCTCGATCCCGACGGTCGTGTCTTTCGGCGCATGCAGAACCAGAAGCGCCTTTTTCAGCGATCCAACGGCGGTTTCCAGATTTTCAGACGACACGTTTTCCACGAAGTCGCGGCCGATGCGAACGGGCCTGCCGCCCAGCATGACCTCTCCCACGCCGTCGCGTTTGATCCGGTCGACATGATCCTTGAAGTTATGCACGACATGACCGGGGTCAAACGGCGCGCCGATGGTCACAACGGCCTTCGCGGACGGAATTTGTTCGGCCGCGCGCAGGATCGCAGCGCCGCCAAGGGAATGTCCGATCAGAAGTGTGGGTGACTTGCCCAAAGCCTCCAGATGCTGTGAGGCCAGGACCAGATCGGCGACATTGGAAGAAAACGTGGTGTTCTCGAACTCCCCACCTGAATGGCCCAGCCCGGTGAAATCAAAGCGCAGCACAGCTATGCCCATCGCGGCCAAACGGCTGGCGACGCGGCGCGCCGCGGGGATGTCCTTGGAACAGGTAAAGCAATGGGCAAACAGCGCCGTCGCCAAATGCGGCCCATCCGGCATATCAAGGCGCGCAGCCAAGGCTTGCCCGGAATGTCCGGTGAATGTCAGTTTTTCCATGCCCATACGAGGTGCCTTCCAACGTGAGATCAAAGGATGGAGACCTTGCCCCAACAACTCAAGCCATGTGACCGCCATATCACGTTATGGTGAGCAGAGTTGCGCGCCCGTGAGGGTTTGCGTTCCGTTATTGGCCCATCAAGGCTGGATCGAACGGGTATTTCGTAAGGTTTTCGTAACCGTCTTCGGTGATCATCACCTGATCTTCGAGCTTGATGGAGAAATCTCCGCCGACCTCGCTGACCAGGGCCTCGACGCAAAGTGTCATGCCGGGTTGCAGCTCGTAATCGAAAGCACCTTGCACGTGCTTGCCGGGATAGGCCACCAGCGGCCACTCGTCACACAGGCCAACACCATGCATCAGACAGCCGTATTTTTGCTGCTGAAACCGCTCATCAAGGACATGGGTGTTCGCGGAGAGTTCATTGATCGAGACGCCGGGTTTCAGCATCTCCATGTTCTTCTGGATGTGCTCGACCCCGTGCTGCATCGCATAGACCATATCGGCAGGGGGCTTGTCCGGTCCGATCCACCAGCTGCGGGAAATATCGCAGCAAATGCCATATGCGCCCACCAGATCGGTGTCAAAGCTGACGATTTCGTTCGCGGAGATGACCCGCGGGCCGCATTCCTGAAACCACGGATTGGTG
>CAYGQQ010000174.1:0-3466 GCA_964352105.1 uncultured Rhodobacterales bacterium | reverse complement strand
ATCTACACCCATCCTGAGGTTGCCAATGTCGGTGCCACCGAAGAGCAACTGAAAGAGGCGGGGCGCAATTACAAGGTCGGCAAATTCTCCTTCATGGGCAACGGGCGGGCGAAGGCCAATTTTGCCGCCGATGGCTTCGTGAAGATCCTGGCCGATAAGGACACTGACCGGATTTTAGGCGCGCATATCATCGGGCCGATGGCGGGCGATCTGATCCATGAGGTCTGTGTGGCGATGGAATTTGGTGCGGCGGCCGAAGATCTGGCGCGCACCTGTCACGCCCATCCGACCTATTCAGAGGCGGTGCGCGAAGCGGCACTTGCCTGCGGGGACGGGCCGATCCACTCGTGATCTATAGATCGCAGCCCATATAGCGCACGCCTTCAATGGGGTTGTGATAATAGGCGGGGATATCGGTGAAGCCGAAGTCCTCGTATAGGCGCTGCGCCGCAATCAGAAAGCCGCCTGTATCAAGAATTGCGCGGGTGTAGCCAAGCGCACGGGCGGTTGCCAGTATCTCTGCCGTCAGTCTATGCCCCAGCCCCTGCCCGCGTGCGGCCGGTTGCACGTAGAGCCGTTTGACCTCGCAGGTCGTCGTATCAAAGGGTCGGATTGCGATCGTGCCCACGGCAGTGCCGTCCAGTTTCGCCAAAAACAGCGCGCCGCGCGGTGGCGCGTATTTGCCCGGAAGGGTGGCAAGCTCCTCCTCAATGCCCTGAAATTCAAGGCTAATCCCATGATCCTCGGCCAGAAAATTGGCGTATTCGGCAAACAGCGCGCGCGCGGCATCGATATCGGCTGTGCCCACTGCGGGGGCAATCGCGGGCACGTTTTTGGTTTGATTCATTGCGCCAGAAGCCGCAATCCTTGGGTGACATCGGCCCGCACGGCGACGCGCAATCCGGGCTCGTCCCCTGCTTTCAACGCAGACAGGATCAGCTTGTGATGGCTTGGGGCCTCGGTCCGGTTCAGTTTGCCATACAGGCTGCGCATCGTCGGCCCCATTTGCAGCCAGACGGTCTCCGCCAGTGCCAGCATCGCGGGCGCTTGCGCGCGCAAGTAAAGCGTGCGGTGAAATTCCAGATTGGAGCGGATATAGCCCACGGCGTCCTGATCTTTGATACAATCCGAAATCGTGACATTGAGCGCCGTCAGACGGTCGATCAGCGCATTATGGGCCCGCGGCAGCGCGCGCGCGGCCAGTTCCGGTTCAAGAAGGCCCCGCAACGCGGCGAGTTCCTCGATGCGGTCATAAGACAGCTCCGGCGTGGAGATGCGGCCCGATGATGACAGCGACAGCGCGCCTTCCGCCACCAGACGGCGCACAGCCTCCCGCGCGGGCGTCATAGACACTTTGAAATCGGAGGCGATGCCGCGCAGGGTCATCGCGGTTTTTGGCGCAACCTCGCCATACATGATTTGGCTGCGAAGCGATCTGTAGATCAGATCATTGGCGGCCCCCGTGGGCGCTTGCCCTTCCGAGCCGCTGGTTTTTGGTTGGATCAACATGCGGTCAATGTGATCACATTCGCCGGACAGGTCAACAACCCAAAGCGGGGCAGTGTCGCACTAAAACTGAAACTTGTGCAGCTCTGCGCCGTGTTTGCGCAGCCATTGGCGCGGGGGCTCATAGTTTGGTTTGAGACGCCCGAGCCCGGCCCAGTATTTCGCGGAGTGGTTCATCTCTGCCAGATGGGCGATCTCATGGGCTGCCACGTAGTCCAGAACGTCCGCTGGCGCGAGGATCAGCCGCCAGGAATACATCAGATTGCCCTCTGACGTGCACGAGCCCCAGCGGGACCGCGTATCGCGCATGGTGATCCGCCCGAACGGCTTGCCCAGTGCTGTGGAATACCGCACGGACGCTTCGGCCAAGCGGTCCCGCGCCAGGGTTTTGAGATAGCCACGCAGCCGGTCAGCGGCCTTATCCGCCCCGTAAGGCACGGCGATATGATCAGGAAACAGCCCCACGGACCGCCTGCGAGCTTCCACGACCTCGCGCAGATGACCCTCCACCGGGATCAGCGTGCCGACACCAACGGGGACAAGATCGGGTTGCGCGGCAAGGTGTTTTCGCAACCACGGCTCTTTCTCGCGCAGGAAGCTTTCCGCCTCACGGGTGCTGACACGTTTCGGCAAGGTCAGCGTCACACGGCCATCAATGCCAGAGATACGCAGCGACAGCCGCCGCACACGCGCACCGCGCTTCAGCGTGACGGCAATTGTGGGGTCCCCCAGCTCAAGGATTTCTGTCATTTCTGCCCGCACCTACCGATCGGGGCCTCTTGGCCATTGCACTTGTCACGCTAACGCCCTATCTGCCCGTTTTAAACCTTGAAAGCTTGATCCCGACCGGGAAAGCCTTTGACAGCCGCGCGCGCCTGTGGCAACTGGCACAAACCGCGCTCAGACGAAAGATAAGAGGACGATCATGCCCAAAGAAGAATGGGGCGTAAAACGCGCTTGCCCAAGCTGCTCGACCCGTTTTTACGACCTGAAAAACAACCCGATGACCTGCCCGAATTGCGCGCATGAGTTTACGCTCGAAAGCCTGACCGGTAACAAGTCCCGCACGATGCAGGCCGACAAGCCTGATGCGCAGAACAAGGACAACGCGGTCGATGCGGATGAAGACGTCGTGCTCGACGATGACGCGGAAGATGATGACGTGGATGCGGATCTGGGCGATGACATACTTGATGACGACGACGACGATGACACAGTGAGCCTTGATGAACTTGCCGATGTCGCTGCCGATGACGACGACGACATTTAACAGGTCAGTGACCGTCAACAGAACGCCGGCCATTAATTGACCACTGGCCATATTAGAACATTGGCCTGCGCGGTTTTTTTCGCTTGAACTGAACCGCGCAGCCGCCTAGACACAGCCCCGCAGCGTTGCGCTGCATCAGGGCCCTTAGCTCAGCTGGGAGAGCGCCTGCATGGCATGCAGGAGGTCAGCGGTTCGATCCCGCTAGGGTCCACCATATCCTTTAAATACAGAGCCTTACACAGAGCAAATTGAAGTGTGTCACACAGGTGAGACATCGACATGCTACTGAGTGCGTATATGGCCGTTTACTTGGACGGTGGTTCAACTCCACCCTCACCCCTGCGCTTGGCATCAAATCCAAGGCGCATGTTTTCCATGGACTGAGGCATACTTTGATCACCAGACTTGCACAGGCTGGCGTTGCTGAGCCGATTTATCAGTCCATCGTAGGGCACGAGAGGAAAGGAGTCACGCAACAGGTGTATCTCAGAGAAGGGTACACGTTAAGGCAACTCAAGGACGCTATTGAGGCGTTTGAAGTTCAGTGATTGTGCGCAGTGAGTGGGGTAAATTAGTGTGGGAGAGATACGGAGCGAAAGAAGATAGATACTCGCGCGATTGAAGCAACGTCCGCATTGAGCCCATACCTACCGAGCAAGAAAGAACTGGCTCTGGTTGCAAATTAAGCAC
>CAYGQQ010000173.1:0-3557 GCA_964352105.1 uncultured Rhodobacterales bacterium | reverse complement strand
GGCCGGGAGCCGGGATCTCAACCTGTTCAATGGAGAACGACTTGTCCCCTCGGTAAACGGCGGCGGAAGTGGTCATGGGATTGGTCCTTGATCAGTTTAACAGATTGGCCGCGTCAAGCTTGGCCCAGTCAAATTCAACCCCAGTACCCGGAGTGTCTGGGGCCTGCGCGAGGCAGTTTTTCACTTGAAGCGGGCGACGCGTATACGCATCGATCGGGAAGGAGTGTACTTCGATCCAGCCCGCGTTCTTACGGCCGGAGACGAGGCTGACATGCAGTTCCTGCATCCCGTGGCTGCAGACAGGCATGTCGTGTTTTTCCGACAGCTCGGCGACTTGCAAGAATCCTGTGATGCCACCGCAATTAGAACTGTCAGGCTGAATATAGCTGAGCTTGGCGCGGTCGAACGCATATTCGAATTCGTGTATGGTGTGCAGGTTTTCGCCCATCGCCAGCGGCATGCCGGTTGCGTCAGCAATCTCGCCGTAGCCGTCGTAATTGTCGGGAATGGTAGGCTCTTCAAACCAAACGATGTCGTGCTCCGCGAAGGCGCGGGCGGCGGTGATCGCCTGCTCCACGCTCATGGAGTAGTTGGCGTCGACCATGAAGGCGACGTTCGGCCCGATCAGGTTGCGCACGGCGGCGACGCGGTCGATGTCGTCTTCGCGCCCGACCTTGATCTTCACGCCGTTAAAGCCGCGCTCAAGGTATCCTTCGACGGATTTCAGCAGCTTTGGCAGTTCGAACCCCAGATCGATACCGCCGCAATAGGCTTTGCATTCCGACCCAGCCCCGCCCGCCATTTTCCACAAAGGCTGGCTGCTGCGTTTGCCGCGCAGATCCCACAACGCGATATCAACGGCCGAGATCGCAAAAGACGCGATGCCTCCGCGTGCGACGTAATGCACATGCCACTGCATGGCGTCATAGAGCGCCTCAACGTCAGAGGCGTCCTGGCCGACCAAAAAAGGCGCAAGATCATGGTCGATCATCGCCTTGATCGCGTGTCCGCCCTTACCGCCGGTATAACTGTAGCCCGTACCTTGGCTACCATCGTCAAGCGCAACGGTCGCCGTGATCAGTTCAAAGAAATGGTGATCGCCATGCTTTGCATCCACCAGCACCTCAGCCAAAGGGATGTGAAACAAGCGCGTATCAATGGATGAAATTGCGGTCACGTTGTCTCCTTTTGTCCGGCTCGACCGGACATGACACGCGCCTGAAACAAGATCACCGCAAATAGGAAGCCGCCCCGTATGACCATCTGCCAATAGGCGCTGAAACTGATTGTGCCGCGCCCATTTTCGAAGTTCAGGATGTTGAACACGAGCCCCAGAAGCAAGGCACCAGCGACCGTTGCGGTTACCGAGCCCAACCCGCCTGTCAACAACGTGCCGCCCACAACGACGGAGGCAATGGCAGACAGCTCCCATCCAATCCCTTCCAATGGCTGGCCTGCTCCGAAGCCGGAGGCGAGGATCACACCGGCAAGGCCCGCGCATCCGCCCGACAGCAAATAGACGAATGCCGTGGCGCGCGTGACTTTGAGGCCCATGAGGGTGGAGGCATCTTCCCCGCCGCCAATGGCCAGCACCGTACGGCCAAGGGAAGTTTTCTCAAGGACCACCCATAGCACGACCACCACGATACCAACCACGACGATGGACCATGGCAGGATGTTCAGAGCTTTCTCCATTCCCATCTTGGTAAAGTTCGACCCCCAATCCACCGAGATCGTTTGCGCGCCGGAGATCACCAAGGCTCCGCCTTTGGCTCCCAGCATCGTTGCAAGCGTTGCGATAAAGGGCGGGATACGCAGCACCACCACGCTGAATGCGTTGATTGCACCAGATGCGATCCCCGCCAGGATCGCTCCGGGTAACGCGATCTGAATACCATAGGGCGACAGATAAGCCGCAATGACAGAAGTGAAGGCCGCGACCGAGCCCACGGACAAGTCGATACCACCGGTCATGATAACGAAGCACATGCCGACCGAAATGATGATGAACATGGAATTGTAGTTCAGGAAGGACGTGATGTTGTAGGCGCCGCCGAAATTGTCATAGCGCAGCAGGCCAAACGCGATCAGCCCCGCCAGGGCAACCCAAACAGCGACAGATTGTGGGTTTCGGCTGAGGAACTTGCGCAGGTCAAAAGCATCCGTGTCGAGCATGGGTTATTCCTTCCGCGCTTGCTGCACGTAGACGGCTGCGAGAATGATCAGGGCTTTGGCGATGAGCGCGACCTCGTCCTCGACCCCGTTTGCCAGCAGCGTGTATTTCACCAGTTGGATGATGACGGCCCCAAGGATCGCGCCGAAGATCGGGGCCCGCCCGCCTTGCAGCAAGGCCCCACCGACGACAGCAGCTGCAATGGCGTCCAACTCCATCAGGTTTCCGTTGCGCGCCGCATCCGAGGCGGAGTTGATCGCGACCACGATCAGCCCCGCAAGCCCAGACAACGCGCCGCAAATCATGTAGACGCCGATTTTGACGCGTTTGACCGGGCCGCCGGACAGCTCTGCAGCGCGTTCATTGCCGCCAATGGCCAACACGTAGCGCCCGAAGGTGGTGCGGGTCATAACGAGGTAAAGCACGCAGGCGATGCCCAGCGCCAGCCAGCCTTGGAACGGCAGGCCCAGCACTTTTCCGGTCCCCAAATAGCTGAAGGACGGGTTGGAGAAGGTCTGTAGATTGCCGTTCGTCAGAACCTGCGCGATCCCCCGGCCCGAGATGAACAGGATCAGCGTAGCGATAATGGGTTGGACCTTAAGGTTGGCCACCAAAATGCCGTTGAACAGCCCGCACGCTAGGGCGGCAATCAGCGGCACGGCTATAGCCGCCGCGATGCCCAAAGCGGGGTTGGCTTGGCCGAATTCCGACAGGAAGATCAGCGGCGCTAGCGCCCCTGCCAAGGCCATGATCGCGCCCACTGACAGATCGATGCCGCCGGTCGCAATGACCAGCGTCATGCCCATTGCCACGATCGCAATGGTGGCAACCTGGCTGATATTTACGAACAGCGTCTGCATTTGCAGGAAGTTTGGCGTGACGATAATGTTGAAGACCACGATGACTGCCAAGGCCACGAGCCCGCCGTTTTTGCGCAGGAACGCCCCCCACTCAAAGGAGGCAGAGCCCTGCCGTTTCATCTCAGCGTCTTGGGTGGTCATGCCGCGTGCCCCTCTGTATGCGCCAATGCGCGCACTAGTGCGTCCTCAGTGATGCCGGGATTGACCAGCTCAGTGACGATCCGACCCTCGTTCAGCACGATGATGCGGTCAGCGCCCTCGACGATTTCTTCAAATTCAGAACTGATCAGGATGACCCCCACACCCTTGGCGACGGCGTCGCGAATGATAGCCTGAATTTCGCGCTTGGCTCCGACGTCAACACCGCGCGTGGGTTCATCCAGGATCAGCACGTCCGGGTTGATCGCCAGCCAGCGGGCCAGCAGCACTTTCTGCTGGTTGCCCCCTGACAGTTCGCGGATCGGTTGTTCCATGTTGGCGGTCTTGATGCCCAGCGCTTTGATGAAGTGATCCACCAATTCACG
>CAYGQQ010000172.1:0-3563 GCA_964352105.1 uncultured Rhodobacterales bacterium | reverse complement strand
GGCCCGAGTTTTACCAATGCGCTTGTGGCATCATAGGTTTCCCGTTTGTCAAAGTGGTCGATCAGGTATCGAATTTCTGTTTCCGGCAGTGCCCAGGGCAACCTGTTCGCAAGGGCCTGAACGGCTTCGACCCCTTGGGATGCGCCCAATCCCGTGTAGAGCGCGTGAACGGACTGGCGCGGGATTTCCGTTTCGGCAGCCGCGAAGAAATCGCGCCCTTCATATTTGCCGAAGGTCTCGACCCCATATTCAAGAAGTTCGAGGCGCGTTGCTTCGGGAACATGGCGCAGGAAAGCCGTCAGGCACTTTCCCTTTGAATAATTGTCTTCTGCGGGGATCTGTTTCGCGAGATCGATCATCTGTGCCGCATAATGCTGGTCGGTGAGTTTGAAAATCACCGGGATAGCATCGCAGAAATAGTGAGTTATCTGAAAAACCGATGGGTGTTCAGAGACCAGTTTCAAGAATGCTTCAATCGCGTCGTGATCCGCGACTTCAAGGGCCTCGATTTGCATGCTAAGCGCCCAGGCAAACCGGGCACCGTTTTCCGCTTTGGCGTCAGACTTCGTTTCTTCTTCCCAGTCAGGCGCGGGGGTTTCAATTGGCACGGGATCCACCGGGTCCGGGTCATCCGTCTTCAAGCGCAAATCGCGTTCTGCCTTTACCTTGTCAATAAAGCCCTCAGGCAGCCGGTCGGCAAATACGTCGAACTTGTAATACGAAAAGTTCTCGTCCTTATCTTCAATAAGTTCGCGCTGCAAAATTTCCAACGCTTGCGGGCGATGATGTGGCGGAAGTTTAAAAATAAGGACTAGATTTGCTTCATAGTATCGAAATGGGAGCGTGTCCTCGTTGATCTCGCGAAGAAGCCCAAACGCCTCAGAGGCCAAGTCTTCTGACAGATCGTCGCCGATCGCAAAAAACAGGTCTGTCTTGCCGGACGCTGGTTGATGGCGGGCAAGGGTCAATGCTTGTCGGGGTTGGATCATGCCCATTTTGACCAGCTCTATCAGCAGTTCGGAGTGGATACCGATCCCGATACTGTTGATCGATGTCAGGCAGAGCAGCGCGCGCAATTGCCCGCCCAATCCGACCCGGGGCTCCGCAAGGCGGGCCGGGTCAGCCGCGCTAAAGGCCATAAGCGCTTCGAGTGCGGCGGCGACGTCACGCGCGAAGCCCTGTTCACCATCTTCAAGTGCAAGCCAGCCCAATCGCCAGCCGTCTTCCAGCAATTCGCGGTAGCGGGCGATCTGATCCGCACCAGAGTAAGAGCTTAGATGTTGCGTGTAATATAGTAGCGGATAAGCGGGCGCATCGGCGGGGGCCAGTTCTGCAGCGTTCAGTTGCGCGGCGATTTGCTGGCACCAATCGTTGAAGGCCTTGTCCGCTGCCTTGACGTGACTGCCGCCATTGAAATGATCGTTTCTAAGGAAATCGGCAAGCTTGGGGTGGGCCAACGCATAGCCCGTGTCGCTACCATCGCCCACGACAAATCGCTGAAGCGGCTCGAATGTTTTTTGGGAAATCAACGGCACACTGCCTTTGACCTTCAGCAAAAGCGTCTCCAGTTCTGAGAATTTCAGTGGTCCCATGGCGCAGGCAAAGATCAACAACAGATATTCCATGATCTCGCGGTTGATGTTTTCGTCCTTACGCCAAAGGCCGCCCTGATCATCAAGCCATTTTTGGAAATAGGCTGAAAAACCGGGCTCCATCGTCTTGAGGTCTTCTGGGCGCAGGCGGGAGGCGTCTTCCCCCAGTGCCCAAAGGTCGCTGACATAGAATTCCAACAAAAGCGGGTCACCGCCTTCGGTCAGCCGGAACAGCTCTCCCAGCACATCAATATCTGTGGCCAGACCATCCAGTGGACAGCCCATACTTTCCAAAACCTCAGCGATCCCGCTGCGTCCAATTGGGCGCGGCTCAATGATCTGCGCATAGCCCGGCGGTCGGTCCCAACCCAGCCGTTGCAGCCAGTTGCGCGGACCGTGATCACCCACAAGGACGCGTGCCGAGACGAGGATCTTCAATGTGGGGCATGACTCTGTTGGGAAAATGCCCGGATCAAACCGCCAGCCCGTCGCCTCGTCCAGACCGTCGATGACGATCAGCGTGGGAGTGCCCAAGTCCACGATCCGCTCGAAATAGTCGAGCACTTTGTCACGGTAGTATTGCGCAGGTTCTGACGGCGCTTGCGGCAGCTTCTCCCCCAAGAGATCGGCTAACCGTCCGGCGAAGGCCTGATAAAACAACGGTGCGCGGTTGGTCTCAAACCGGATGGAGATCGGGACGAGAACCTTTTTGTATTTCGTCTCCAATTGCGCGAGCCAACGTACCAGCAAAGCAGATTTTCCGCGACCTGCAGGGGCTGCGACCAGCATCGCGGGGCAGGTGTCTTCGCCATTGACCCAAGTGTTCAGCCTGTTGATTTCGCGCGACCGTCCGCCAAAGGGCATCGGCTTGCTGGGCGTTCCCAAATAGTACTGCAAAAACCTTCGGATCGAGCGTTGATAGCTTGTCGACGCGACATGTGTTCCGATTTGGTTGGTGATGTTGGTGATATTGTTGACGACATTGCTGATGCCAACATCGCCACCCGCATTTACATTTTTTAGGTCAACCAGAGCTCCCCCTTGCGGAGAAAACTGAGAAGCTCCGGCTACTTTCCCCCAGAGCCTGACGTAATTTTACCAAGGTTAATGTCGCCGTCTTCGGCGGTTAGGTTTTCAACCAATGTGCCACCGGAGCTGTCGATCTGTTCAATGATGATCGAGCGTTTTGCCCTTAGGTCGCGAATTACGGTGCCGACCTTTTCAAGGGCAGAATGTAGGGCCGTGTCCCTTTCGATCTCATCAAGCAGTTTTTCGGCGGCTTTTTTAACCTTTTCGTCCTTCGCAGCATCGCTATTTGCGATCTCTTCGGCGGCGTAGCCTTCGATGCTTTGCGAGGTCGGGTTTTTCTCCAATCCCGGAAAGAAAGTCGCTTTATAGGCATCGGTCAGTATCTGTTTCAATCCGCCATAGGCGTCCTTGACCGCGCTTGAGGCAACGTCTTTGCCAGCAGCAACCGCACCCGCCGTTACAGCCGCGACAATAGAAGATACGATAGGATCCAATTTGCTTCCCCTCTAAATAGGCGCGACGTCACTGCGGTATTCTGGGCGAGATCGCAAAAAAAAACTTTTTCTCAGGCCGCTATTCGGCTGCAGAAAATACTGCCCAAAATCTGTTCAGGCGCTGTCATTGAATGAAAAAAGTGTAGCTGTTGGTCGCTACCTGTCAATACGGAAGCTCGATCCTGAACCCTTTAGCACAGCGCGCGGATTCTGGTCGACAACCGACAAGTTTCAACTCCTGCCTACACATCCGATAGATTGCGAGCTAAATACGAGCTTGGTCGGGGGAGGGATCGCTGTACCGCTTTGCGGTTCATAACCCGTCACTGTTAACCATCGGTGTGTCTTCTCACCAAACCAAAGGAACCTGATATGGGACATCAAGCCGCCGTCTACCGAGGGGACAAGTCGTTCTCCATTGAACAGGTTGAGATCCCGGCTCCCGGCC
>CAYGQQ010000171.1:0-3592 GCA_964352105.1 uncultured Rhodobacterales bacterium | reverse complement strand
TCGTCCTTCATGATCATGACGCTGCCTACAACATATATTTAGTTGAACATCCTCAGCCCCATAAAGAAAATAAATTATTCCTGAATATCGGGGCAGCTGGCTTTGGTTGCCACGACCGCGTCGACATTGAACCACGGATAGGGTTCCGTTTGTTCGGCGGAGAAGGAATTACACGGACCTTTGCCCCGAATAACGCCCTCTTCCGGGAATTCGAGAGAGAGTTCCGAGGCAAAGGGACGGCCCTTCATCGAGATTGCGTGCCAAGTTTTGCCATCCGGCACAAAGGCCGAGATGGTTTCATCCTTATTGCATTCCGTCAGTCCAAACAGGGCTGCGAGCAAGAAAACTGTTAGCTTCAATCCAGTAACCTTCGAGCAATGACTTGCGCTTGTATCTCGGCGGCCCCTTCAAAGATGTTAAGGATCCGGGCATCGCAGAGTATTCGAGAGATAGAATACTCCAAAGCGAAGCCGTTGCCACCGTGGATTTGCAATCCGTTGTCCGCCGCGGCCCATGCGACACGGGCGCCCAGCAATTTCGCCATACCTGCTTCCAGATCACAGCGACGGTCATTGTCTTTTTCTTCCGCTGAGAAGTAGGTCAATTGGCGGGCGACCATGATTTCGACCGCCATCATCGCCAGCTTGCTGGACACGCGGGGGAAGTTGATCAGGCTCTTGCCAAACTGCTTGCGGTCGATGGCATATTGCATCGACACATCCAGTGCGGATTGCGCGACACCAACGGCGCGGGCGGCGGTCTGGATACGGGCGGACTCAAACGTTTGCATCAGCTGTTTGAAGCCCTGACCTTCCTGACCGCCCAATAGGTTTTCGCCTTTGACGTGGAAATTATCAAAGGCCAGCTCGTATTCTTTCATGCCGCGATAGCCCAGCACTTCGATCTCGCCGCCGGACATGCCCTCGGTCGGGAAGGGGGCTTCGTCGGTGCCGGGGGTCTTTTCGGCCAAAAACATGCTGAGACCTTTGTAATTGGAGGTCTCCGGATCGGTCCGCGCTAGCAGCGTCATCACTTGGGTGCGCGCGGCGTGGGTGATCCATGTCTTGTTGCCAGTGATCTTGTAGTCGTCGCCGTCTTTCACCGCCCGTGTACGCAGGCTGCCAAGGTCCGATCCGGTGTTGGGCTCGGTAAAGACGGCTGTGGGCAGCGTCTCGGCAGAGGCCAGTTGTGGCAACCACTTCTGCTTTTGCTCCTCGGTGCCGCCGCACAAGATCAGTTCGGCTGCGATCTCGGAGCGGGTGCCAAGGGAGCCCACGCCGATATAGCCGCGCGATAGTTCTTCCGAGACCACAACCATGGAGGCTTTCGACAGACCGAACCCGCCATATTCCTCCGGGATCGTCAGGCCGAAGACGCCCATTTCGGCCAGTTCTTCGATGATCTCCATCGGGATCAGTTCGTCCTTGAGATGCCAGTCATGGGCATGCGGCTCCACCCGGTCGACGGAGAAGCGGCGGAATTGTTCGCGGATCATCTCCAGCTCGTCATCGAGGCCAGAAGCACCGACAGTCAGGTTGGCGGAATGTTCCTGCATCAGCTCAACAAGTCGCGTGCGCGCGGATTGGGTGTTGCCGTGCTGGGTCAGGGTCATGATCTCCGGGATCATCATGGCCCGTTGGTCGTCTTGAGACAGGCCGATATCTTGCAGGCGCAGAATCTCCCCCTGAGACATCGGGATGCCGCCATAAATCTGCCAGAGATATTCGCCAAATGCGATCTGATGGATCAGCTGTTCGACCTCGCCAAACTTGCCCTCGGCGTCCAGCTTTTCGGCCCAGCGTTGCATCTGGGTCAGGGATTGCGCGTAGGTTGCAAGCCAGGCGACACCATGGGCAGCTGTTTGATTTTGCTCAATTAAAGCGCCGGAGATGCGGTCGTTTTCGGTCACAAGATCGCGCAAGACGGACTTGGCGTTGTCGAGAACCGAATTAACGGCTGGCACGGATTTGCCGGTCAGCTCCAGCAGGTTCGGCAATATGGTGGTTTGCGCGGTTTCCAGAGGCATATCTTGTCCATCATGAGCCATGAGTCGCATCCTTTATATCAGCTTGTGGGTTGATAATCCCTTCGCAGACGCAGCGCAATAATAATTCAACTTCATATCTACAATTGAACAATTATGTCGCAGACGATTTTCGTGGTGTCTCCGGGGGCGTCCGGGTGTATCAGGCAAGAATGGAGATGCAGCTGCTAGAAATATCACCCACCCTCGCGGTTTACGGCGCATTCGTCGCCGTGCTGGCGGGGTTTATCAAAGGCGTTGTCGGATTTGCGATGCCGATGGTGTTCATTTCGGGGCTGACGCTAGTTTTGCCACCAGAGCTGGCGTTGGCTGGTCTGATCCTTCCGACATTGGTGACAAATATCTGGCAAGCCTTGCGCCAGGGCCCACGCGCGGCGTGGGGGGCGATCAAAGAATACCGGGTCTTTCTGGGCGTAGGCGCGGGTGTGCTGGTTCTGGCGGCGCAGCTTGTCAGCAGCTTGTCGGACCGGGTCTTTTTATTGGGCATTGGCATCCCGATCACGATTTTTGCGCTGATTCAGGTCTTCGGTTGGACCCCGCGGTTTCCCCCGTCCAAGGTGGCCGAGATGCTGATCGGTGCCTTGGCAGGGTTCCTTGGGGGAATTTCAGGGATCTGGGGGCCGCCGACCGTGGCCTATCTGACAGCGATCAACACCCCAAAAGAGGCGCAAATGCGTGTGCAAGGCGTGGTCTACGGAATGGCTGCCGTGCTTCTGGCCATGGCGCATTTGAATTCGGGCGTCTTGAACGCCCAGACCATGCCAGTTTCGGCGGCGTTCATCCTGCCTGCGCTTCTTGGCCTTTGGCTGGGTTTCAAGGTTCAGGATCGGGTCGATCAGGCGATGTTTCGAAGCGTAACGCTATGGGTCATCTTGATCGCTGGATTGAACCTGATCCGCCGTGGCGTTTTCGTCTGATCTGAGGTGATCAAAAGGAAACGCCCCACGCGTGCGCGCAGGGCGTTGCTTCATTCTTTAACTGGCGCTTCAGCCGATCGCGGCGGCTTTCACATCCGCGTCGATATAGGGGACATATTGCTCAAAATTGGTGGAGAACATGTCGACCAGCTTGGCGGCCTGTGCGTCATAGGCGTCGGTGTCGTCCCAAGTGCGGCGCGGATCCAGCAGGATTTTTGCGACGCCGTTGCACTCTACGGGCACTTCAAAGCCGAAATTCGGGTCTTTGCGGAACTCACCCTGGTTGAGCGAGCCATCAAGCGCCGCGGTCAGAAGCGCGCGGGTGGCTTTGATCGGCATACGGGAGCCGGTGCCGTAAGCGCCGCCGGTCCAGCCGGTGTTGACCAGCCAACAACTTGAGCCGTGCTTGGCGATCTTGTCGCGCAAGAGGTTGCCGTAAACCTCCGGGCGGCGCGGCATGAACGGCGCACCAAAGCAGGTGGAGAAGGTTGGCTGCGGTTCGGTGACGCCTTGTTCAGTGCCCGCGACTTTCGAGGTGAAGCCAGACAGGAAGTGGTACATGGCTTGCGCCGGTGTCAGCCGCGCGATGGGAGGCAGAACGCCAAAGGCATCGCAGGTCAGCATGATGATG
>CAYGQQ010000170.1:0-3596 GCA_964352105.1 uncultured Rhodobacterales bacterium | reverse complement strand
GTTTTCGATCACGGTGCCGAATTTCTCGGTTGTGGCGTAAATCTCCGGCTCTGCCTCGCGGCTGAGGCTGATGGTCTTGGCGTAGCAGCCGCCCTCAAAGTTGAAGGTGCCGCGTTCTGACCAGCCATGCTCGTCATCACCCAGAAGGGTGCGGGACGGATCGGCAGACAAAGTGGTTTTGCCGGTGCCGGACAGGCCAAAGAAGATGGCGGCATCCGCGGGGTTGTTCGGCGCGTGGTTGGCCGAGCAATGCATCGGCATGATGCCTTTTTCCGGCAGCAGGTAGTTCAGAACCGAGAACACGGATTTCTTGTTCTCGCCCGCATAGCCTGTGTTACCGATCAGGATCAGCTTCTTGTCGAAGTTCACCGCGACGACCGTTTCGGACCGGCAGCCGTGGCGTTTCGGGTCGGCCTTGAAGGTCGGGCAGTTGATGATGGTGAATTCAGGCGTGAAGGTTTCCAGTTCGCGCGCTTCGGGACGGCGCAGCATGTGACGGATGAACAGGCCGTGCCAGGCCAGCTCGTTGACGACACGCACGTCGAGTCGATGCGCAGGGTCTGCGCCACCAAACAGGTCCTGGACGAAGTAATCGCCGCCCTTCATATGCTCCAGCATATCGGCATGCAGGACATCGAAATGCTCCGGCGTCATGTCCGCGTTGTTTTCCCACCAGATTTTGTCTTCAACAGATGGGGTGCGCACTGTGAATTTGTCTTTCGGCGACCGGCCTGTGTGGGAGCCGGTTTCCACCAGTATTGTGCCGCCTTTACCAAGGTTGCCTTCACCGCGCTTGATGCTTTCCTCGATCAGAGCTGGTTCGAGGTAGTTGTAGTAGACATTTGCGAGACCTGTGATGCCGTGAGTTTCCAGGGTTTGAGACGGATTAACGCGTCCTTTGATCATGACAAGATCTCCAAATGCGGGGCCATTGGCCCGCGGAAAATTTACGTTTCATGTCTGAAAAACAGACAGGGTGCCCCGACGAAGCACCCTAGGTCAGTATACAACAGCGCCGGGGGCCCGCGAAATAGGCGTTAGCGGCAACGTTAGCGTTATCATGGGGCCAACTTGCGGCAAGACTGCGGCAAATTAGTCAAACCTTCCGTCTGAAAAGGCAAAAACGAGCCTCTCTGGGGGTGATTCGGAACAAAGTCATTGATTCCAAACGCCTGACGGAAGAAATTGGTCGAAAATAAAAAGTTGAGCAGAAAGTGGGAGCTACAATGTCGAGAATCGCGCTCGTAGATGACGATCGAAATATTCTGACGTCGGTCCAGATGACCCTTGAGGCAGAGGGTTTTGAGGTCGAAACTTACAATGATGGCCAGTCCGCATTGGACGCCTTTAACCGCAAATTGCCGGATATGGCTGTGCTGGATATCAAGATGCCCCGGATGGACGGGATGGACTTGTTGCAGCGGCTTCGTCAGAAGACCGATATGCCGGTGATTTTCCTGACTTCCAAGGATGACGAGATTGACGAGGTTCTGGGCCTGCGGATGGGCGCGGATGACTATGTGCGCAAGCCGTTTTCCCAGCGCCTTCTGGTGGAGCGTATCCGCGCGCTGTTGCGCCGCAAGGAAGCTATGGAAAGCGATGACCGCGGGGAACCTGAGGCATCTCAGGTGATGCAACGCGGTGAGCTGACGATGGACCCGCTACGCCACACGGTGGTGTGGAAGGGCAATGATGTGTCCCTGACCGTGACCGAGTTTCTGCTGTTGCAAGCGCTGGCGCAGCGTCCGGGATTTGTAAAAAGCCGCGATCAGTTGATGGATGTGGCCTATGACGATCAGGTCTATGTCGATGACAGAACCATCGACAGCCACATCAAACGTTTGCGCAAGAAGATGCGGACCGCGGATGATGATTTTAACGCGATCGAAACTCTGTATGGCATTGGCTACAGGTACAACGAAGAGTAATTATGGCGACTTCGTCGAAACTCAAGCCTGCGCGCGGACGATCCGGGCGCACTGCTGATCTTGTGATGGGCGACGACTGGACGGACCTTGAAGAGGCCGTCGAGACGGAGCTTCAGACCAAGCGTGCGCAACGCAATCTGATCTCGCTGAACCGGTCGCCTTTGGCGCGCAAGATCATCACGTTCAACCTTTTGGCGTTGATCGTGCTGGTCTCGGGTGTGCTGTTTGTGAACCCGTTCCGCGACAGTCTTGTTGCACAGCGCGAGGCGGGGTTGGTCTCGGAAGTGGAGCTGATTGCCGATGTGTTCGAAGCGCGGCTTGGCCAGTCCACGCCGCCTGTCGCGCCGAGTACGGAAGCTGGCGACGCAGGGGAAGATGCGCCTGCGACCGAGGTGGCGGTGCCGGAACAGCCTGCACTCTCCGCCTTTTGGAATGCTGCTGAAACTCTGGCGGAGCTTGATATCGCGCCGGGCACGGATGTTTATGTCTACGATCTGGACGGCAAGCTGATCGCGACCACTCAAGGTCAGGATCGCACGCCCATTGAAGAGGTCGAAAACCTGCAGCCTGAGGGCAGCAGCACGATCATTACAGATTTCCTGAATTCGGTCTGGAACACGATTTCAATTTTGTTTGGATCAACCGATGGGGAGGTGACCAGCCTCACGGGCGAGGATGAGACGCGCCTGCTGTTGATGGACGCGCTTGCCGGAAAAACAGCTGTGCGCAACGGCCGGCAGGATAGCGGCGAGAGCCTGTTTTCGGTGGCGACCCCTGTGGTTGAGAATGACGTGATCCTTGGTGTGATCGGTTTGACGACGCTTGCCGGAGAGGTCGACACGCTGGTGCGGATCGAACGCGAGCAGGTCTTGCAGATGTTCGTCATTGCCATTCTGGTGTCCATTGGCCTGTCACTTGTGCTGGCCAGCACCATCGCGAACCCTTTGTCTGATCTGGCCGCGGCGGCCGAAATTGGCCGTGACAAACATGCACGCAAGATGACGCCCAGCCGTGTGAAGATCCCCGATTTGACCGCCCGCCCCGATGAAATCGGACGCCTGTCGGGCGCGATGCGTGGCATGGTGACAGCGCTTTACGAACGGATCGACGCGAACGAACAATTTGCCGCAGATGTGGCCCATGAGATCAAGAACCCGCTGGCCTCGCTGAGGTCGGCCGTGGGCACAATGCGGCTTGCCAGGACTGACGAGCAGCGCAACCGTCTTCTGGATGTGATCGAACATGATGTGCGGCGCCTGGATCGGCTGGTTAGCGATATCTCCAACGCGTCCCGGCTGGATTCGGAGCTGGTGAAGGAAGAGGAAGAACAGTTCGACCTGATGAAGATGATCACCAACCTGACCGAATATCTGGGTCAGGAAGCCTCTGAACGTGGGGTGGAGTTCATCAAGGATATCCCCGATGAGCCGATCATTATCAGCGGTCTGGAAGCGCGTCTGGCGCAGGTGTTTGTGAACCTGATCACCAATGCGACCTCCTTTTGCGAGGATGGTGATGCGGTGCGGATCTGGGCGCGCAGGCGGGACAACCGGGTTCTGGTGGTGGTCGAGGATACCGGCCCCGGCATCCCGGAAGAGGCATTGGCGAAAGTCTTCAAGCGCTTCTATTCGGAACGCCCAGAGAAACAGTTCGGCAATCACTCGGGCC
>CAYGQQ010000169.1:0-3653 GCA_964352105.1 uncultured Rhodobacterales bacterium | reverse complement strand
CCACAGGACGTAATTCTCCCCGCCCAGCTTGTGGGTGGCGTCGATGCAGGTCTTCACAGTCGCGGCAGAAAACGCGAACACATCCGGATCAGGGTTGGTTGCAGCACCTGCCATATAGCGCCGGTGGGAGAACAGATTGGCTGTCCCCCAGAGCAGTTTCGGCCCACCCTGAGCCATCTTTTCCCCAAGGTAATCAACCATTTCCTCAAGGTTCTTCGTGTTCTCTTTAAAATTGGACCCTTCAGGCCGGATATCGGCGTCGTGGAAGCAATAATAGGGTACGCCCAGAATCTTGAACATCTCGAAGGCCACGTCGGCTTTCATCTTGGCCCGCGCCATCGTGTCGCCGAACCAAGGCCGCTCAAACGTCTGGCCGCCAAAGGGATCGCCGCCGGGCCACGCGAAATTGTGCCACCAGCAGACGGCAAAGCGCAGGTGATCTTCCAGACGTTTGCCCATGACTATTTCGTCGGGGTTGTAGTGGCGAAACGCCATCGGGTTGCTGCTGCCGGGGCCTTCATAGGCAATCGGCTGCATCGCGTTGAAAAAGTCGGTCATGACAGGCTCCTGAGGGCTTTGTAGGTGTCTTTGTAACGGGCATGCGCGGCGGCGAAATCGCCGGCCAGCGTAGTAACAGGTTCAATCGTCGCGGCGATCTTGGGTTTTTGCGCAATCGACATGTCACCCGTTGCGGCGATCTGGCCAAGGCGCGCAGCACCAAAAGCGGCTCCAAAATCGCCAGCGACCGGCAATTCGATCTGCATTTGCAGCGCGTTTGACATCGTCTCGAGCCATGTGCGCGACTGGCTGCCCCCGCCCACCGCGATCAGGGAGGTGATCTCGGTGCCGGTCGCAGCCAGCGCGTCCGCGCAGTCTTTCAACGCAAAAGCCACGCCTTCCAGAACCGCGCGGGTTCCGGCAGCCGTGTCGGTTTCATGGGCAAGCCCGATCAGGGAGGCACGGATTTGCGCATCGTTATGCGGTGTTCTTTCGCCGCCGAGATAGGGCAGGAACATCGCGCGACCGGGGGCAGTCGTGCCAGACAGCGCGCCGGTCAAGGCGGCGGGGCTTTGCCCCACTAGCCGTCCGTACCACTCAAGCGCGTCAGCCGCAGACAGGATCACGCCCATCTGGTGCCACGTGTCGGCCAGGGCGTGGCAAAACGTGTGCACGGCTGTTTCCGGGGCAGGCGCGTAAGCGCCCGTTGCGGCAAACAGAACGCCGGAAGTTCCAAGCGACACAAACGCGTCGCCGGGTCGCGTCACGCCAACGCCCACAGCCGTGGCCGCATTGTCACCGCCGCCACCGGCCACGGGGATGCCAGCGCTAAGGCCCCATTGCTGGGCGAGCGCAGCACGCAAACCACCTGACGGGGCCGCACCTTCGACAAGTCTCGGCATATGCGCCCGGCTCAAACCTGTTGCGGCAAGAAGCGCGTCAGACCAGTCGCGTTTGCCCACATCCAGCCAGGAGGTGCCTGCGGCATCCGACATCTCGGACACCGCTTCACCCGTCAGCCAAAGCCGCAAGTAGTCTTTGGGCAGCAGGACTTTGTCTGTGGCCGCAAACACCTCAGGCTCATGCGCTTGGACCCAGGCCAGTTTCGGCGCTGTGAAGCCCGGAAACACGATATTGCCGGAGATCGCGCGGAATTGCGGGTCTGCATCCAAAACCGCGGCCTCTGCATGGCTGCGGGTGTCGTTCCACAAGATACAAGGGCGCAGCACATCGCCGGTTTTGCCGATCAACGTGGCCCCGTGCATATGGCCAGACAGCCCGATGGCTTTGACGCCGCGCATATCGGTCTGTTTGCCAAGCGCTGACATCACGTTGGAGGTCGCACTCAACCAGTCTGCAGGTGCCTGTTCGGACCAACCGGGATAGGGGCGGGTCACGCTCAGCGGCGCGCGAGCTTCTGCGATAACCTGTTGATCACCGTTGATCAGCAGGCCTTTGACGGCAGAGGTCCCCAGATCCAGCCCCAGATACATTTCACGCGGCTTTCTTCGGGTTCTTGCCAAGAATGATCATCGACAGAACATCGTCTTCGGTCACATCTTCGACCCGCTCCGTCCCCACCAATTGGCCGTTTTTCATCACGGAAACGCGGTCGCATAGCTCCATCATCTCATGCGTGTCATGGGAGATCAGGAAGATGCCCAGACCTTGCTTTTTCAGTTCCTGAATAAGCTCCGCCACCATGGCGGTTTCATGTACGCCCAGCGCCGCTGTTGGTTCGTCCATGATCAGGATCTTGGCGTTGAAATAGACCGCGCGCGCAATGGCCACGGATTGGCGCTGGCCGCCTGACAGGGCGGAGACAGGCTCTTTCAGCTTTTTGAAGTTGGGGTTGAGGCGCGCCATGATCTTGGCCGTCTCTGCTTCCATCTTCGCATCATCGACAAAGCCCAGCGATGTCGTCAGCTCGCGCCCCAGAAACAGGTTCGAGGCCGCGTCCAGATTGTCGGCCAGAGCCAGCGTCTGGTAGATCGTCTCGATATTGTAGCGGCGCGCGTCGCGGGGCGATTGGATATCGGCGGTTTGCCCTTCGATTTTGATCACACCGGAGTCCTTTTTATAGGCGCCGGACAAGATCTTGATCAGCGTCGATTTGCCCGCGCCATTATGGCCCAGAAGGCCCACGACCTCGCCGGGATGCAGATCAATGGAGACGTTATCGACGGCGCGCACGCCCCCGAACGCGATGGAGATGTTTTTCAACTCGACCAATGGCGTGCTCATCATTTTGCTCCCGTACGTTTGCGGTAGATAATGTCGATCAGAACGGCTGCGACCAGCACAGTGCCGACGACGATGTTTTGCAGGGGCGCATCGACGCCCACCATGGCCATGCCCGATTGCAGCGATTGCATGATCAAAGCGCCAAGGATCGCGCCGTGAATGGTGCCGATGCCACCAGACAGGGCCGTGCCGCCGATCACCGCCGCCGCGATCACGCGCAACTCGTCCAGCGTGCCGATATCGTTGGAGTGATTGGTCAGTCGGGCAGAGGCCACAATCGCAGAGATCGCGCACAGCACACCCATCAGGGCGAAGATTTTCACCGTCAGCATGCGGGTGTTGATGCCTGACAGCTCTGCCGCGTCGGGGTTGCCGCCCGTGGCGAAAATGTAGCGCCCGAAGCGGGTCTTCTTGGCGATCACGGTCATGGAGACCGCGACTGCGATCAAAAGAAGCACGGAAAGGGGCAGGCCGTAAGCGGCGGAATAGCCTTCCGGCATCGTTTCGCCATTGGCTGCGAACATGCGTTTCAGGCGTGCCGTTGGAATTTGATAGGAGTTCAGGATGGCAATGAAGCCCAGAATGCCCGTGGCAATGATGCCCGCCATCGCGGCCTCCGCCCAGACCGGCTTCACAGGAAAGTCATGGGCTACCTTATTGCGTCGCGCACTGATCAGCGCCCAAATGGCGGCCAGTGTGGCGACAATGCCGACAACCCAGCTCCAGGTTTCGCCCAGCGTGCCGTTGATACCGCCCAGACGCATGAAGGTTGGGTCCAGCGGGCCGATCGTGGCTCCGTCGGTCAGGTACCAGCCAACATTGCGCCACACCAGCAGGCCGCCCAGTGTCACGATAAAAGCGGGTATCATCAGATAGCCCACAAGGTAGCCCTGGAACGCACCAATCGCGGC
>CAYGQQ010000168.1:0-3664 GCA_964352105.1 uncultured Rhodobacterales bacterium | reverse complement strand
CCTTCATACGATGGTTCGGGTAAAAGACCTCGATGCCTCCATCGCCTTTTTCAAACTGTTAGGCCTTGAAGAAACCCGCCGCTCGGAAAGCGAAGGGGGCCGGTTCACCTTGGTGTTCATGACGCCGCCCGGTCAGGAAAACGCCCATGTCGAGTTGACCTATAATTGGGATGGGGATGACGCCTTGCCGTCTGACAGCCGCCATTTCGGCCACCTCGCCTACAGGGTCGATAATATCTACGACATGTGCCAGCACCTGATGGACAATGGCGTGACGATCAACCGCCCGCCGCGCGACGGGCATATGGCCTTTGTGCGCTCGCCCGACAATATCTCGATCGAGCTGTTGCAGCGTGGCAGAAATCTGGGACCGATGGAACCTTGGGCAAGCATGGAGAATACCGGCCACTGGTAGGGCCGCGCGCAGATTTCTGGCAGCGCGTGCGCTTGGCTGTCTACGCGCTGGCCTGCGTGGCGCTTGGCGTGCTGCCAGCGCAATCGGCCTGTCGTCAGGCGCTGGCTTTTGGTCTGGATGTCTCGGCCTCGGTGGATGCCGCAGAGTACCGGTTGCAGCTTGATGGATTGGCCAATGCGCTTTTGTCCGAACAGGTCACAGAGCGTATTTTCGCGATGCCGCAGGCCCCGATTGCACTGGCGGCTTATGAGTGGTCCGGTGTGCGTCACCAGCGCCAGATCTCCGACTGGGTGGAGATCTCAACAATCGATGATCTGACGGCGTTTACGGACCGGTTGCGGCGACATCAACGGGTCCGCGCGGCCAGTTCCACGGCGATTGGGGCCGCACTTTCTTATGGCATTCGCAAACTGGACAATGGGCCCGCGTGTTGGCGCAGAACGCTTGATATTTCCGGGGACGGGACCAACAATAATGGTCGCGAACCCGTGCTGTTGCATCCGCGCGCGGCGCAAAGCGAGGTCGTGGTGAACGGGCTGATCATCGGGTCGGACACCAATACCGGCGATGACGCCCGCCAGATGGAGATCATGGAGCTGTCGGCCTATTTCAGGCGGCGTGTGATCTTTGGACCCGGCTCTTTTATCGAAGTGGCGATAGATTTCACAAGTTATGAAGCCGCGATGGAGCGCAAGTTGCTGCGGGAATTGGAAGGGTTTGTTCTTGGGGCACTGCCTGAAGATCGGCGCGGTGCCCAAGCGCAGCTTCAGTGACGCGCCGGGCCGGATAACAGCCGCGACCCGAAAGGGCGCGCCATTTAGACTAGTTTCAAACCGGCAGCAAAGCGGCCCCTACCCGGCGGCCTTCGCCCAGCAGCACGTTATAAGTGCGGCAGGCGGTTGGCGTAGCCATCAGTTCCACCCCGATCCCGACCTCGTCCAGCGCGCCCCGCAGGCTTTGCGGGATATGGGCGATCTCCGTTCCGGTGCCGACAAACAGCACGTCAATGCTGCCCGCGGCGGCAACCAGCGGGGCGATGTCGTCATACCCGCCCCAGCTTGCAACGGAGTTTGGAAGCAGCAGGATCGCGCCCTCCCGGACCTCGGAGTTGATACGGAAAAAGCCGGGGCCGTAGCCATCAACGGGCAAGGCGTTGTCGAAAGAAACTTCTGTCAGGCGCATCTGTTGTCCTTCCTGAGTGGGTCACTCGTAGATCGGCAACCCCATGATGATGGCAGCGGCGATAATTGCATAGGCCGTGTTTCGATAAAGCGCCTCGCGCGCGGGGTCAAACAGGCGTTGGCCGAGCAAGCCGCCGACACCGTAGGGGATGCACAATAGGATGCCCAAGGCGATGGCTTGCGGGCCGAGCATGCCCATCAGCCACATTATTGGCAGCGTCAGAGTTGATGTCACCGACAGAAATACCAGCGTGTTGGCGCGGCTGCGCTGCGCACTATCTTGTCCGCTGAGTTGCAACAGCACCATGATCGGTCCCAGCAAGCCGGTGGACCCGCCCAGGAAACCAGCGGCCAGACCAACACCCGTGCGCGTGGCCAGTTTTGGTTCCGTCTTGTAGCGCCAGCCGGTGATCAGCGCGATCAGGGTGATGGTGGTGACGGCCAGAACCGCCCAGCGCATTGTCGTGACATCATTGCTGCGTAGCGTCCAGAGGCCCAAAGGGACCGTGACCAGGGCCGAGGTTATCATGATCAGGCTGGCGCTTTTGTTGCACTGTTTCCAGGCGCGCGGCACCAGGGTTACCGCAGAGGATACCGCCGAGAGCGAGAACGCCGCCACGGCGACCTCAACCGACACAAAGACGACTGCCACGGGCATGAAGACCAGCCCGGCCCCGAAACCAGCAAAGCCATAGACGAGCCCGGAGATGAGGGTGATCAGAACGATCCAATGGAAACCCGGCGCGGCAATGGCTGCGCTGATCGGCTCCAGAAGCGCGCTCACGGATCGATATTGGCGTATTGATTTCCGGCGTTTGCGTCAGGTTTGGACCAGTCGCGTTTGACCCCCAGATAGAGCAGGACTGCGGAGGCCACGAAGACCGAGGAATAGGTCCCGACAATCACGCCCCAGATCATCGCAAAAACAAATCCCCGGATCACGTCGCCGCCCAGCACGTAAAGCGAGATCAGCGCCAGAAGCGTCGTCACGGAGGTCATAACGGTCCGCGACAACGTCTCGTTGATGGAGATGTTGAGGACCTCTGACAGCTCTTTCTTCTTGAATTTGCGCAGGTTCTCCCGGACGCGGTCGAAGACAACCACAGTGTCGTTCAGCGAGTAGCCGACGATGGTTAGAAGGGCTGCGATAATAGCCAGATCGAACTTGATCTGAATTTCCGAGAACACCCCAAGCGTCAGGATCACGTCATGCACAAGCGCGATAACTGCACCCACGGCGAACTGCCATTCAAAGCGCAGCCAGATGTAGATCAGAACCGCTGCGATGGCGAGGATCACGGCGATAGCGGCGGTCTGGATCAGCTCCCCCGATACTTTCGGGCCCACGGATTCGACCGACGGGAATTTCATCTCGGGATCAATCGTGCGCAGGGCGGTTTGTACTGAGTTTACGGTCTCCACGGCGACACTTTCGTCGCCTTCTTGCGCCTCAATACGGACCATCGCGACGTTTTGATCCGCGCCGAATGTCGGGTCGAACACTTCGGTGATGGAGATGTCGCCAAGGTTCAATGGCGTAAGTGCTTCCCGGTAGACGGCCGGATCAACGGCTTGCGTGCTTTCGGTCCGGATCGTCGTCCCGCCCCGGAAGTCGATGCCGTAGTTCAGCCCTTGCAGCATGAAGGACACGAACGCCAGAACGACCAACAAAGCCGACAGTCCCAGCGTGTATTTGGAGCGGCTGAAGAAGTCCCAATTGGTCTGGGCGGGAACGAGTTTTAAGCGCATCTCAGACCTCGATCGTTTTGGGGCGTTTGCGCTCGAACCACATGATGATGATCACGCGGGTGACGAAAATCGCGGTAAATACGGATGTCAGAATGCCAAGGCCAAGGGTGATCGCGAAGCCGCGCACCGGGCCGGAGCCCATGGCAAACAGAATGACCGCCGTGATAAAGGTGGTGATGTTGGCATCCAGAATGGCGCTGAGCGCTTTTTCATACCCCAGCTCGATCGCGCGGGCGGGGCCTTTGGCGGTTTTCAGCTCTTCCTTGATCCTCTCAAAAATCAGCACGTTGGCGTCCACGGCCATCCCGATGGTCAAAAC
>CAYGQQ010000167.1:0-3673 GCA_964352105.1 uncultured Rhodobacterales bacterium | reverse complement strand
TGCCCCGCCGAGGAAGGCGGTGCCGCCAAGACTTATATGGTGCGCGAAGGGCTGTTTGATGACGTGGATGCCGCCATCTCATGGCATCCAGCGACCTTTACTGGGGTGAACGCAGCCATATCGCTCGCCAACACCCGCATTGATTTTACCTTCCATGGCAAGGCTGCTCATGCAGCGGCAGCACCTGAATTGGGCCGCTCTGCGCTGGATGCGGTTGAACTGATGAATGTCGGCGTGAACTATCTGCGCGAGCACATTCCAGACAGAGCGCGCGTGCATTATGCTTATCTCGACGCGGGCGGCGTGGCACCCAATGTCGTCCAGGCAAAAGCCACAGTGCGCCAGCTGATCCGCGCCAGTTCTCTGCCGGAATTGGCCGACATCGTCACGCGCGTGCGCAACATCGCCGACGGGGCCGCACTGATGACCGGAACGCAAGTTACAAGTCAGGTGTTCTCCGGCGTCTCCAACCTTCTGGGAAATCGCCCGCTCGAAGAAGCTATGCAGAGCGAGCTGGAAAAGCTGGGGCCAATTGCCTTTGACGACGCCGACGACGCATTTGCCCGCGATATTCAGACGACGCTGACGGCCGCTGATATCGACACGACCTTTCGGCGGATCGGGGCCAAACCTGTCAAAGGTCTGGCACTTTGCGACTTCATCGCACCGCTGGACCGGGTCAGCGACGGTGGCGAGGGTTCGACCGACGTCGGCGACGTCAGCTGGGCCGTGCCCACCGTTCAGGCGCGTGTGGCGACCTGCGCCATCGGAACGCCGTTCCACACGTGGCAGACCGTCGCGCAGGGCAAGGCACCGGCTGCACACAAGGGCATGGTCTATGCAGCCAAGGCGATGGCCGCGACAGCATGCCGGTTGGTCGAAGACCAATCCCTGATCGATGCCGCCCGCAAGACGCATGAAAGCCAACTCGAAGAGACGCCCTATACCTGTCCTATCCCGGACGATGTGCGCCCTCCAGTCTGAGGAAGACCTGTGACACGCATATCTGCCATCAAAGCCGCCACCCAGTACTTTGAAACAGGTGGTTTCGCGCAGGATCTGGGCGACCTTGTTGCGCATGAAACCGAGAGCCAGACACCGGACAAGGCAGCAGAGCTTCCGAGATACCTTGAAGAGGCCCTGATCCCTCGCCTGAATGCGATCGGGTTCACGTGCAAAATCCATCCAAACCCTGCGAAAGACGCGGGCCCTTTCTTGGTTGCCGAACGGTTCGAAGGCAAAACACTCCCCACCATTTTGACATACGGTCATGGGGACGTGATCAGGGCGCAAGCCGACGGGTGGCGCGACGGCCTGCAACCGTTTCGCCTTGTCGACGAAGGCGACCGGCTCTATGGGCGCGGCACGGCTGACAACAAGGCACAGCACCTTATCAACTTGGCGGCGTTGAAAGCTGTCATCGACACAAACGGGTCGCTTGGTTTCAATAGCCGCATCCTCATAGAAATGGGCGAGGAAATGGGTTCTCCGGGACTGTCAGAGTTCTGTGCGCAAAACCGGGAGGCCTTGGCCGCAGATGTTCTGATCGCTTCTGATGGTCCCCGCCTGCAATCCGACACGGCAACGATGTTCATGGGCGCGCGGGGCGGCATCTCGTTCGATCTGATTGTCGATCTGCGAGACGGCGCGCATCATTCCGGGAACTGGGGTGGCTTGCTTGCCGATCCCGCGATAATCTTGGCGCAAGCCCTGTCGACCATCACGGACGCCCGCGGCCAGATCCTGATCCCCGAATGGCGCCCCGATAGTCTAACGGATGACATCCGCGCTGCCCTACACGATCTGCCGATCAAAGGCGACGGCGGCCCCGAGATCGACCCCAATTGGGGTGAGGAAGACCTGACACCCGTCGAGCGCGTCTTTGGCTGGAACAGTTTCGCAGTCCTCGCCATGAAAAGCGGCGTTCCAGAAGCGCCCGTTAATGCGATCTCTGGTTACGCCAAGGCGGCCTGCCAGCTTCGCTTTGTTGTTGGCACACGGTTGGAAGACGTTATTCCAGCATTGCGTCGCCACCTTGATGCGCATGGGTTCGGCGCCGTGCAGATTGTCCGCCACGCGCGTACGTTCTTCAATGCCACACGGCTCTCGCCTGATCATCCATGGGTGCGGTTTGTCGCAGCATCGCTTGAACAAACCTCCGGTAAGGCACCGCATATCCTTCCGAATTTGGCAGGCTCGCTGCCCAACGAAGTCTTTGCAGACGTCCTTGGCCTTCCGACCGTCTGGGTGCCTCATTCGTATCGTGGTTGTTCTCAGCATGCCCCGAACGAGCATGTATTGAAGTCGGTTTGCAAGGACGCCTTGCAACTGATGGCGGGTCTTTTCTGGGATATTGGGCGCACGGGTGGGCCTGACTGAGCCCTCGATCATTCCGCCGCTGATGTGTTAGCATCCATAGCCGCGGTTGGTGTTGGGGTTGTTTCGGAAGAAATACGCGCCAGTCCAATTCGCGGGTGCAATTTGCCAGCCAGACCCCAAGTTGCCAGCAAGGCCGCACCACCTGCAACGAACACACCGGACAGCGGCGCAACCAGAAGAACCGCCCATGCGGCTCCTGGGGTCAGGATGCCTGACACATCACGGAAACTGGAATAAATAGCAGACATCTCGGTCCGCTCTGACGGCTTGACGGCGAGCAGAAAGGGCAAACCGGCGGACACGTCGAGCAGGATCAGAAAGACGGACCCAGTCATCAGACACAAGACCGCAATTGCAGGAATATCTATCGGCGCACCCGCAATAACAAACAACAATCCCGACGCAAGAAAGCCGGTCCTGACAGCAGTCCTCACCGAACTGCGCTGCATAAAGCGCAACATCACAGGGGTTAAAAACAAGGCGGCGTTGGACATGGAAAGAGCGATACCGCCAAGCTGGCTGCCAAGCCCGTTCTGGACGGCGAAAATTGGCAAGTAGACGACATAGACCCACCAGCCGCAGGATCGCACCACCGCAAATATCCAACCGGTCACAAGACGGGGTTGTGCAAGAAACCTGCCGAAATACGCCAAGGGATTGGCCGGAGGACGGTGGCTCTTGGTGATCAACTTGCCGTTGCCAAGACGCATCACCAGAAAAATGAGAAGCATCGCACTTGCAGAAATCCCCGCGATCAGAAACGGCGCGGGTCTCCAAACATCATAAAGGAGTGCGCCCAGTGCAGGACCTACGGTCCAACCTGCCGCACTGTAAAAAAGCCGGGATGTTTCGAAGCGCCCAAGCTCAATCTTGGCGATGTGGTCAAGAACATATGCGTTAAAACAGACGAAGGTGGTCACCACCCCGAATGTTGTCAGCGCCAACCCCGCAATTGCCGCAATAGGGCTGTCGAGTATCGCAGCACCAGCGCCGCCGATGAACATCAATGTGCCAAAAACATAAACCCAGCGTCTTGGGATGAACCGGATCACATAAGGGACAAAAAGCCCGATCAAAAGTGAGATCGCACCAATCTGGAAATAGACCTCCGATACAATCCGTGCATCGCCAAGTGCGTTGTACATGACAATAGGAAAGACCGAGATCAGGATGCCTCTGGCAACTGCCTCAGCTCCGGCAAGCACGGCAAAACCGCGCACGCTCGGTGCGGGCGCGTGGCGCAACCATTCGGGTATTCGACGCTCATGCATGAGGGCTACTCAGTCTTTGCAGC
>CAYGQQ010000166.1:0-3706 GCA_964352105.1 uncultured Rhodobacterales bacterium | reverse complement strand
ATCCGGCAAGCTGAGGTTGGATCGACGGAGACCATGCTGACACGGGTGAAAGACAAGTTCGACCTGGTCCCCGACTGGATGATCGCCGACACTGCCTACGGCTCCGGCCCGATGCTTGGCTGGCTCGTGGACCGCAAGATCGATCCTTACATCCCGGTAATCGACAAGGCCGGGCGTCCCGACGGCACCTGGACACGCACGGACTTCGAATGGGATGCTGAGAATGACCAATACATCTGCCCTGAGGGTCACGCGCTCAAACAGTTCCGTCGCAACTACTCGGACCCGAACCGGGGGCCGACCGGCAAGGGCACAGCGCGCTATCGTGCCTTGAAAGACGTCTGCCAGGTCTGCCCATCCAAACAAAAATGCTGCCCCAACGCTGATGCGCGCAAGATCACTCGTGAAGAGCACGAAGATGCCCGGCAGGTCGCCAGAGATTTGGCCAAAACCGAAGAATACGAGATCGCGATGAAGCTCAGAAAAAAGGTCGAGATGCTCTTCGCCCACCTCAAACGCATTCTGGGACTGGGGCGACTACGATTACGAGGGCCATGCGGGGCAAATGACGAATTCCTGCTTGCCGCCACCGCCCAAAACCTCCGCAAACTAGCCAAGATCCTTCCTGCACCGCAGCAAACGTGCAAAGCCTGATAGAAAAGGCGCTCGCGCTCTGTTCAGAACCACACTTTCTGCGCCAGCAACACGTTGTTTTTCCACAGAATCGGCGGAGAGCGGACTTTCGCTGCGAATGCAAAGCCTGAAGTCTCGGGAGTGGAAAGCTGACATGCAGATGGTTGTGGGTGGATATCGGCCTTGCAACTTGGGACGTGCTAGGAGGATCAGGCATTTGCCTTGTTTTGAATCAACGGTGCCTGTACGCCGATTTACAAAAACAAGTGCATTTCGCTACTTTCACACTGAGATCATTCTTAGGAGCAGAATTTGACCGAACACACATTTGAAGGAGCCGAGACTGTGGAAGCCCACGAACCGCAAGCGCTTGAGCCGCTGGGGTCAGTGAATGTACCCACCGGCGGGGACGCGGTTCAGATTGCTGTCCGCACGGGACGTCCAATCATAATTCTCGGCAGAAACGGAACTGGCAAGTCGGCGCTGATAAGCAGGTTTCGGAACCAACTCAGGCGCGTTCCGACGCGCTTTATGCCGGGTGGCCGTCCCAGTCATCTAAGCAATGATCGCCAAACGTTGACTGCCGCAGCTCGCGCCGATTGGGAAACCAATGCCGAAGCGCAGGACCGAAAACCCGAAGCGCGCTATCGGCCTTGGGGTGGAGACCGACGAAACGAACGGGTGCTCTACGATCTTCAGAATGGCGAAGTTCAGCACAAGCTGGACAGATATGATAAGGCGGAATTGGCAAGTAAAGGGGAAGACGCCCAGATCGACGCAATCGCCGCGATCTTCAAAGAACGTTCGCCACTGGATCAGGCCAACTCACTGCTCCGCCAAGCAGCCCTGCGCTGCAGCTTATTGATTTCAGAAGGTGAATTGAGGGCCAAACAAGGTGATGCAGAAATCAGTATCGCCCAGCTTTCCGACGGGGAGCGAAGTGCGGTATTCATAATTGCTGAAGCTATCGCGGCATCGGCGGGCACCGTGTTCATTATTGATGAACCGGAGCGCCATCTTCACCGCGCAATCGTGGTGCCGCTATTGCGGGCGCTGGTGGATTTTCGGCCCGACTGTGCATTCGTCGTATCGACCCATGAACTGGAACTGCCAAGCGCCGCGCAGAACCCCTTTGTGGTTCTTGTTCGCGGCTGCACTTGGGACGGTGCGAATGTCGCGACGTGGGATTTTCAGGTTGTTGATGACGTTTCAGCAATTGACGAAGACCTGCGGACTGACCTGCTTGGTGGCAGACAAAAAATGCTGTTCGTGGAGGGTGAAGACGACAAACTGGACCAACCGTTCTATGCTCTATTGTTTCCCGACGTTTCGGTCAGGTGCCGTGCAAACTGTGTCGGCGTTCAAAGAGCGGTAGACGGGTTGCGGAATACGGAGCCTCTGCACCGGGCAACCGGTTGCGGGCTTGTTGATGGCGACGGCATGTCCGCCGCAGCGTCGCAGTCATTTCGGGATCGCAACATCTATCCGCTTCCTGTCTATTCGGTTGAGAGCCTTTATTATTGTGATCCGATATTCCGGGCAGTCGCCCAGCGACAGGCTGAAACGTTCAGTCTCAACGCTGACACCATGGTGTCCGAAGCTGTTGAATCTGCGCTTGGAACTATTGATGAATCGAACCTGAGGTTTCTCGCTGCCAAGAAAGCTGCCAGAAGCGTTCGCGAACAGGCAATCACCATGATGCCGAAGCCGGTCGATCTGCCTGATCTTGGCGAGACCATCATCATTGAACTTGAATCGCCGTTTCCGTCTGAGCTGGAGCGGCTGAATGGCTTTGTGAATGAGGGCAGGTTGTTCGATATCATCGCCCACTATCCGGTTCGCCACACCCATATTTTACGTACGTTGGCGTCGGCGTTGAATTTCAGAAACCCATCTGAGTATCAGACTGCGGCCTTGACACGGTTGGAGGTCGACAAGGAATTGCAGAAGACAATGCGGGGTCTGCTTGATCCGTTAGCAACTGCCTTAGGCCATCCAGAGTTGAAGGACGACGAAGAAGATCGAGCACCGCTTGAACGGACGGAAGCAGCTCCCGCATAACCGGAAACGGCCATTGCTGACTGCATCAAAGAACCGAAAATGGTGCTGGTGTGGCGAACGTCATATTTAGTCTTGCACCGATCTCCTCCGCCGCCATCAACTTAGAGCACGTGCAGCGAACGGCCGCTATGCGGGATGCGGTTGCGGCATCGTGATCTTACACTGGATGTCGGCTCTGGGCCGTCCGTGTTGGGCCAGTTTGACCCATCATGTGAAGATGCTGCGATCGATCTAATGGCGGCAAGGAGCCCGTTGTGTGAATTCGGTTTTCCTACTGCGTGCGCTCGCAGCGTGGAAAATGCTGCGTCAGCGTAAAACTCGGTACTGCCGCGCGGCGGGAAAACCCGCCATTCGCGCAGAGTGCAGCAAGCATCAGGGGCCGAATTCACAGGCTGCGGAGAAACCTCGCGTTCGTTACAGTTGAACGCATGTCCGCTGTTGGCGGTCTAGACCTCCTACTTGTTGCATCAAACGCATTGATCGCGCCCACTTCGTTGCGTTAAGCATCGAGTATGCAAAGCCTTGATCCAAGACAAACCTCCTGCTTCCTGACCGCAGTTCAGTGTGGAACAGTGCGTGCCGCCGCTGAACAACTCGCTTTGGAGCCTTCAACCGTTAGCCGCAACATTTCGGCGCTCGAAAAAGTGTTGGCCACGACACTGGTCGAACGTGGGCGGCTTGGTGTCCGCGCGACAGAGGCAGGCGAATTGTTGATCTCCTTTCTTTCACAGCAAGAAGGCGCACTTGATCTACTTCAATCTGAATTTGATGCTCTTGCGGGAATGAAGCGCGGCAATGTTTCGATTGCTGTTGGTGAAGGCTTTGTTGGCGATCTTTTCGACAACGCATTGGCCTCATTCTCTTTGGCCTTCCCTGATATCACATTTTCGCTGTCGGTTGGGTCAACCGAGGATGTCTTGCATCAAGTTACTTCAGAGCAGGCGCATCTAGGCTTGGCATATAACGTCCCTAAGACCCCGCAAGTGAGGGTTCAAACGTCTTGCGCACAGCC
>CAYGQQ010000165.1:0-3831 GCA_964352105.1 uncultured Rhodobacterales bacterium | reverse complement strand
GCGCGAACGGGTGAACGGCGTTTTGGCGCTGGAGATCATGGTCTTCGCGATGCTGTTGGCCTTGGCGTTCTATCTGCTGTCGCGCCGCGCGATTTCGCAGGCCGGGTTCTTCCAGCGGGAATCACAGGATTTGCGCGCGCTGAACGAACAGCTGGGCCGGGAGATTGCGGAACGCAAGAAGGTGGAGGCCAACTTGCAAGTGGCCGAGCAGAGCCTCGCGCAGTCGCAAAAGCTGGCCGCGTTGGGGGAAATGTCAGCCGCCGTCAGTCACGAATTGAACCAGCCTTTGGCGGCGATGAAAACCTATCTGGCGGGGGCAAAACTGCTGTTGCAGCGCAAACGGCCTGAAGAGGCGCAGTCGTCTTTCCAACGCATCGACGATCTGATCGAGCGGATGGGCGCGATTACCAAGCAGCTGAAATCCTATGCGCGCAAAGGCGGGGACGAGTTTTCGCAGGTTGATCTGCGCGAGGTCGTGTCGGGATCGCTTTCGATGATGGAGCCGCAGCTCAAACGCGGTGACATACGCTTGAACACGAACCTGCCCGAGGCACCCGTCTTGGTGTTGGGGGACCGGATCCGGCTGGAGCAGGTCGTGATCAACCTGTTCCGCAATGCGCTGGATGCCACCAAGGGCGAGAAAAACCCGCAGGTTGATATTCTGTTGACCGAGGGTGAAACGGCGACGCTGACGATGCGCGACAATGGCGAGGGGATAGAGAACCTCGATGAATTGTTCGAACCGTTCTACACGACCAAACAACCGGGCGAAGGCGTGGGCCTCGGGCTTGCCATCAGTTCGAGCATAATAAGCGATCTCGGTGGGCGCCTGACAGCGCGCAACGGGCAAAACGGAGGGGCGGTGTTCGAAATGCAGCTGCCGCTTCTAAAAGACGAAAAACAAAAAGTTGAGGCAGCCGAGTAGGCTTGACGACAGAAAGGGGCCATCCCATGGCAACAGCATTGAAGATAGCAATCGTTGATGACGAACAAGATATGCGGCAATCGATCAGCCAGTGGCTGGCCTTGTCGGGCTACGACACGGAGACCTTCGCCAACGCGGAAGATGCGTTGCGCGGGATCGGCAATGATTATCCGGGCATCGTGGTCAGTGACATTCGTATGCCCGGTATGGACGGCATGCAGTTTCTCAAGCGTTTGATGAGCCAGGACAGTTCCCTTCCGGTGATCATGATCACGGGGCATGGCGATGTGCCAATGGCGGTGGAGGCGATGCGCGTGGGCGCGTTTGATTTCCTTGAAAAACCGTTCAATCCCGACCGGATGACAGAGCTGGCTAAGAAAGCCACCGTTTCGCGGCGGTTGACGTTGAACAACCGGGCCCTGCGGCGTGAATTGTCGGACGGCAATGCGTTGATGAGCAAGCTGATCGGCTCCTCACCGGTGATGGAGCGTCTTCGCGAAGATATTCTTGATCTGGGGCAGGCTGATGGCCACGTCCTGATCGACGGCGAAACCGGCACCGGCAAAACCCTGGTGGCGCATGCGTTGCATGCAGTGGGGCCACGGGCGGGCAAGAAGTTCGTCATGGTCAATTGTGCGGCGTTTGATGAAGCCAGCCTTGGCGCGCGGCTCTTTGATCCGGTGGAAGAGGGCGACACCCTGCCCATGGTCGAAGAGGCCCGGGGCGGTACGCTTGTGCTGGAGGATATCGAGGCGCTGTCGAGCACGCTACAAGCGCGGCTATTGCAGATGATCAATGATCAAGGCACGCCAGCGGAGACGCGGATCATTGCGATTTGTAACACCCATGAAGAGGGCAAGACCTGCGAAGACCTGATCCGTGCTGATCTATATTACCGTTTGGCCGCAATGAAGATCACGATCCCGCCGCTTCGAACCCGTGGTGAGGACATCCTGAGCCTCTTCAACCGCTATGCGGAGCAATTCGGCGAGGAATATGGATCAGACGCGCCGGAGGTCTCTGCCCAGGAAGCAGCACAGCTTTTGCAAGCGCCCTGGCCCGGAAATGTGCGTCAGTTGATCAACGTGGCGGAACGTGCCGTGTTGCAGAACCGCCGCGGCTCCGGCTCCATCGCGTCGTTGTTGATGGCCGATAACGATGAGATTGGCCCGGTTATGACCACGGAAGGCAAGCCGCTCAAGGAATATGTGGAAGCGTTCGAGCGGATGCTGATCGACAATACGATGCGCCGCCACAAAGGCTCCATCGCGTCGGTCATGGACGAATTGTGTCTGCCACGGCGGACCTTGAATGAGAAAATGGCCAAATACGGTTTGCATCGGTCAGATTATCTGTAACCGCCTGCGTTGTCAGGAAAGATAGGTTCGGGCGGCGGACGCCCGAACATCATGGTTAAAAGTGACGTTACGACATACAACCTGCATCTGGTTGTACATTTCTCTCGCTGATTTCGTGATTGGCGATTGTAATTGTCGTGTAAAACCCCCATTACTAAAAAACGGACCGGTCCGCGTGAGGCGCGGATTGGACGGTTAGAGTTTCGCTGCAGCCCCGGTCGCAAGATAAATCGACCGCGCGGATCGCAGGATTACAGACCAATTAGGTCGCCCGCCTTCTTCATGGATAGCGGTACCTTGAAAACAGACTCTGTTGGCACAAAGCGGCAGATGTCGGAGAAAAACGCGATGAAACGCGAGTGGGACATGAGCATAAGAGCAGGCAGGGGTTTTCCCCAAGCTGCCGCGTGCAATGTCCCCGCTATACCCATCGCCCTTACCAGACATTCCTTTTTGCAAGCATCTCCCCCGGGGGATGTGCGTGATGACGGATGCACACGGATATCATGGCTAAGAAAATGCTTATCGATGCCACCCACGCGGAAGAGACCCGCGTTGTGGTTGCAGATGGAAACAAGGTTGAGGAATTTGACTTTGAATCTGAAAACAAACGCCAGCTTGCTGGCAACATCTACCTCGCAAAAGTAACACGTGTCGAGCCGTCCTTGCAGGCGGCGTTCGTGGATTACGGTGGCAATCGCCACGGCTTCCTTGCGTTCTCGGAAATTCATCCGGACTACTACCAGATTCCGGTGGCCGATCGCGAAGCGCTGATCGCGGAAGAGCAGGAATATGCCCGCGCGCAGGCAGAGGAAGAAGAAAAACCCAAGAAATCGCGGTCCCGTCGAGGGCGTGGCAAGGCCAAGGCTGAAGCCACGGTTAGCGAAGATGAGGTCTTGAAGGCCGATCCAGAGGATCAGGCCGACGAGGATGGCAAGGCCATCCCCGGTATGGATGTAGTCGATCTGGACGATGTAGAGATTGCTGATGGCGAAGGTCTGTCGCCGATGGAAACCGTGGCCGAAACGCCGGTTGAAACGCCTGAAGTAGGTGAAGACAGCGACGATGAAGACACGGCCTCTGATGAAGATGATGATGATGACGACGAGTCCGCGCTGGTCGACGCGAGCGAGAAGGACGGCGATATCGAATCTGTGGCGCAAGAAGACGTCATTGAGGAAATTCGCACTCCGCGAAAACCTCGCGCCCGTCGCTACAAGATCCAGGAAGTCGTAAAAGTCCGCCAGATCTTGCTGGTTCAGGTCGTCAAGGAAGAGCGTGGCAACAAGGGTGCTGCGCTCACCACATATCTGTCTTTGGCTGGCCGTTACTGCGTTTTGATGCCCAACACGGCCCGAGGCGGTGGGATTTCCCGCAAGATTACCAATGCCGTAGACCGCAAGAAGCTCAAGGAAATCGCCAATGAGATCGACGTGCCGCAAGGCGCGGGTCTGATTGTGCGCACGGCGGGGGCCAAACGCACCAAGACCGAGATCAAGCGCGACTACGAATATCTTCAGCGCCATTGGGAGCAGGTCCGTGCCCTGA
>CAYGQQ010000164.1:0-3895 GCA_964352105.1 uncultured Rhodobacterales bacterium | reverse complement strand
TCCCGAAACGCAAGGCCGGATGGCCCCTGCCGAGGCACGCATCCCCCGCGCGCCAAAGCCGTCCATGCTGACGCCGCCCCATGGCACACGCAACATCCTGCTTGATCACGGGCCGCAAGCCGTGGCTGACTGGATGGGCGAGCAAAAGCAGCTTCTGATCACTGACACGACGATGCGCGACGGCCACCAAAGCTTGCTGGCGACGCGGATGCGCTCCATCGATATGATCCGGGTTGCGCCAAAATATGCTGCTGACATGTCCGGACTATTCTCCATGGAATGCTGGGGCGGAGCCACGTTTGATGTGGCCTACAGGTTCCTGCAGGAATGCCCATGGCAGCGCCTGCGCGACCTGCGCGCGGCCATGCCGAACCTGCTGACACAAATGCTGGTGCGCGGCTCAAACGGGGTCGGCTACACCAACTACCCAGACAACGTGGTGCAGGATTTCATCCGTCAATCAGCTGAAACCGGCGTCGACCTGTTCCGCGTTTTCGATCCGCTCAACTGGGTCGAAAACATGCGCATCGCAATGGATGCCGTGCTGGCACAGGACAAGATACTTGAAGCCTCGATCTGTTTTACGGGAGACCTTCTCGACCCCGATAACAGCAAGTATGACCTGAAATACTACGTCGAGACCGGCAAAGAGCTGAAGAAAGCCGGCGCTCATATTCTGGGCCTGAAAGACATGGCAGGCCTATTGAAACCAACAGCTGCCGCCATTTTGGTCAAAGCGCTCAAGGAAGAGGTGGGCCTGCCCATTCACTTCCACACCCATGACACGGCCGGTGCCGGTCTTGCGACGATCCTGGCCGCGTCCGAGGCGGGCGTTGATGCTGTCGATTGCGCGATGGATGCCCTGTCTGGCAATACGTCTCAACCAACGCTGGGCTCCCTCGTCGAAGCCCTGCAACATACAGATCGCGACAGCGGCTTGGATATCGGCACAGTACGCCTGATCTCCGACTATTGGGAAGCGGTTCGGGGCCAGTATTCCGCCTTTGAATCCGGTCTTCAGGCCCCGTCCTCTGAGGTCTATCTGCACGGCATGCCCGGCGGTCAGTTCACCAATCTCAAAGCCCAAGCGCGCAGCCTTGGTCTGGAAGAGCGTTGGCATGAAGTGGCCCAGGTCTATGCCGACGTGAACCAGATGTTTGGCGATATCGTCAAGGTGACGCCGACCTCCAAAGTTGTGGGCGATATGGCGCTGTTGATGGTCAGCCAGGGGCTGACCCGGGCGGACGTTGAAAACCCCGATATCGATGTGTCCTTCCCCGACAGCGTCATCGACATGATGCGCGGTTTGATCGGCCAACCTCCCGGGGGCTGGCCAAAAGCGATCCAGAAGAAGATCCTCAAAGGCGAAAAGCCGATGACGGAGCGTCCGGGTGCCAAGCTGAAACCCGTCGATCTGGAGGTTGCGCGCAAAGATCTGTCCGCGCAATTGGGCGGTCGCGAGGTCGATAACGAGGATCTCAACGGCTACATGATGTATCCCAAAGTGTTTCTCGACTATGAGGCCCGCCACGAGATTTACGGCCCCGTACGGACCTTGCCTACACGCACGTTCTTCTATGGGATGGAGCCGGGTGAGGAAATCAGCGCAGAGATCGATCCCGGCAAGATCCTCGAAATTCGCATGCAGGCGCGTTCCGACACCAATGAAGACGGCAACGTTAAGGTCTTTTTCGAGTTGAACGGCCAACCACGTGTTGTGCGAGTGCCCGACCGCAAGGTCACCGCAGCAACTGCCGCGCGCCCCAAAGCGGATCCCGCCAATAACAACCATATCGGTGCGCCGATGCCCGGTGTGGTGGCCACAATCGCGGCCAAGGCCGGTGCCAAGGTCAAAGCAGGTGATCTTCTGCTGACCATTGAGGCGATGAAGATGGAAACTGGCATTCACGCCGAACGCGACGCCAAGATTGCTGCGGTCCATGTCACGCCGGGCGGTCAGATCGACGCCAAGGACTTGTTGATCGAGCTTGAATAAAGCGTCAATCACACCTGTTTGGAAAGAGCCGCGCAAACCCTCGCGCGGCTCTTTTCGTTTTGCACACCGCAAGGTCGTCCCTGCCGCCGCGGGAATGTATTTGAATTGTTGCAAAGCGCAGATAGGCTCTCAAAAAAGTTCAAAAGGTGCTGCCCATGGCAGATTTCACGAAGTTTCTGGTGTTCAGTGATCTTCACTTTCAAGAGCCCGGAAAGACGATCATCGGTCTTGACCCGCGCGCGCGATTTGAGGCCGCACTGGCCCACGCCATGGCCCATCACCCCGACGCCGAACGCATCGTGATCCTTGGGGATCTGACCCATCACGGGCACCGGGTTCAGTATGAAACCTTGCGCGACGCCTTAATCGAGACCGACCTTCCGATCACCTATCTGTTGGGCAACCACGACAAGCGCGACGCCTTTCTGGACGTGTTCCCAGAGGCGGACGTGACCCCCTCAGGCCATGTCCAATCGGCGCAAAAGATCGGCGCGGCGCATCTGATCACGCTCGATACGCTGGATGGTCCGCCCTACCCCGACGGGCATCACTCCGGCTTGTTGTGCAAGGACCGGCTGGACTGGTTTGAGCGCGCAATCGCAGATGCAGGCGACGCACAAATCATTGTCGCCATGCACCACCCGGCCTTCCTGACCGGGTTTTCCGGGATGGATGATATCCGGCTCAAGGATGATGACCGCTTCTGGCGGATCATCGAAAGCGCGCGCGGCCCTGTCCAGATGCTGTGTGGCCATGTGCACCGCACGATCTCGGGCCATGCCCGCGGCATTCCGTTTACGGTCTTCAAAAGCACCTGCCACCAAATGCCGATGATGCTGGGTATCGACGGCTCAGGCCACTCGGTCGACGAGCCCGGCGCCTACGGCATCATTGTTGTCCTTCCCGACCAGATTATTGTTCACACGGAAGATTTCGCCCTGGCAGACGCCGCGACATCGGAGACAGACCCTGTGTCGCAGTGAGGCGGAGGCGTGGGTTGATCGTGGGTGTTTTGGGGCGGCTTTGAGCTGATTTTGTTGAAAAACTCCAAATTTCAGATGTTGTGATTTTTCGGAAAGAACCCGCGATACCGAAAAGTCAGATGAGATCTGCGATTAGGCGCAGTGGGCTGCCACATGAGCGGCAGAAGGCCAATTTGGCCGAACCCCTCGCTTAGAAAAATTGGTGGCGCTGTACGGACAAAAATTTCACCGATTTTGCCAAAAACGGAGTTTTTCAACAAAATCAGCCCAAAGTTGACGGATGCCGCAGGTTGAACAAATGGCTGCTTTGTCGACAGAGCAAAATAATTGTGGTCAATGTGGTAACACCGTCAAACGCTAAGGACCCAATAAATTGGCAGAAAGAAAATTCAGTTTGTTGCGTTCCTTTATCGCATGTTTTGTCGCTGTGGAGGCAGGCGCTTTAGTCGTATGCATCGGGATAATGATCCTCGACAGCGGTCTTATGGCGAGTTTTGAGGGTATTGCTGTTTGGGTGATTGCACAGCCAATCATTCTTGTAATTGCAATTTGCTCAATGCCCGTGGGCGCATTTTTGCGTATGATATTGGGTTTAGCATTTGATCAACCGCGAAGTGTGGCTTTGATAACCGGAGCTTTGGTTGGTCTAGTTGGCGCAATTGCTATTGCAATTACGGCAGATGACGGCTGGCATAGGTGGCCACTTACTTTGTCCTTAGGATTTGTTGCCGGTGTCTTTGGCGGATGGGCATGGTGGCGAGTCGAGAGGCCCTATCTCGATAGTCCGGCAGATACGGCCTCAAACTGAAATATGCGTTGTAAGAGCGGACCTTCACCTCGATTTATCGAACGGCAGCTTAGTCCGCACAGCAGACATTCACGCCACCCCCCCCGATCTATCCACGAACATAGCGAC
>CAYGQQ010000163.1:0-3912 GCA_964352105.1 uncultured Rhodobacterales bacterium | reverse complement strand
GGTGCAAAGCCTGTCTCACAACACATCAGAAGCCGCAGCAAGTATCAAAGATCTGATTATTCAAAGTCATGACTTGGTGGCGCAGGGCGTGAAACTCGTTAAGAAAACCGGGACCTCGCTAAGCGAGATCACAGACCATTCCCGGAACACAAACGCGCTTGTCGGTGAAATTTTCCAGGTCGCCTCCGAGCATGCTGAGACGCTTAACCATATCCAAAGCGTACTTGAAACGCTGGAACAGACAACGCAATCCAATGCTGAACTGACCGAAGACATGAGCCTCGCCAGTGAGCAAATCTCGCTGGAGGCAACTCAGTTGTCGCAATATCTGGCGGCGTTCAAGTTCATAGAAAAGCCGGATGACGTCGACAAATTTACGCCTTGGGATGAAGATCGATCGATCGCTTGAAAACCACCCCTTCGTATTTGATCCAAAGCTAGCTTCAAGCGTCAAATCAATCGTCGATCCGCTGTTTGATATGGTGCTTGAAAGCAGGTTCGCCTGCGGTTATCGCTCAGGGATCAATCCGCGCGGGCTGAACCGCAGAACCAACAACAAAACCAAGCCCATGGTCAAAAGCCGCATATGGGCCGCGGAATCCAGCAAATGTGCCTTGAGCGTTGAACCATCGGCCATCCCGGCGGTAATCGCCTGCATCAGCAGCAAACCCATCGGCTCCACCTGCACCCACAGGAACCAGATCAGAAAACCGCCCAAAACAGCGCCGAAATTATTGCCCGATCCCCCGACGATAACCATCACCCAAACCAGAAACGTGTAGCGCAAGGGCTGATACGTGCCGGGCGTCAGTTGCCCGTCCAAAGTGGTCATCATCGCACCGGCCACCCCACATACTGCTGAGCCCAGAACAAAGACCTGCAAATGCCGCGCGGTTACGTCTTTGCCCATAGCCTCGGCGGCGACCTCGTTGTCGCGAATGGCGCGCATCATCCGGCCCCAGGGTGAGTTCCACGCCTTCTGAGACAACCACAGCAAGATCAACAAAACCGCGGTGAAAAGCAGCGAATACCCGAGCTTCACATAGAGCGTCGACGCCGTCGTTGGATCCAGACCAATCGACGCCGCGCGCTCTACAAATCCGGGATCTTGTTGAAGGTCGATTTCAAACGGGACAGGGCGGGGCAGGCCAACCACATTTTTGACCCCCCGCGACAGCCAGTCCTCGTTCTTGAGAATGAAGATGATGATCTCGGCAATGCCCAAGGTCGCAATTGCCAAATAGTCAGATCGCAACCCAAGCGCCGTCTTGCCAATAATCCAAGCAGCTCCGGCGGCCAACAGCCCACCCACGGGCCACGCAAAAATGATCGGCAAACCAAGTCCACCAAGATACCCTGTTGCAGCTGGGCTGACCTTCTCGATGCTTGTAACGGCGGGATCAAACACGGCGCGAAACAGGAAAAACCCGCCCACGATCACCACCAGCATTGCAAGGTTGCGCTTGCGTCCCGGTGCCATTTTGCGATGGGTAAAGATTGCCAGCGCAACCGTCGCAGCCCCCAAGGCCAGGGCAAACAAAACCTGCACGCCCCCAACAGCCCAGGCTTCCGTTGTGGGCGGCATCGACACGATCACGGTGGCCAGTCCGCCCAAAGCGACAAACCCCATCACGCCCACATTGAATAGGCCCGCATAGCCCCACTGAATGTTCACACCCAAGGCCATGATGGCTGAGATCAGCCCCATGTTAAGGATCAGTAGGGCTGTATTCCAGGATTGCAGAAACCCGGTGCTCAGGATCAAAAGCCCAACAAAAACAAACAGTAATACGTCACGTCTGGTCATACGGATTGTCCTTTAAACAGGCCTGTCGGCTTGAAGAGCAGCACAATGATCAGGATCGAAAAGCTGACGGCAAACTTGTAATCCGTGCTCATCAACTGCACCAGACTGTCCGGTGCCAGACTTTCCGGCAGCACGTAATTTCCCACCTTTTTAAAGGCATAGGTGACAGTCACCTCGCTGAACGCAATGACGAACCCGCCCGCGATTGCGCCCAAAGGATTGCCAAGTCCGCCAACAATGGCGGAGGCGAAAATCGGCAGCAGAAGTTGGAAATAGGTGAAGGGTTTGAAGCTCTTGTCGAGCCCGTAAAGCGTGCCTGCAATGGTTGCAAGGCCGGCCACGATCAACCACGTATAGAGCACAACACGCTCTGGGTTGATGCCTGACAGCAGCGCCAAATCCTCGTTATCGGAAAACGCCCGCATCGATTTTCCGGTGCGGGTCTTGTTGAGAAACCAAAACAGCAGCGCCACGACAATCACAGCCGTCAGCACCGTGATCCCCTGACTGGTCTTGATCGCAATACCTTCGCGCAGGCCGGTCATTTCCTTGAAGGTTCGCGCCGAAATAATGAAACGCTCGCCGTCGGCAAAGCGCTGATCGCCAGGGCCGATGATAAAACGGGTCAGCCCGTTCATGATGAACATGACCCCAAGCGAGACCATGACGAACACAACAGGCTTCACGCGCGCTTTTCGGTAGAACCTGTAGACCGCGCGGTCGGTGCCCAGCAATACAAGTCCGGTCAACGCAATGCCGAAGGGCAAAGCCAGCAGCGCCGTCGGCAAGGGGCCCGCACTAATGCCGACGCTTTGCATGGCCCAGGTGATCAAGATCACAAACATCGTCCCGAACGCCATCGTGTCGCCATGGGCAAAATTGGAAAACCGCAAAATGCCGTAGACAAGCGTCACACCAAGCGCGCCAAGGGCCAGTTGCGCACCATACGCCATGCCCGGCACGAGGATGTAATTTGCGATGGCCGCAAGCGCGTTGAGATAATCCATGGCTCAGCCCCCCAGAAAACTTTTGCGAACGTCGGGATCCGCCAGAAGCGCGGCCCCGGTATCGGTGTAGCGGTTGCGCCCTTGCACCAGCACATAGCCGCGATCTGCGATCTCCAGCGCTTGGCGGGCGTTTTGCTCCACCATCAGGATGGAAATTCCGGTGCGGGCCACTTCGATGATCCGGTCAAACAACTCGTCCATGACGATGGGCGACACCCCGGCGGTAGGTTCATCGAGCATCAAGACCTGCGGCTGGGTCATCAGCGCGCGACCAACGGCCACCTGTTGGCGCTGCCCGCCCGACAATTCGCCCGCGGCCTGATAGCGCTTGTCGCGCAGGATCGGGAAGAGGGTATAGACCTGCTCCATCGTGGCGGAGATATCGTCGCGGCGCAGAAATGCCCCCATCTCCAGGTTTTCCTCAACGGTCATCGAGGTGAAAATGTTGGAGGTCTGCGGCACAAAAGCCATGCCCTTGGCGACGCGGTCTTGTGGGGTCAAAGCCGTAATGTCCTCGCCGTTCAAACGCACACCGCCTTGGCGTACATTCAACATGCCGAATACCGCTTTCATCGCCGTGGACTTGCCCGCGCCATTGGGGCCAACGATCACAGCAATCTCGCCCTTGTTCACGGCAATCGTGCACTCGTGTAAAATGTCGGGGCCATTGCCATAGCCACCAGACATGGTGTCCCCGATCAGAAAAGGCTCACTCATGATGCCGCTTTCGCCTTGTTTTTCAATCCAGTGCCCAGATAGGCCTCGATCACTTGTTCATTGGCCTTGATCTCGTCGAGCGTCCCTTCGGCCAGCACTTTGCCCTCGGCCATACAGATCACCGGATCACATAAGCGCCCGATGAAATCCATGTCATGCTCGATCACGCAGAAAGTGTAGCCGCGCTCTTTGTTGAGACGGATGATCGCGTCGCCGATGGTGTTAAGAAGCGTGCGGTTCACGCCGGCCCCAACCTCGTCCAGAAAGACAATGCGCGCATCGACCATCATCGTGCGGCCCAGTTCCAGCAGCTTTTTCTGCCCGCCAGACAGCTTGCCCGCGCCATCATGCCTCAGATCATCAATCGTAACGAACACAAGC
>CAYGQQ010000162.1:0-3945 GCA_964352105.1 uncultured Rhodobacterales bacterium | reverse complement strand
ATAGGGAGCAAGACAACTGTCACGCCTATGGCGGTTGAGAATCGATGTGTTTGATCAACTTCCTTACTAAGAACCGCACTTGCTTGCCGAAATTCTAGCGCTCAATAAATTCGCCATTTCTGTAAATGCCCAAGAAGCAAAGCGTGCGGCGGGCGAGCAAGCTGTCGTAAGCGCGAGGTCATTGATCCGAGGCATGAGTTTTGGTATTGTTGCTTCAAACATTTGTCCGAAAAGGGCACCGAGCAGTGAAGATTAACAGATTTCCAAGACGGATTTTTCTCTTGGGCGGTGTAGCTGCCTTTCTCTCGGGATGCGCAAGCAAGTTCCGCTCTTATACTGGGCCAGAAGTGACGCGCTTACGCCTGTACAAGTCGGAGAGGCTACTGGTGCTCGATGGCGCGGACGGAGTGCTCAAAACGTACTCGGTCGGCCTTGGCTTCGCGCCGGATGGACACAAACAATTCGAGGGCGATGGCCGCACGCCTGAAGGTGCGTACAACATTGACCGCCGCAATCCGAACAGCCTGTTTCATCTGTCTGTCGGCATCTCCTACCCGAACGAGGCGGACGTTGCCTTTGCTGAGGCGCAGGGCAAGTCGCCCGGCGGCGACATATTCATCCATGGAGGCCCCCGAAAGGGTATCGATCCGGTGAACAAGCAAGATTGGACAGCTGGATGTATCTCGGTCACTGATCGACAAGTCGAAGAGGTCTATGCAATGGTTCGCGATGGGACACCGATTGATATTTATGCCTAGCAGTTCTTGGGCCTCATCGGACTTCAACAGGATCAGGCAAATCGGCGCCGCAGCGCAACATTGATCCCTTCAATTGCGATCACCATGATGACCACCGCAATCGTCACGCTGGCAGCTTTGTCATATTGGAATGAGCGTACATAGGTCTGAATGTAAAACCCGATTCCACCTGCACCGACGATGCCCAGGATCAGCGACTCGCGCAGGTTCAACTCAAACCGAAAAATTGTGTCGCGTGCCACAACAGGTGCCATTTGCGGCCAGATTGCATGGCGCAGCCGCAGCAGGGGCCCGGCTCCGGCACTTTCCAAAGCGGCGATCGGGGCGCGGGATACACCGTCGATGGCTTCCGCATAAAACTTCGCCAGCATGCCCGTCGCGTGGAAGGCAACCGCGATGATGCCCGGTAAAGGCCCCAGCCCGACCGCGCCCACCATCAACATAGCCACCAGGATCAGCGGGATAGCGCGAATAAAAGCCAGTACAATCCGGATGGGTCGGTGCACTGTTGAAGAAACCATCGTCTCGGAAGCGAGAATGCCAAGCGGGATAGAAAGGACCACTGCTCCGACAGTGCCGAGGATAGCGATCCGCAACGTCTCGGCACTGCCCTTCCAGATCTCTTCCATAACAGTCGGATCGGGCGGGAACATGCGGCCAAAGAAATCGGCAATGCGAGGGCCTGCAGACAGCAGTCGGGACAGTTCGACATCGGTGGTAACCAGCGACCACAGCACAGCACCTGCGATCAACATCCCGGCCCAGAACCCACCCAGATCGCGCGACCGCATCAGCTTATGACCTTGAGTCGTACGCCGGATGCTAAGTCTGTGTCGTCATAGAGCGCCGCCGTCGCGTCTTCCGACAGGTTGCGTGTTGCGACATCGAAGACGATCCGACCATTGCGCATACCGATGATACGGTCGGCAAAGCGCCTTGCCAGTTCCGGTTGATGCGACGAGAACACCGTCGTTGCCCCGCGTGCCTGGGCGGCGCTAGTGAGAAGCGTCAGAATGTCTGCCGCTCTGGACGGATCAAGGTTGCTGACAGGCTCGTCCGCCAGGATCAATTGAGGCTCTTGTGCGAGACAACGGGCAATCGCCACCCGCTGCCGCTGACCGCCGCTGAGCGAATCCACGCGCCGGTCGGTGAGGTCCGCAATGCCACAGTCAGAGAGTGCTGTTCGGGCTGTTTCCATGTCAGATTGCGACACGTTGCCGAGCAGCGCGCGCCAGCCGGGCATCCGGCCCAGCCTGCCGTTCAATACGTTGCGCATCACTGTCGATCGTTCGACAAGCGCAAACTCTTGAAAGATGAAACCTGTATCAGCGCGCTTTTCCAACGGTAGGGACCGATTGGGCTCGAATGGTGTGCCCAAGACAGAGACCCGCCCCTGCCAATTGCGCAGCCGCCCGTCCAGCAGCGTCAAAAGCGTGGTCTTTCCTGCTCCGGAAGGACCGAGAAGGGCGACGCATTCCCCGGCTGCGATGTTCAGGGAAACCTGATCGATGGCGCGCGGCTCTGCGCCATGATGGCCGAAGCTCAGATCGTCGATGTGAATGCCGTTCTGCATCATAACAATCCGTAGCGCTTGGCCATGTTCCGCACGCCGTCAAACACCGAAGGGTCGGCTGGCACATAGCCATCCGGGCCGTAGAGATAGCGGAGTTTATCGCGGTGTTCGGGCATATTGAGATTCATCATGGCGGCGACAAAGCTCTCGCGAAGCCCCGCGTCTAGTTCGGGCCGTGCGATGACGACGTGGCTAGGAATGGCATCGCTTTCTGCGATCCAGGTGACTTGCGATTGCTGCTCGGGCGTCAAAAGAAGATCGGCGTATTGGCTGGCCCCAGCCGCATCGACAAGACCTTCCGCCATCGCCTGCATCGCCTGCTGGTAGCCACCGGCAAAGAAGATGCGACCAAAGAAATCCTCTGCTACTTCTGGACCAGCGATCAAACCGGCGCGCTCGAACTCGGCGAGGGGGTACATGTACCCGGATTCCGAAATTGGGTCGGCAAAGGCGATGTCGCGGCCTTGAAGATCGGCTAGCGCCTTGACGCTGCTGTCACGGCGCACGAAGACACGGCCTGTGTAGCTGGGCGTGTCGCGATAGACCTCAGACAGAAGCGGCACGGCACCGATTTCCTTTTCGGCTAGCACGAAGGGCAGAGCTCCCATGAAGGAAATGTCGGCATCGCCGTTGCGCAGCGCCTCGACCGCCGCAGCGTGGTCGATGGTCACAAACCCCTCGACCGGAACGCCGATTTCAGACGACAGCCAGGTAGTGATCGCATTGATGTCACCCAGCAGTTTGTCGGGGTTTTCCTGCGGGATAAAGGCCAGACGCAAAGGACCGGACTGCGCCAAAGCGGGAATCGACTGCGCAACCAGACCAGCCCCCGCGAGGACAAGAAGGTGACGACGATTCAGACACGGCATCATCAGAACGCCCTTTCTTCGATGGAGGCGGCTTCTGTTTTGAACAGGGTCCAACTCGCTTCTGCTGCTGCCCAATCCCCGGCGCGAATAGCTGCGCCAACATCGGCCAGCCGGGTGGCAAGCGCATAAACCTCTGGCCGCGCTGACAGGTTGGCCATCGTGCCGGCATCGGCGGCCAAATCTGCGGCAACCGTATCGGTCAGGAGCAGGATATGTTCCGGGTCACGTTTCGGCAGAAGTGTGTCGAGCGTGGAGGCAAAGGTGGTCAGTTCTGCAAAGGCCAGCCGGAAGGGCGTGTTTGCGGCGTCGAATGTTTCATAGGGTTCATCTGCCGCACCGACCGCTTCAAGATAGGCGGTCAGATCCGACCGCTCGGCATCGGTCAGGCCAAGGTCCTTGTTATCGTCGAACCAGACCACGACGCTTGCCAGCGTCGGCAAGGACCCGTCGTGGAAATACGGTGCCGTGTAAACGGTGCCAAGCAGCGTCGGCGTGTCGAGTGCACCCGCGTGCGACCCTTCATAGGCCGCAGCCACCGATCCGATGTCATGGGATTTGCGATCAAGAAAGTTGCCGGATGGCGTATGACAACTGGCACAGGATTGGTTGCCCATCCCGGCAAAGGGTCGGTTGAAAACCTCTTCACCACGCCGCGCCGCATCCGGCGCCTTGTCCGTCAACTCGCCGTCGCCGGTCAGCATGGAATTGGGCAGGAAATCGAACTCCGTCATATAGGCGACCAGCG
>CAYGQQ010000161.1:0-3990 GCA_964352105.1 uncultured Rhodobacterales bacterium | reverse complement strand
CGTCGATGCCGGCCTTTGGCTCGATCAGGCCGAAATGCACGTTCAGACCGTGGGCAAACGCAATTGCCGCACCGTCGCGGATATTGTCGTGAACATACTTCTTGTATGTCTCTGCCTGAAGCTCATCGGGCATTGTGAACATGATCAAGTCGGCCCAGGCAGCAGCCTCGGCGATACCCATAACTTTCAGGCCTTCGCCTTCGGCTTTCGCAGCAGAAGGGGAGCCTTCGCGCAGCGCCACAACAAGGTTCTTCGCGCCGGAATCGCGCAGGTTCAGCGCGTGCGCATGGCCTTGCGAGCCATAACCCAGAATGGCGACTTTTTTGTCTTTGATCAGGTTCACATCGCAATCGCGATCATAGTAAACGCGCATATCTTGCGTCCTCTTTTTGGTTTCTATTGGGACGCACTCTACCGGGAAAGCCATCGAAAGGGGGTGTCGTTATGGCGAGAAAATGAAGTATTTTCGCTATTCTAATTCGTACAAACCGATATTATAGACATTACTATGCTTGATGATGTCGATCGCCGTATTCTGCGCCTGATGCAGTCCGACCCCGAAGCCCCGCTTTCGGAGCTTGCGGAGCGGTGCAATATCCAACCAGCAACGGCCGCGCGCAGACTGGAACGGCTGAAAGAGGCAGGCGTCCTAAAAGGGCAGTATATGGCGATAGACTGGACCAAGTTGGGCTACGCGGTCGAGGTCTCGCTGCGTTTCACGTTGGACAAAACCCAACCGCGCGCTTTTGACGAATTTATCGCGGCCGCCCGGAAAATCCCCGAGGTGCTGGCCATCCAGACCTTCCTGGGCCGCGTAGACGTTCGCTTGTCTATCATCGCGCGCGATATGTCCGATTACCAACGCCTCTATCGCGACCAGATTCTGACCTTGCCGCATATCGCAGAACTGGAAGCGCTTATGCATGTTGCCACGATCAAAACCGCGGAGACGTTGCCGATATGAGTTTTGATGCGGCCGATCTGGAAATTCTTCGTGCACTCAGTCGCGACGCAACGCAAAGCGCGGGCGCAATCGGGGAAGCGATGGGCCTGTCGCAACCTGCCACATGGCGGCGGATCAAGAAGCTGCAAACGGCGGGTGTCTTGCAAGGCCGCAAGCTTGATCTTGACGCAGAGGCGCTTGGCTTTGCCGTGACGGTTTTTCTGGGGGTGAAACTGGCCACCAAAGGCCGCGTCAGCCTGGAGGATTTTGAGCGCGCCGTGACCGCAATCCCAGAAGTTCAAACCGTGCAGCACGTGTTGGGGCTTTATGATTACCGGCTGCGGGTCGTGGCGCGCAACCTGTCGGATTTTGAGCGCGTCTTGCGCCGACGGATCATGACCTTGCCGGGCGTCGGCGATGTCGAGGCCAATGTGCTGCTCAGTGAAGAACGTTTGTTGGGTCCGATCCTGCCCTAGCGCCCCCGTGTTTTTCCCGGATCGGAGAATTTGTCTCCTATAGGAAACGCCTTGCGGCAATTCGCGCCGTCAGCGGACCTCTGTATACCCAGATAGACCGTGCACAGCGGGCGCGTTTTCGCTACGAGATATCAACCAAAAATCGGAGTTATCCAAATGTCAGCATTGCTCAAAACCGTTGATCCAGACGGCCTGCGGGAATTCTCGGTCGTCTTTACGGACCGGTCCCTGAACCACATGTCCAAAGTGTTCCAGGCGGTGATGACAGATATCTCGGGCATGCTGAAAGAGGTCTATAACGCCGACAGCGTCGCCATCATTCCGGGCGGAGGCACCTTCGGGATGGAAGCCGTGGCGCGCCAGTTTGCGTCGGGGCGCAAAGCGCTGGTCGTGCGCAATGGCTGGTTTTCCTACCGTTGGAGCCAGATTTTTGAGGCTGGTGGCCTGACCTCGGAAGCAGTGGTGATGAAAGCGCGCCAGTCTGGCAATGACACGCGCGCACCCTTCGCGCCGTGCCCGATCGAAGACGTTACCACCCGCATTCTGGAAGAAAAACCCGACATCGTTTTTGCCCCCCATGTGGAGACGTCCGCCGGTGTGATCCTGCCAGATGACTATATAAAAGCGATGGCAGAGGCCGCACATCAGGTCGGCGCGCTGATGGTGCTGGACTGCATCGCATCGGGCTGTGCCTGGGTCGATATGAAAGCCACGGGCGTTGATGTGCTGATCTCGGCTCCGCAAAAAGGCTGGTCCGCGCAGCCATGTGCAGGTCTTGTGATGATGTCGGCGCGTGCGCGCGCCAAAATCGACGAGACGACATCGGACAGTTTCGCGATTGACCTCAAGAAGTGGCTCTCGATCATGGAAACCTACGAGAATGGCGGCCATGCCTACCACGCGACAATGCCAACAGATGCCCTTCGCGCATTCCGCGACACGATGCAGGAAACACGCGACTACGGCTTTGAAAAACTGGCGGATGCGCAGTGGAAACTGGGCAATGACGTGCGCGCGATGCTGAAAGCCAAAGGCGTGCAATCGGTGGCCGCTGACGGGTTCGGCGCGCCGGGCGTCGTGGTCAGCTACACCGACGATCCCGCAATCCAGAACGGGTCAAAATTCAGCGCCAAAGGCATGCAGATCGCCGCCGGTGTGCCGCTGGAATGTGATGAACCGGAAGATTTCCGAACTTTCCGCCTTGGGCTGTTCGGTCTGGACAAGCTTTATGACACGGACGCGACGCTCGCGTCTCTCAAATCTGTTCTCGACGACGTTCTCTAGGGTTTTCCGCCCATTCCAAGGGCCATCAGAGTTTTGCGAATGGGGACGGTGTCATGCAAGATGCCGATCCCCAGACCGCGTAAATATTTGACCGCCTCAAGGTTCGACATCGATGTCCGGTTGAGCAGATCAATCCCCGTCACCCGTAACCGCGCTTCCCGCCTGCGCGCAGTGTCATAGGCATCTAGGCCCGCGGCCTCTCCAAGCCCGTGGGCGCTCGATAACTCTTGCAGCAAACCCAGATCCGCGAGGCTCATGTTGAGACCCTGCGCGCCGATGGGCGGTACGACATGGGCCGCTTCCGCCACGAGCGCCAGACGTTGCGCAGAAAACTGCGACGCGATCTGAGAGATTATCGGCCAAATGCTGCGTTTCGTGGCCAATTTCATCTGCCCGAGGATACCGCAAGACCGCTCCAGCATCGCGTCCTCAAAACGGGCCCCGTCCATCGCAAACAAAGACTGCGCCTTTGGCCCCGTTTCCATCCACACAATTGCAGAGCTGGGCCGGCCCTCATGATCGGGCAGGGGCACGGTCGTAAACGGCCCGCCGGTTCGGTGAATTTCCGTAGAGATATTGTCATGCGGCACCTCATGGGTCACGGCAAAGGCCAGCGCTTTTTGGCCATAGCGCTTTGTCGTCACGTTTATCCCCGCCGCGTCGCGCAAGGTCGAATGGCGTCCATCGGCGGCAATCACCAGCTTGGCGTCCACCTTGCTGCCATCGCTCAGCCAGACCTTGGCGCTGGTGATCCGGCTGAAAAACCGGGTCGTGGAGACGCCCGGGCGGAACTCCACATTTGGCAGCACGTCGATGCGGGCGAGCATTTCGCGGCGCAGAAGCCAATTGGGCAGGTTCCAGCCAAAAGGCAGATCGGAAATATCGGAGGCGTCAAACTCCCGCATGTTGCGCAGCTCAGGCCCTTCGCCGCCCGCATCAATGATCCGCATCGTTTGCAGCGGTGTCGCGTGGGGTGATAGCGCATGCCAAAGGCCTGCGCGCTCGAGCACAGGGATCGAGGGTTGCAACAAGGCCGTGCTGCGCAAATCCGCGCCGTCATCTTCGACCGTTGTCGCAGGGACGCTGGGATCAACGCATAGGACCCGCTTGCCCTCACTGCCAAAGAGGCAGGCCGCAACAAGTCCAGCAATCCCGCCGCCGGAGATGACGATGTCGAAAGTTTCACTCATACCGAAACAGTAGTCCAAACTGCCGCGCGGACCATCCTCATCCGACAATCTGCTTCAGAAAGTCGCTGATCACAGGGGTGTGGTGCTGGATATGCGG
>CAYGQQ010000160.1:0-4019 GCA_964352105.1 uncultured Rhodobacterales bacterium | reverse complement strand
AAACGGATAAAGAAACATCGCAGCCACAGCGCCGGGCATCACGATGCTGCCCATGATCGGCACACTCAGCAGGTTCGCGATAAGGCCGTATTGCGCCATTTGGTTGAAATGCGCCGCCCCAAAGGGGGCCGTGGCAAGCCCCGCGATGCCTGACGAGACGATCAGTGCGAAAACTGGCTTGAACCACGATTTTCGGGTCCAGCTGAGGTCTTGATCGCGCAGCCATGCAAAGGTTGCCACCAGCGCGGCGGTGGCGGCGAATGACATCTGAAAGCCCGGGCCAGTTACTGCATTGGGTGAAAGACTCATCACCAGAAGTGCCGCGATCGCGACAGCGCGCAACGTGATAGCGCGGCGTTCAAGAAGCACCGCGCAGAGCATCACGCTCACCATGATAAAGGCCCGCTGTGTGGCGACGCTGGCCCCTGAGATACCCAGATAGGCGAGGGCTACGATCAAGGCCGCGACCGCTGCAATTTTCTTGGTGTCATGGCGCATTGAAAAGGCTGGGGCCAAGGCCAGGCCGCTGCGCACCAATGTGAATACCACACCGGTGAGCAACCCCATGTGGAGGCCGGAAATCGCCAGAAGATGCGCAAGGTTGGAGGCACGCAAAGCCACCACGGCATCCGCGTCGAGGTCCGCCCGGTCACCGGTCAGAATTGCAGCGGCAAAGGGCCCCTCTTTACCGGCTATTTCAGCCTTGAGATACCCTGCAATCGACCGCCTGAGACTGTAGAGCCACATGGAAAACCAGTCGGGTTCTGCCGGGTCGAGAACCAACATCGGCACGCGGGTGTAGCCCAAGGCACCCAGCTGGTCGAACCAGGTCTTGCGTTGAAAGTCATAGCCGCCGGGTTCAATGGGGCCCGACGGCGGCGACAGGTGGCCTGTGGTCATCACACGCATCCCCGGCTCAGGCGTGATGAAAGGCTGATCGCCATGCAGCGAGACCCGCACGTATTTTGGCGTTTTCGCAGGTGCGAGCCGGTCTAGGATGACCTGATCAAGCGTCAGGCGCGGTTTGTCGGAGCCAGACTTGTCAATCGCCACGATGCGACCTTCGATGGGGCCGTAATAGCGAAATTCCAAAACAGGTGCGGCCACGTTATGGGCCTGAAGGCCAGCCCAAAGCCCCCCTGCGATGGAAAACAGGATTGCTATAAGCAAGGGACGCAGGGCGGTGGTGAAATAGGCGGCGGCGGAGATGGTCGTGAACAGAATGCACAATGTGATGATGAGATTTCGGCCCGGCTCAAAGGTCAGGGCGAAATAGCTGGCGGCGCCGATGCCGAAAAAGACGGATGCCCAAGGGAACAAGTGGCCGCGCTGCCTATCTAGCAGCACAATCGCGCCTGCCAGCCGCGCTTTCAGTGCGACGAAGCGGGGAATTGCACCGGCAAACGCACGCGCTGCACTTGTTTCCATGGGATTGATTGCCTAAACATCAACGACTGCGCCGACTGCGCATCTCGTTATCGTTATTTACGGTTTCCAAAAGGTTAAATCTGCAATGTCTGACATGTCTCAAGCCCGTCCCGTTGTGACCCGATTTGCGCCGTCTCCGACGGGATTTTTGCATATTGGTGGCGCGCGGACTGCGCTGTTCAACTGGCTTTATGCGCGTGGGCGGGGGGGCAAGTTTTTGTTGCGGATTGAGGATACCGACCGCGAACGCTCCACGCCTGAGGCGACCGCGGCGATTCTTGATGGGCTGTCGTGGCTGGGCCTCGACTGGGATGGGGAGGCCACCAGCCAGCACGCCGCAATTGCGCGCCACGCCGAAGTTGCCCATACGATGTTGGCGGAGGGCCACGCATATAAATGCTTCTCGACTCAGGACGAAATCGCTGCGTTTCGCGAGGCTGCCAGGACTGAGGGGCGCTCCACCCTGTTTCGCTCGCCTTGGCGTGACGTCCCTGAGGACCAGCATCCGGACCTGCCTTTTGCCGTCCGCCTGAAAGCGCCGCAAAGCGGTGAAACCGTGATCAAGGATACGGTGCAAGGCGATGTCACCTTCGCGAACGCGCAGTTGGATGACATGATCCTATTACGCTCTGACGGGACGCCGACCTATATGCTGGCCGTCGTTGTGGATGATCACGATATGGGCGTCACCCATGTCATTCGCGGGGATGATCACCTGGCCAATGCTGCCCGCCAGTCGCTGATCTATGTCGCGATGGGCTGGCCCCTGCCCGTTTACGCCCATATTCCGCTGATCCACGGGCCCGACGGCAAGAAATTGTCGAAACGTCACGGCGCGCTCGGGGTCGAGGAATATCGCAAGATGGGCTATACGCCTGCAGGCCTGCGAAATTATCTGGCGCGGTTGGGGTGGAGCCACGGTGATAACGAAGTCTTTACCACGCAAGAGGCGCTGGAATGGTTCGATCTGAGCGGCATCGGCAAGTCGCCTGCACGGCTGGATTTCAAAAAGATGGAACATGTCAACGGCGCGCAAATCGCGATGACCGATGACAGCGAAATTATCCGTGATCTGGAGGCCTTTCTTCAATCCACCAAAGGCCCTGAGATTTCTGCAACGCAGAAAAATTTGCTAGAAAGCGCGATGTTTTGTCTGAAAGACCGCGCGAAAACGCTGCCTGATCTTTTGGATAAAGCGCAGTTTGTCTTGGCAAAACGACCCTTTAGCTTTGATGAGCGGGCGGAAAAAGCGCTTGATCCGGTATCCCGCGGTATACTGAAGGAATTGACGCCGCAGCTGCAAACTGTTAGCTGGGAGCGTGAACCGCTAGAGCGGGCTGTTATGGAATTTGCAGAGGCAAGAGAGCTGAAATTCGGCAAGCTTGCCGGGCCGCTTCGAGCCGCACTTTCTGGCCGCGCCGTCTCTCCCAGCGTTTTCGATATGATGATTGTCATCGGACGTGACGAAACTGTTTCACGTCTGGGCGATCTTAACCCGTGAGGCAGTGATCTCGCGGAATACCGCAGTTGGCGGCAGGTCTCGAAGGCACATCCTTTGAGCAGGAAATCAAATACGCACCTGCGACCGCGCAGAGTGTTTTGCAACAGGAAAAGGGGCTCGTTATGACAGACAAATTCGCAAAGTTGACCTACGGAGATATGGAACTGGACTTGCCAGTTCATTCACCAACGGTTGGCCCCGATGTCATCGACATCACCAAGCTGTACGGCCATGCGGGCGTCTTCACCTATGATCCGGGCTTTACCTCGACCGCGGCCTGCACCTCCGCGATCACCTATATCGACGGCAACGAAGGCGTTTTGCTGCACCGCGGCTATCCCATCGGGCAGCTTGCGGAAAAGTCCCACTACCTCGAGGTCTGCTATTTGCTGCTGTATGGCGATCTTCCCTCCGCCGGCGAGCTTGAGGATTTCGAGAACCGTGTGACCAAGCACACGATGATCCATGAACAGATGCACAACTTCTTCCGGGGCTTCCGCCGGGATGCACATCCGATGGCGACGATGGTGGGTGTGGTCGGCGCGATGTCCGCATTCTATCACGACAGCACCGACATCAACGACGAGTGGCAGCGCGAAGTGGCGTCCATCCGCCTGATCGCCAAGATGCCGACGATTGCCGCGATGGCCTACAAGTACTCGATCGGGCAGCCCTTCGTGTATCCGCGCAACGACCTCGACTATGCGTCGAACTTCCTGCGCATGTGCTTCTCGGTACCGGCCGAAGACTATGTCGTGAACCCGGTCATCGCCCGGGCGATGGATCTGATCTTCACGCTGCACGCGGACCATGAGCAGAACGCGTCGACCTCGACGGTGCGGCTCGCCGGTTCGTCCGATGCCAACCCGTTCGCCTGTATCGCTGCTGGCGTCGCCTGCCTGTGGGGTCCTGCCCATGGCGGCGCCAACGAAGCGGCGCTCAACATGCTCAAGCAGATCGGTACGCCCGATCGCATTCCTGAGTTCGTTGCCAAGGCCAAGGATAAGGACTCAGGCTTCCGCCTGATGGGCTTCGGACACCGCGTCTACAAGAACTACGATCCGCGCGCGACGGTGATGCAGCAGACAGC
>CAYGQQ010000159.1:0-4121 GCA_964352105.1 uncultured Rhodobacterales bacterium | reverse complement strand
CGTGAACGCCATCGCGCCGGGCTATATCGACACCGACAACACGCAAGCTTTGCGCGCCGATCCCGTCCGCTCCAAATCCATCCTGGAGCGCATTCCCGCCGGCCGCTGGGGCACACCAGACGACTTCAAAGGCCCGGTCGTGTTCCTCGCCTCAGACGCCGCAAACTACATGAATGGCCACACAATGCTGGTTGATGGCGGCTGGATGGGGCGGTAAACTCTGGCCAATTGAGGCTATTCGTCATTTAGTCGACAAAAAGCTGCGTTCTATTATGGGTGAGATGTGCCGATCAGGTCCCCTTCGGGCGATCAGGTGCGGCAGAGATTAAAGAGAAAGACTGCCATGACCGCCAAGATCATTATTGCGCGCAGATCCACAACGCAAGTCGCCCCGGACGGGATTTTCTTTGAGATTGATCTCACGCAGGCAGGGTTTGAAACCAAAGGGCCGCGTAGTGGCGAGATCTACGATCCACGCTTTCACAACCTTTATTACTTCTGGGACTTTGGCGACAGCTACCAGTTCAAGGCCCCCGAAAACCTTCCCAAGGAACATCGCGATTCCGGGAAGTCATATGGCCCGATGGTGTCGCATACGTACCGCAAACCGGGGCGCTATGCCGTTTCGTGTTTGATCGTTGAGCCATCGACGGGTCTCACGGAACTGGCTGAGGCGACCATTGCCGTTGGCGATCCAGAGCAGATGTTCACGGCGACCAACACGATTTTTGTCGACCCGTCAGGGCGCGGTGTCGGTGCGCCGGAGCGGTCGCGGGTGGTGACCTCTGTTCAGGCGGCGATCCGGATGATCTCCGGGCAGGAATCGACGCCCAAGCGGATCATGTTACGCCGAGGGCAGACCTATGCATTTGGCGGCACGACACTTGGAAACGGTGCACAATTTCCGAGCCTTCATATCGTCGCGGGGCCGGGCAATGACGCCAATCCTGTGCTGAAATGTACCGGCCAGTGGACGTGGAATGATACGCGCACGGTGACGAACGGGCGGTCCAAGGATTGGGTGTTTCAGAATATTGATTTCTACGGGCCATGGGATTCCACAACCGAGCGTGGCGGGATCGTGATCGGGATCGGACCGCAGGAGAATTCTCCCAACCTGACCCTGATCGACGGCTGCCATTTCGACGGTTTCACCGGGGCGTATGTGCCCACCAGCGGCAACAATGTCTTGCACCGTATGACCGTGATCAACGACACGACGATTACAAACTGGCAAGGGTTCGGTGTCATTGATGGCGACAATTCCGGGATCGCTTTAACGGGCTCGTGCATTCGCCAACATGCCAATGCGCTTGCGGGCAAAACCGATCTTACGGGCAACAATAACGGCCCGTTTCGCAATGGTGCGCGGCTCAACCGTACGATCATCACCAATTGCGATATGTTCAGCCGCAATGGCTGGTCGCCTTTTGGGGGCGTTTTTCAGGCAAGTCAGGCCTGCATCCGCTTCAACACCGACGGAATGGAAGGTCCGAAAGCCAATATTCAGGCGAACGCCTTGGAGGGCGGCTATTGGGTGCTGATCTTCACGCCTGAGGCGGGGCTCGAAGGCAAGGCCGTGAATGCCGTGATCGAGAAGAACTATATTCTCGGCTCTCATCTGACCTCCTCGACCGTTGTGATTGCCTACGGTGGGACGACCATTCGCAACAACATTCTTGTCCAGCCAAATGAGGCATCGCTGAAGGTTTCGGGCGAGCTTTATACGTTCATCCAGCTGGAAAACGTGCAAGGCAATGCGCGCAATGCGCGGACGCCGATCAATATTTACAATAACACCTATATCCACCTGACGCCGCAATCGAGCTATCAGTTCCCCGATGCGCCGCCGGCTTCCCTAATCGGAAAGCAGTTTTTCTCAAATGTGACAGAGGCCAATAACGTCCAGCATATGCCGAATGTGAAGGCCGCGATGACTGTCGATGCGCCGCTGGAGATCTCGAAAATCCTCTGGACACCGCGCGAAGCAGGGTACCGCTCCAGCGTTCTTGGGTTGCAGAAACATACGGCGACGCCGCGAAATGTGGTGGCGAGTTATGCGCCCATGAAAGGCTCCGCTGCATTGGGCGACGCCTTAAGCGGACCGGTCGCATATGACGATTTCTACGGCAACCCGAGGCCGCATTACCCGTCGCGCGGCGCGTTTGAGATGCCGTGAGTTTATCGGGCCGACTGCCTCAAGGCAGCGGGATGAACTCGTCCTTGTCGTCTGGAGGCAGTTGAAAACGACCATGGGCCCAGTCGCCCGCCGCCCAAGCAACCTTTGCGGCTTCGATCTTGTCGCGAGACGACGCTACGAAATTCCACCAGATATGGCGCGGACCGTTCAAGGTCTCCCCGCCTAAGGCCATCAGGCGCGCGCCTGCAGGCCCGGCTTTGACCGAGATCGGATCGCCGGGGCGAAACACCATCATCTGACCGGCCTCAAAGATGTCGCCTGCCACTTCGATTGATCCGGATGTCACATATAGCCCGCGATCTTCGTGGTCGTCTGGCAACGGGATCTGTGCGCCAGCGTCCAGAACCACATCTGCATAAAACATTTCGGAAAAGGTTTGCGCTGGTGCGCGTTCGCCCCAGCCGGTGCCCAATATCAGGCGCACTTGTTTGCCTTCGCCATCCAGAAATGGAAGCGCGTCTTGGCCGTGATGTTCAAACCCTGCATCGGTTTCTTCATGCTCTTCGGGCAGGGCGACCCAGGTTTGGATGCCAAATAGTTTGCTGGGCGCTTTGCGGGTCTCGGCGCTTGTGCGTTCTGAATGTGTGACGCCGTTGCCGGCAATCATCCAGTTGACCTCGCCCGGGTAGATCATCTGATTGGTGTCCAGACTGTCGCGGTGCTGAAACTCCCCCTGATAGAGGTAGGTCACCGTCGCCAACCCGATATGCGGATGCGGTCGGACATCAATGCCTTGCTCTGTCAGAAACTCCGCAGGACCCATCTGGTCAAAAAAGACGAAGGGCCCGACCATTTTACGCTCAACCGAGGGCAGGGCGCGCCGCACCTCGAAATCGCCAATGTCGCGGGCGCGGGGCACAACGATTGTGTCTATCGCATCAAGCGTGGTGGCGTCGGGGTAGTGCGGCTCGAGGGCGGGGTTCCAACTCATCTGATCTTTCCTGCTTGTGGGGTTGGCGGGGGGGAAGCCGCCAGCCCGGTTATCGTGGTTTCAAGGGGCGAGGTCGAAGACCAGAAATTCGGCGTCGTGACCGTTTTCAAAGCTCAGATCACCTGAGCCTTCGATGGCGAGTCCATCGCCTTTCGCAAGTGCAACTCCGTTGACCTCCAGGGCACCATCGGCCACTTGCACCCAGCCTCTGCGGCCCCCAGCCAGCGCTGACGTGATTTTTTGATCGCCGCTTAGCGTTGCCGCGAAAACCTTTGCATCCGCTTTCGTCACCATAGAGCCGTCTTGGCCGTCCGGTGACAAAAACAGCTTCAGCTTGCCGTCTTTGTCTGCGGGCGACAGGTCCATCGTGTCATAGGCGGGCGTTGTGTCGGGGTCCGCTGGCAGTAACCAGACCTGCAAAAACCGCATCTCTTCGGTTTTGGAGGGGTTGAACTCCGAATGGGTCACGCCGGAACCAGCGCTCATATATTGCACGCCGCCAGCACCCACGACCGAGCCGTTGCCCATGCTGTCTTTGTGCTCCAGCGCGCCGCCCATCACATAGGAGAAGATCTCCGCGTTGCGATGCGGATGTTCCCCAAAGCCCATGCCGCCAGCGACAAGATCGTCATTGATTACGCGCAGGTTGCCAAAGCCCATATGGGCCGGGTCATGGTACTGGCCAAAGCTGAAGCTATGGGCAGATTTGAGCCATCCGAAGTCAGCGCGTCCACGGTCCTGCGCGGGGCGTTTGGTCAGTTTCAGTGCATGTTGAGTGCCAGAGACCATCGGGGTGATCCTTCTAAGAGAGTTTCGATATCGCAGCTTTCGCGGCGACAAGTTTAGCGTCTGCATCCTTGCCCAAAGCATCGGCGGCAATGATCGTCACGTCAGAAATACCGATAAAGCCCATGATATGGCGCAGATATGCTGAGGCAAAGTCGATCTCGCTGCCGACTAGAGTGCCCCAGGACGCGAACAAGATAATCG
>CAYGQQ010000158.1:0-4135 GCA_964352105.1 uncultured Rhodobacterales bacterium | reverse complement strand
TTCATGTAGATGCGCGCCAATTGGACAACGGCATCGCGCTGCCTTTGACATACTTGAAGTATGACACATTAGGTGACGCTGCGGTTCTTCGCGAACTCAAGGCTCACAAGTCTCCAACAACCGGCAATCCCGATTTCAAGAATTCTGGCCACATTTATCTTCCTCTCGTGAATGCACGCCGTGCGGAGGCGTGGAAAGAAATCCAAAAGCTACAAGCAGAGAATAGCTTTTTCGATTCTGAGCTTGTAGGCGATCTTAAATCGAAGCACTCCGTTGTAATGCTTGAACTCGTCGATAAGGAGTTTCAAATAAAGATTCCGCTATATTGGCGCAAATCTGACCGAAATTCTCCAATCCAAATGTCTCTCAAGGAAGGCGCAGTCGAGGTGTTTTTGTCAAGTGAGTTACTTGAAGTGATCCATCGAAATATCGAGAAGAATATTGACCTTGAAAACAAATGTCTGAAACCTGAGATAGTGGGCGGGATCGGCGACTGACGTCGTGCAACCAAAGACGCCGCTGAAAGTCGCGTCGAGACTATGTTTCGATGTCCCTTGCGCCAGAAACAAAAGTCCGCTGTGAAGCTTTTGCGGCTCGGCGACGATGACCGACTACAGCGTCTCCTATGGGCCGATGGGCGCATAAACCCTTATATGTGTTCATTCCTGGGTCGCGACTGCATTGAAAGAAAATTGCCCTAGTCGGTCGTTTTCTGCGCCGCTTCCGGCGGGCAAATACGGATTAGTCTAGGTTTTAATTCTGCAAAAAGCACATCGCCGGACTACCGACGGCGATCCAGCGCTCACTTTCCACACTTCTTATTTTGGCAAGTCTTCCGCCCGCGGGAACCAACCCAAGACAAGAAAAAGCCCCGGCAGCTTTCGCAACCGCGGCTTCTCAATAATTCTCAAACCAGTCCTTACAGACCAGTGCTCACGTCAATTGTGTTGCCCTCTTCGAGCGTGACGTAGGCTTTCTTGACGTCCTTGCGCTTGCCGAGTTGGCCCCGGAAACGCTTGGATTTGCCTTTGGTGATTGTCGTGTTGACCGCTTTGACCTTCACACCAAAGAGGTTCTCAACCGCCTCTTTGATCTGTGGTTTGTTGGCCTCGATCGCCACTTCGAACACAACCGCATTGGCTTCAGAGGCCATGGTCGCTTTCTCGGTGATGATCGGCTTGCGGATCACGTCGTAATGTTCTGCTTTCGCGCTCATTTCAAACGAGCCTCCAGTGCTTCAAGACCGGCTTTGGTGATCACCAAAGTGTCGCGTTTCAGAATGTCGTACACGTTGGCACCCATCGATGGCAGGATATCCAGGCCAGCGATGTTGCGCGCAGCTTGTGCGAAATCGGCGTTTACGTCGGCACCGTCGATGATCAACGCGCGTTTCCAACCCAGCTCCTTGATCTGTGCGGCAAGTGCTTTGGTTTTCACGTCTTTGATCTCAACCGTATCAAGAATGACCAACTCACCCGCGTTTGCCTTTGCAGACAGCGCGTGCATCAGGCCAAGTTTGCGGACCTTCTTGGGAAGATCATGGCCGTGGCTGCGTGGTGTTGGGCCCTTATAGACGCCACCCCCGCGGAAGATCGGAGCAGAACGTGCGCCGTGACGTGCGCCGCCGGTGCCTTTCTGACGATAAATCTTCTTGGTGGAGTAGCTCACTTCAGAGCGTGTTTTCACCTTATGTGTACCGGCTTGCGCGTTGTTGCGCTGCCAGCGGACCACACGGTGCAGGATGTCTGCACGTGGCTCCAGACCGAAGATGGCGTCGTCAAGATCGACGGAGCCAGCCTTCTTGCCGTCCAGTTTGATGGCATCAGCTTTCATCGGACTTGTCTCCTTCTGGCGCTGTATCTGCGGCATCGGCCTCAATGGAGGATTCAGCTTCTTTCAGCGCGGCTTCTTCTGCGGCGGCGGCTTCTGCGGCAGCAGCAGCAGCGGCTTCCGCTTCTTCAGCGGCGGCTTGTGCGGCGGCGGCTTCAGCAGCTTTCATGGCTTCTTTCGCAGCAGACGCAAGCGCTGCCGGGAAAATCACGTTTTCGGACAGAGGCTTTTTGACCGCGTCCTTGATCGTCACCCAACCACCTTTGGAGCCTGGAACGGCACCTTTGATCATGATCAGACCACGATCAACGTCCGTTTTCACAACTTGCAGGTTTTGCGTGGTGACACGGGCAGCACCCATGTGACCGGCCATCTTCTTGCCTTTGAAAACCTTGCCCGGGTCCTGACACTGACCCGTGGAGCCGTGCGAGCGGTGAGAAATAGACACACCGTGTGTCGCACGCAGACCGCCGAAGTTGTGACGCTTCATGGCACCCTGAAAACCTTTACCGATTGACGTGCCAGCGACGTCAACGAATTGGCCTTCGAAGTAATGCGCCGCGATGATCTCTTCACCCACCGGGATCAGGTTCTCTTCGGCAACACGGAATTCCGCAATTTTACGCTTGGGCTCTACCTTTGCAGCCGCGAAATGACCGCGCATCGCTTTCGATGTGCGTTTCGCTTTTGCAGTGCCGGCACCAAGTTGAACAGCTGCATAGCCGTCTTTTTCCATGGTGCGGTTGGCAACAACCTCAAGTTTGTCGAGTTGAAGAACGGTGACAGGAACCTGTTTTCCGTCTTCGAGGAAAAGGCGGGTCATGCCGACCTTTTTCGCAATTACACCAGAGCGCAACATATCCAATTGCCCTCCTTAAACTTTGATCTCGACGTCAACGCCAGCAGCCAGGTCGAGCTTCATCAGCGCGTCCACGGTTTGCGGTGTTGGGTCGATGATGTCCAAGAGACGCTTATGCGTACGGATCTCGAACTGGTCCCGAGATTTCTTGTCCACGTGTGGACCCCGCAGAACGGTGAATTTCTCGATCTTGTTGGGCAGTGGGATCGGGCCACGTACATCAGCGCCGGTGCGCTTGGCCGTGTTAACGATCTCTTGGGTAGAGGCATCCAGAACCCGATAGTCAAATGCTTTCAGGCGAATGCGAATGTTTTGGCTTTGTGCCATTACACTATTCCCTCATGAGTGAGGTCTCAACGGATTGGACGAATACCGCTCATCGGCACCCCTCGTCGCGTCTTATGGCGGAACATAAAGAGGGGCACGCATGGCATGCCCCTGATCCGTAGGGAGCGTATAGACAGGGTTTAACAGAGTCGCAACACCTTTTCAGACGAAATAATACGAGGCTTGAAACGGGGCATCGCCAGACCGCTGGTTGGCGATCAATGGCACGTTCAACGGAGCTTTATGTCAGCCAAGCTCATCTTCCGTTCATGGGGCGCAATGTCGGCGCTCTATTCGCCAGCCCTGTCGGGCGGTCTGGCGATGCCCGGCGCGGCGAAGCCGCTTGCTTCCGGGCTGGGGAGAATTGAATGAAGGTCCGCAATGAGCCCACTTTGACCGCTGGGTATCGGCGGTCAAATGACGGCTTCGGACTTCTATGAGAGTTGTAATTACGAAAAATTGGGGCGTTCATTCTTCCTCAAGCTCTATCGCCGCCTCTTCCGAAATCAAATTTTCAATAAACTCAACGAAGGTGTCGGCAACGTTTTCAAAGTACGACGCGATCTTCTGACCCTCACCGGGCTCTAAGTGATCTGGCTCGTAGAAACAAATTCGCCCAGAAGACAAATGCATGATCACAGCTGAGCCGCCATAGGTAGAACCGATCAGGATATAGTTCTGAAGCTCCTCACTAAATCGCCTTAAATCGTAAGAACTTGCGACGTTCCAACACTCATTCAGATTGCGGTAGTCGGGTCCACGATTCAACGAGAACAGATAACGAAGTTCATGAAATACATCCGGGTTTTCTTCGGTATTAAAGTAGCGGTTTTGAGGAAGTCCTCCGTTGTGATCCCGAAGGTAGGTTCGGTATTGCTGAGGAAGCTTTGCGAGAATCTCGCGCTCAAATACATCGATATCGGCTGAGTTGATGGCTCCGAAAGGATTGGAGTTAGCGGAGGTACTCATTTTTCTTCCTGCCTAGCCGCATCTATCTGATGGACCCTACAGTGTGGGCGTTCGATCCATCAAGTGTAATGGCAGCTTCGTCCCGCGTAGCGGATATCCCCCCACCCAAAAAAGCCCCCACATTTCTGCGGGGGCGTTCTTTGTTTCTAA
>CAYGQQ010000157.1:0-4244 GCA_964352105.1 uncultured Rhodobacterales bacterium | reverse complement strand
AAAACTGAAAGGCCTCGCCAAAATACGGCGGGGCCTTTTGGGGTTTTAGGGCAGCTACAAAATCAAGCCGGGGTTTGTGCCCAGATCCAACCCCGGAAAGACAGCGCTTTCGATTAACGCCCGGTCAAGCCCGATCATGTCATGCATCATCCAGCCCGCAATTGCCCTGATATCGCGGGTCGGCATCAGGTCGCGGCCTGCGTACAAATCAGCGCGCGCCAAACCGGGCCATTTCCCCACGACCTTCCCGCCCTTCAAGGCACCCCCGCTCAGGATCGCAGCACCGGCTGTTCCATGATCGGTCCCGCCAGTACCATTTTCCTCCGCCGTGCGCCCGAATTCCGTCATCGCGATCACGGCTGTTTTTTTCCAATCCCGCCCAAGCCCCTCACGCAGGGTCAAAATCGTCTCCGACAATTGCGATAGCGGCCCTTTGATGGTGCGGTTCTGGTTGGCATGCGTATCCCAACCGCCCAGCGAAAATGCAGCAATCCGCGCCTCCCCGCGCAGTTTCTCTGCTGTAAACTCAGCAACCGAAATATGCGCGTTGCGGGCCATCGCCTGCCGCCCGGAGGCATCCATTGCTTCCAGCATCCCGCCCTCGGCGCGCATTGCACCGGCGTAATCGCTGCCTGACAACCGGATCGCCTGATCGACGGCATTTGCAAACAACGGGTCTTCCTGCGCAACCAGCCTGACCAATTGCAACGACGCATCACTCATGGCGAGGCTGGCATCCGGGGCCCAGGACGAAAATTCCGCGGGGCCGTTCAGCAACAGCATTTCACTGCGCCCGACCGCATAGGCGGTTTCCCCGGTCACACCGGGCATGTTTTGCAACATTCGGTTCAGCCAGCCATCCCGCGCGCCTTGCAAGCCGACGGTTCCGGCCTCCAGAAGGTCCTGACCATCAAAATGACTGCGCTTGTCGCGGTAAGGCGTGGAGACCGCATGGGCAAAGCCCAACTCTCCCGATCTCCAGAGCGGATGCAGCGCGGACAGACCAGGATGGAGCGCGAAGAACCCGTCCAGATCAAGCGCGTTTTCCGCATCGAACCCGGTGGTTTTCCGCAAACGGGCAAAGTTCGGGTCACCGTAAGGTTGCACGACCCCAAGCCCGTCCATCGCGCCACGCAGGATGATCACAACCAAGCGGTTGTCGCGCGCGTTGGACCCCGCGGGGGACGCGGCGAATGACACCGGCGTCATCAGCGGGCTTGCCGCCGCGCTACAGCCTAGAATTGCTGACCGGGTCAGAAAATCTCGTCTTGTCAGGGTCATGGGCTTGCTCCGTCACATACGTTGAAAGGCGGGGGAGGTCAGGATCAGGCCGATACCGGCGGCACGATCTTCCGCATTGGTCGCCGCGAAAATCAGGGCGTCGGACGCCTTGCCTGCCAAGCCTGTGCGCACCAGCGATCTGGGGTCCGGCAAGGGTTGGACGAGCTTTTCCGGCACACTCATCGCCCATTGCATGCGTGCCGCAAACCGCTGCGGTGTGATCCATGCGCTGTCGTGCTCTGGCCAGCCGTCCGGGCCCAGCGGGTTTTCCCAGGTTTGGCCCATCAAGCTCATCGGACGTACAAAACCTGCCATCACATCTTTGGGCTTCAGCTTCGCGATCTGCGCGCTGTCGCACCCGATCGCTCGCAGAGAAGAGCACACGAAATCAATGGGTTGCTTAACGTTCGACTGCGTTTCATCCCACGCGGCAGGGTGGCGCAACATCGCTTCATAGACCGGCAACAACGCGCCACCGTTCTGCAAATAGGCGTCCTGCATCGCGGCAACGAGCCCCGGATCAGGCGTGTCGGAGACGAAATGAACCGCCAGTTTCCGCGCTAGGTGTTCCGCTGTTTGCGGCTGCATCGCCAGATCCTGCAGGGCCGCGTCAATATCGGCCAAACCACCACCGGAGTACTGCGTTCCAAGCACCGTCTCTGGCCCCGGCTCAGCCATTGCGGCGCGGAATACGAACCCTTTATTGGGATCAAAGGACAGCCCCGTCAGAAGCTCCGCCAACTGCCGGACATCGCCTTGCCCATAAGCGCTGCCCACCCCCAGCGTGTGCAACTCCAACAGTTCCCGGGCGAGGTTTTCGTTCAGCCCTGAAATCCGTTCCCGACGTTTCGCCGCCCGGCTATTTGGACCCGCAGACGTCAGCTGATCAAGGTAGCTCAGCATCAAAGGCTGGCGGATGACGGCTTTCAGCATATCGCTGAAAGTCCCCGCGATATGAGGCCGGATCGCTTCTTCAACATAGGGCGCATTCATCAGCTTGAGCGGTCCGTTCTTCCCTATGGCTGTAAAGTGATCTGCCCAGAAAAACACAAGCCGCTCGCGCATGCCGGTATCCGCGTCCAGGCGCCGCGACAGCATGGCCTTGAACCACGTCACTTGATCCCTGCGGACATGTTTCTGAGTGCGCTTTCCCTGCGCCTGGCGGTCCGCTGGACTGTTTCCGCGCGCCGCCTTGCCGATCATACCTTTGGCAAGCAGATCGGCGCGGTAGCGGTCGAATGTGTCTATCGGAAAGCGCTCGGCAGCCCGGTCCGGGCCAGCCAGATCAGCAAGCACATCTTCAAGCGACGCAATTGGATCATGCCCGGCTCGCAAGCCAAGACCAAACCGAATTTCGGCGCGTACTGGATCAAAACTGGCCAATGGATGCCTCCGCGGTTGTTGTCCACTTTACACGAAAGCAGTCTGCATTTCCGTCGAAATTTTTTGAAACGATCTAAAGGAAAGGGGCCGTGTAGGCCTTTACGTCTTCAAATTCGGCATCTGTAGGCAGCTGGCCGGTGAAGCCCAGAAGATACATCGGCACCATCGCAAGACGCTCTGACATCGGCTCCTGCAACTCCGCATCGGTGTATCCAACTTGCATGTAATACAGGATCCGCGCGCGGGTTTTGGCCTCAAATGGCGGGTAGTCATAGCGCTCAAACATGTCTGAAAGCGCCCGCAAACGAAGCGCATCGGAGGCATCGAGCGCTGTGCGTACATGCCTGTCCTTTCGCGCCCAATCGCGGATCGCAAAATCAAGCCGGTTGTCGAAAAGCGCCGGGTTGATCACACATTTGAACACATTGCAAACGGCCCCGGTGATCCGCTCGGCAGGCAAGCCGGCTTGGGTCACCAAAGCGGCGGTATTGAAGGCCCGCCAATAATCCAAAAGCGCATCCATCAAATCTTTGCGACTTTTGAAATACCAGTAAAAACTAGAGCGCGACACGTCGAGCCGGGCGGCAATCGGTGCGATTTTCACCCGCTCCGCACCTTCCTCAACCAAAATTGCGAGGCTGGCATTGATCCAGTCTTCGCGCGTGACTTTGATATTGCCGGACAAGGGCGCTTTTTCGGGGTCATCGCGGTGCAAAAGAACCGAGTTTGAAGGACGTGTGGCCATGGATCAGCTTTCAGGCGGCGCGCCACCTGCCTCCGTGCGTTTGGCGATAAATTCGTGCAATGCGCCGCGCTTGTCAGCGCTTGTCTCGGGCGGTTCAAAATTCTCCAAAATGCCTTTCCAGATGCCAGTGGCGCGTGTTGTTGCATCGACGCTGCCGCGTTCCGTCCAGGTGCCGAAATTGGCGAAATCCGCAACGAGCGGTTCGTAGAATTCAGTCTTGTAGCGCTCCATCGTATGGCCCGTGCCAAAGAAATGCCCGCCGGGTTGCACGTCCGCCAGCGCTTCCATCGCGATATCGGCGTCGCTGGCTTGCGCCCCTGCGCACAGCTCCGCGACCATCTGCAAAACTTCCATATCGGTGATCAGTTTCTCATAGGATACCGTCAAACCGCCTTCCAGCCACCCGGCCGCGTGAATGATCACCGTGGCCCCCGCCATCAAACAGCCCCATGTGCCGAACTGGGTTTCATTGGCCGATTGCACGTCGTTCAGATTAGCCGCAGAGCCGCTGGCAGACCGCCAAGGCAGCCCCAGTTTGCGGGCCAGTTGCCCTGCCGCTAGCGAGGCTTTGAAATGCTCCGGCGTGCCGAAAACGGGCGCGCCGGACTTCATGTCGACATTCGAGGTGAAGGTCCCGTAGCAGATCGGTGCGCCGGGTTTTGCCAATTGCGTCAAGGTGATCGCCGCCAAAGCCTCCGCATGGCTGAGCGTGATCGCGCCCGCTACCGTGATCGGCGCCATCGCCCCCATCAGCGTGAACGGTGTGATGATGGACACCTGACCCGCGCTTGCAAAATCGATCAGACCTTGCGCCATGGGGATATCGATCTGGCGC
>CAYGQQ010000156.1:0-4346 GCA_964352105.1 uncultured Rhodobacterales bacterium | reverse complement strand
GCGCTTCGGCCTTGTCCCTAAGTATCAGCCACGCTGCGACGCTGTCACGGGCCGCAGGCGTGAGCGGCACCATACGTTCCTTGCCGCCTTTGCCTTTCACAAGGATCATGCGCGGGTCGCCCCTGACAGCCACGACAGGAAGGCCCACCAATTCGCTGACGCGCATGCCGGTGGCGTAAAGCAGCTCCATCAGGCAGGTGTTGCGCACCCGGTCAGTCTTGCTGCGGGCAGTTGTCTGTGCAGCCCCCAAAAGCCGGTCGACCTCGTCCACACTCAGCGTCTTGGGCAGGGACTTCTTCTGGCCCGGGCCTTTGATCTGAATCGCGGGGTGATCGCCCCGCCAGCCCTCATCATAGGCAAAGCGGTATAGCTGCTTGATTGCCGACAGACGCCGGGCGCGGGTGGCGCGTGCAAGGCCCGCGGTATCGCATGCGATCAGATAGGCCTCGATCTGTTCCCGCGTGGCGTTGGAAAAACTGGCACCTTTGTCCGTCAGGAAATGCCCGAAATCGATCAGGTCGCGCCCGTAGGCCAGAAGCGTGTTCTCGGAGGCATCAAGTTCCGCCGATTGCGCATCAAGGAAGGTTTCAATCCAGCGGCTAAGATCAGGGGGCAGGGCGGCGGCCATCAAAAACTACGCCCGACCAGTAGATGCAAGGCCATCCGCCGGGCACTTTCTTCCAGCCTGAGCGCACGTAACACGGCCAGTCCGGTTTGCACGCGGGACGGATCGGGGGTTTCTGCATCGCCCAGCATTGCGATGGCTTGCAAGGTTGCCTCCCCGTAGCGTTTGTCGTCCAGCAATTGTTGCATCTGTGTGGGCAGACCGGGAGCGCGAAATCCATCCAGTATGGCTGCTTCCAACGGATCATCGCTGCGCAAATTGCCGACCTGACCCGTCGCAACCGCAGACCAGATAAGCGGCGCATTTTGCGGGATCAGTCCACTGGCAGGGGCTTGCTCGAAGGCGGGCGACAACAAGATCAGACGCACGGCATCCAGTGCGATCAGCGGCTCGTGGCGATTTTCCACAAGCTTGGGTCCGTAATATTGCGCCAGCGCGTTGATTAATCCAGCACGCCGCATGGTGCGGATTGCCAAGGGCAGGGCAAGGATAAGACCGGGCCCGTCCTGTGCCTCTATCGCACGGTCCAGCGCCTGAATTGCATCAACACGGTCCCATACTCCACCGGAGGCCGCGGCCTCACGCTCCAGATAGAGGTTGATCAGAACAGGTGCTGCAATGGCACCACTTCGCGCGAGCCGTTCTGCCGCACCAAGCCGGGTTTTCCAGCCAAAGGACGTATCAAGCGCCGCATAGGCGAAGGCATCGGGCACCGTGCCCAGCGACAAAGGCTCCCCGATGGCGGCATGCATGCGGAAGTTCAAGGGCGTGATCCGGTCGGGGTAGGGCAAGTGCGGCGCGCCCTCAAAGAGGTCGGGGTCCAGAAATCGCGCCAATAGCGCTTCTTCGGATTTGGAGATCAGGCCCAGAAGCTCTGCCGTGCCAAGGGTTACGGCAGCAGCATCCCAGTCGCCTTCACGCGCCAGACAGAAGATACGCGCGGGGTAGGTGGGCGCAAATTCGGGCTGGTCGAGCATCGCTTTGCACACGCGGTCTTCGCGCCCTACCAAAAGGCTGACATCAAAGAGCCGTTGGAAAATCGCGGCACTGCGCGGACCGGCTTGCTCCAGCAGCGCTTGGGCGGGGTCCAGTGCGCCAATTTCCAGCAATTTGTCGACGCGGGCCAAAAACAGGCTGGCCTTGTCGTCGCTGTCAAATGGCGGCGTCAGTTCCGCCAGAAGTAAACGCTGCAATAGCGCGGCCATTGGCGGTGCGGGATCGGACCTTTGACGCGCGATCATTGGGGCCAGATCCTTGACCGAAGATGGCCCCCAGAAATTCGCGGGCAGGCCTGACACGTTCGGGGCCAGCAGGCCCACCGCATCAACTTTGGCCTGACCAAGCTGAGTCGTGGTAATTTCCTGCGGTGTTGCGTTGCTTGTCGTGGCTTTTGCAGGTTCTTCCACGGGCAGTTCTTGCACGACATCAGACAGCCAGCCGATGGCTGAAAGCGGGTCGTCAGGGTTTGATTGCGCAAAGGCGCTGCCAGTGCAGGCGATGGTTATCGCTGCGAAAGCTGCTTTACACGTGTCAATTGCCATCCAGATCAACCGGTTTGTTCACTTCAACCCGGTTTGGTTCCAGGTCGCCGAAGATAGCGTACCCGATCATGGAGGACAGGCCTACGACAATCAGAAAAAGGAGTAATTTAAGAAACCGTATCATCTGCTTGTTGCCTCGTTTGCGAAATGCGCTTTGCACGCTTAGAGATACTCATATAAGCCCAGTTTAGAAACTTCACGCCTTTCAGGCAATAATTCCGAGATTTGAGCGAGAGAATGCCAGCAATGCCCCGTAATCTTCTCAAACCAATTGTTTTGGTGGGGATGATGGGCGCAGGCAAAACCGCTGTTGGCATGGCGCTGGCCAAGATGCTTGGCGTGGCCTTTCGCGACAGTGACGACGCGCTTGTGAAGGCCGCAGATCGCTCCATCGCGGAAATTTTTGAACGCGACGGGGAGGCGTTCTTTCGCGCCCGTGAAACCGAAGTGATTTGCCGGTTGCTCAGCGAAAAGCCTTGCATTTTGTCCACCGGCGGCGGGGCGTTCCTATCTGAGCAAAACCGCGCGTTAATTGGCGAAAAGGCCATTTCAGTGTGGCTAAAGGCCGATATTGACCTGCTTTGGAGCCGTGTGAAGCACAAAACCACACGCCCGCTTTTGTGCACGGACGACCCGTTTGCGACCCTGTCCGAGATTGCGGCGGCCCGTGATCCTATCTATGCGCTGGCCAGTCTGTCGGTTCAGGCGGACCCGAATTATTCCATCGAAGATATGGCGCATGCGGTTTGCGAGGCCTTGCTGGCAGACGGGCGCGCCTTGGAGGCTGCAGCGTGAGAGAAACGGTACGGGTAGAGCTGGACGCGCGGTCTTATGACATTGTGATCGGGGGCGGTTTGACGGCAGAGGTCGGCAGCTTGCTGGGCCGCATAGCCCCGGCCAACCGCATCGCGATTGTAACCGAAGACCGCGTCGCGGGGCTACATTTGGAGGCGTTGCAGGCCGGATTGGCCTCTGCGGGCCTCTCGGCGGAGGTACTGATTCTCCCCGCTGGAGAGGCCACCAAAAGCTGGGCGCATCTGGGCGAAACCGTCGAATGGCTGTTGGCGCAACGTATCGAACGTGGTGATCTGGTGATTGCCTTTGGCGGCGGTGTCATCGGCGATCTTGTGGGGTTTGCGGCGGCGATCTTGCGCCGTGGCGTACGGTTTGTGCAGATGCCGACGTCTTTGCTGGCGCAGGTGGACAGCTCGGTCGGGGGTAAGACCGCGATCAACTCGCCTCAGGGCAAGAACCTTGTGGGGGCCTTCCATCAACCCGCGCTTGTTCTGGCCGATATCGACCTGTTGGGCACGTTGAACGAACGGGATTTTCTGGCAGGCTACGGTGAGGTTGTGAAATACGGCCTTCTGGGGGACGCGGGCTTTTTTGACTGGTTGGAAAGCAATGCCGCCGCGATGGCCGCGGGCGATGACGCCTTGCGGATCGAGGCGGTGCGCCGGTCCTGCCAGATGAAGGCCGATATCGTGGCGCGTGACGAGACCGAAAAAGGCGAAAGGGCGCTGTTGAACCTTGGACACACGTTTTGCCACGCGCTGGAGAATGCCACAGGCTATTCCGACCGGCTCTTGCACGGCGAAGGCGTCTCGATCGGGTGCGCGCTGGCTTTTGAGGTGTCGTCGAAACTTGGCCTTTGTGCGCAAGAAGACCCCAGCCGGGTGCGGGCGCATTTCAAATCGATGGGCGTGAAAACGGATCTGGCCGATATCGACGGAGATTTGCCCGGTTCAGAGGCGCTGATCGCGCTGATGGGCCAAGACAAGAAGGTCGTGGCCGGGCAGATGAATTTCATCATGGCCCGCGGCATCGGGGAGGCGTTTGTGACCTCGGATGTTGATCTGGACGTCGTGAAAGCCGTGTTGGACGAGGGGCTGGCAGGGCGGTAGGCGCTAAGGTTGCACCTCCGGCGGCTCAAAAGGCGGAAGCGCCAGCCACAATTTGCCGCTACGAAAGCCGCCCTTGTTGAGGTAGCCCGGTTCGGTGATCTCCGGGAAATCATCGGCCCAGTCGCGAAACCGGTCATTGGTCACGATCAGCGCATTTTGGCTACGCCCGGCTTGCAATATGAATTGATCCGCCGGCGTGCCTTTCGGCACCACCATGACGTCTCTTTGGGTCAGCCCAAGTTGTTTGGCGAAAAAGTCATCGTGGCGGTATTTGTG
>CAYGQQ010000155.1:0-4516 GCA_964352105.1 uncultured Rhodobacterales bacterium | reverse complement strand
TACCGCAAGGCAGTGTCATCAATCGCAGCAAGGATTTCCGGGCGGGGGACGGCGATACGAGGGGCAACGGCTGCAACCCTGAACGACCCGTCTTCGGTCGCGGTTGCGTTTCCACGATCTTCAGCGGCTTCGCCGTCGCCAAAGATGCTCAAGGGTGCGTTTGCGTCACCTTGCCCAACACCGTCATTGTAGTTTTGTGCGAAGCGGTCTTGAGGTTGCGACGGCGTCAGAGAGCCATCGGATTCCATCGTAAAGACCATTTGAGCTGATGCGGCGTGAGGCGCAATCAGCAGTAGGAAGGCGCTAGCTGTCGCTGTCGCCGTCTTCCTCTGGAGATAGCGTAAAGGTCCAACGCTGACCTTCCAACACAGGGAATGCGATAACAGTGAACCCAAGGTCGATGAGGAAGGATACAAGCCCGGTGACGGTCTTGAACTTCCTGACCTTAATGTAGTCGCCACCCCGACGGGCGCGCGCTGTGACAAGCTGCTTCTCAACACCATCATCATTGACGGCCCGGAGAATCCAGACGCCATGCCATACCGAATTCTTTCGGTACGCATCTTCTTTGCAAACGACTTCGACGTGATATCCGGACTCGATGAGGTCGCGGAAACCGGCTTCTGTAACCACATTTGGCGCTTCTTTTTCTAGATCCATGTCCACGGCTGCGCTCTTTCTGTCTTTGGGCGCACCGAGGCTATTGCTTCGATGCGTCATAGTTACAATAATACGGTTATGTGCGCAAGATACGGTTTTGTTCCGTGATCGTGCTTTAACCCGCGCACAGTATTACGCACGCAGGTGCGGATTCCTCAAGTATTCAAGGAACATGAACATGATCAAAAGTGTATGCCGCCACTCTCTCGCACCCGTATTTTTGTTGGTTCTGCTTGCGGGGCAGGCACATGGTCAAACTTGCTACCCGCCGGAGAGACCATTTGTGCCATCCGATCCGCAAGATGTTCAAGAGTATCGCGATCTGATTGGTCGAGACTTCGAGAACTATATTGCCGACATCCAAAGTTATTTCAGATGCCTTGAAGAAGAGAGGGCGCGGGCCTTTGAGGAAGCCCGCGAAGTCAGCCAAGAGTATGGTCGGTTTTTGGAGATCACCAGCGAATGATAGGAGCGTCCGGCGCACTATCCACTGTCATAACCAAGTTGAAATGTCACTGGTTGGGCAAAGCAGAAAAGTCACAAAGAGCGCTGAGGGGAGCAATGCCTGTCATAGCGAAGACCTCATATTTCGCAGCCCTGACTGGCATTGCGGGGTAGGGGAAGCGGACGTCGATGATTTACGCAGCGAAGATGTCAGGAGAGTCCTCACTTACTGATGCTGCGAAGTGTATGAGTGTCCGCTCTGCGGAAATTGAGCGGATCTGATCTCAGTTCAATCTGGACCCATGTTTTCTGACAATGCATCCGCCAGAAAATCAAACACAATTCTTACCCGCGCACTGGTCCTGAGTTCAGCATGTGACGTGAGCCATATTGGCAGCGTGAGGTTGGGCATTTTTGGCAAAACACGCTCAACATTCGGGTTTGCCTCACCCAACCGGATATGACCAAGGCCAATGCCGCATCCGGCAACGACCATGTGCCAGGCGACTGTCGGATCATCACATTTGAACCGAAAAAAGTCAGGCCCAATTGGCAGTCCCATGGCCCGCAGCTCTGCGCCGGTTCTATCGTCAGCATCTTCGCCGATGATGTCGTGGACTTGCAGGTCTTCGATGGTGCGAGGTGTGCCACGTCTTGCGAGGTAGTCCGTTGTCGCAAAGGCCGCCAGTTGCAGTTCCCCGATCTTCTTGGCGATCAGGTTTGCTTGGGTGGGGCGGAACATGCGCACGGCAATGTCGGCCTCGCGCATCAATAGGTTCGAGGATGCATCAGTGGCGACCACTTCGACTGTGATGTCCGGCTGTGCGTTCCCAAGCTTCGCCAAGATATCAGGCAGCATGAAATTTGCCACCGCGCGACTGGCCGTGATCCGCACGGTGCCTGCGATCTGGTCGTCTTGACCACTGGCGGCGACGGCAAATCGGGCGGCGGCTTTGCTCACGTCTTCGGCGTGCTCAAATAGGCGGACACCAGTTTGCGTGAGCGCCAAGCCGTCGCCACGCCGATCAAACAGGGTCACTCCCAAATCAGCCTCGAGCGCCGTAACGTGACGGCTGAGGGTCGGCAAACTGCCGCCCTCAGCGCGCACCGCAGCGGCGATTGAGCCGTGTTTCGCAACGGCACAGAACGACTGGATATAGGCCAGTTTGGGGGTGCGAAGGGGTCTAGGCATATTTCATTTTTGAAATCACGGCTTTCACTATCTTACATATCGTTCCGATTTTGTACGCCATAAACACTGACCAACGCAACGCAAATGGAATAACATAATGACCAGACATCACACACTCATGCTGATCGGGGTTCTGGCGATTGCCCAGACAATGCTGATCCTTGTCCCGCAAATGATCCTTGGGGGCGCAATTGATTGGCCCAACAGTCTTAACTTCCCCCCAAACGAGGTTCTGCCGCTTATCCTGTCAGAGATTGACCAAGTTCGGCTCGGCTATGGTGTTTACCTGATCTACTCACTCGCATGGGCCCCAATTGGTGCAGCCGTTGCTTGGGTTGCCCTTGGGTCCAACACACGCACCGGCACGGTCTTCACATTGGCCATCGCGTTTATCGTCGCGTCTGCTATGGCGCGGGCAATCGGTATTATTCGCTGGCTCACGGCATCCACGGCCTTGGCCGAAGCCCACAGCGCAGCCACTCCCGAGGTGGCGACATCCATCGAAATGGTGCAGATGGCCGTCAACCAATGGGGCGGCGCGATCGGAGAATTGTTGGGCGTGTCGATGTTCACCGTGTTCTGGCTGATTTGTGTCTCGATCGTCATCATCCGCAATGATGGCCTGCCTAAATGGCTTGGCTGGACAGGTCTGATCGTCGCGCCGATCCTTGGACATCCTGCGATTGAATTGTTCGGCATGGAAGCCAACCTGTTCCTCGCCACGATCTCCGTCACGCTTTGGCTGTTCGTCGTCGGTCTTATGATGATCTGGACCGGCATCAAGCAGCGCACGGCCTAACGTCACCACCATCAGGAGGATCGAAACATGATCTCACGTCGTTCAATATTGGTCAGTGGTGGTGCAGCGATCTTGCTGACAGGAACAATAGGTTGGGGCACCACGCGTGCCCCAACCGAGGCGCGGGACCCATGGCGCGCGGCGCAAGACGGGTTCGGTGATCCGCTGCTAGACTTCCTCGCCTACGCGCTTTTGGCACCAAACCCGCACAACATGCAGCCATGGCGCATTCACCGCACAGGTGAAACCAGCTTCATGGTTTACCCGAACCTTGATCGTCTGTTACCGCAAACCGATCCATTCTCGCGCCAGATCACAATCGGCTTTGGATGCTTCCTTGAGATGTTCCACCTCGCGGCGTCCCAACAAGGGTGGCGAGCAGACATCACACCGTTCCCGAACGGAAGCGACCCAGAGCAACTCCATGCTGATGCACCTATCGCCTCTGTTCGGATCACACGCGACCAATCTATCAGGCCCGATCCGCTTTTCGATCAGGCACTCACCCGCCGCACAAACCGCGCGCCCTATGACCTTGATAGGGCCGTTTCAGACACTCAACTTGCTTCCCTCGCCAATGCCGCCCGAACCCCCGATAGGGTGGGCCACACCAACACGGCCCCTATGCTGGACAAGTTGCGCAGCCTTACAAGTGATGCCTGGCGGGTGGAGTGGGAGGCGGCCCATACCCGCGAAGAAAGCATCAAGGTCATGCGCTTTACAAAGCAGCAAACCAATGATGATCCATGGGGCCTCGCGATCCCGAGCGTGGCGATCGAAATCTTGCATGCGGCAGGTATCATGACCCGCGACAAGATGCGCGAACCGGGAACGATGGCCTTTAATGGCGGCCTGAACGGCTACATCGACGCCTGCCGTGCAACTTCGGCATTCTTGTGGCTGACGACGCCAACAAATGATCGTTTTTCCCAAATTGAAACAGGGCGGTCTTGGGTCAGGATGCACCTGAAAGCCACGGAATTGGGCCTCGCATTTCACCCACTCAGCCAAGCACTGCAGGAGTTTCCAGAAATGGCGACGCACTATCAAGATGCTCATGCTGCGTTGGCACCATCAGGCGGCACAGTTCAGATGCTAATCCGGCTGGGATACGCGGCAAGCCCTCCTGAAGCCCCGAGAGAGAGCTTGCAAGTAAAGCTGATTGATGCGTGAGAAGTTAGACAGAAAACATCGAAAGCAGCCATTGGCGCAGCTGCAGCGAATTCACCCTTCGTCCCGCATCTTGCCAGTTCGTACTTCCCGCAGCGAACGGCTGCGATGTCTCGATTGCCATCAGACAGGGATGGGCTTCAATTGCTGGAACAGGGCCTATAGGTCAGTAATACTGACTTAACGTATAATCAATGTTATGTTAAATATGTCAGTGTTACTGACCTTGTTTTCCTAACGATTCCAGTTTC
>CAYGQQ010000154.1:0-4517 GCA_964352105.1 uncultured Rhodobacterales bacterium | reverse complement strand
GTGTAGACCTGCAAGAGGTCGAGCCTATTGCCGGGGCGGAAACGCATGTCATCGATTTCATGGCTGATGACGCGGACCTTCGGGTGAAAGACTGGCTTGGTGGCAAGGCTGATATCGTGATCAGTGATATGGCGGCCTCGTCTTCCGGCCACAAGCAGACGGATCATTTGCGCATCATCGCTTTGTGCGAGGCGGCGGCCTATTTTGCCTTCGATGTTTTGGAAGAGGACGGTGTCTTTGTTGCCAAAACATTGGCGGGCGGGGCGGAAGGCGATTTGCAAAAACTGCTCAAACAGAAGTTCAAGAAGGTTGCAAACTTCAAGCCGCCGGCCAGTCGCGCGGACTCGTCTGAGAAATATGTCGTTGCGACGGGATTTCGCGCCTGACTTGCAAATTTTTCGTGATCGGAATTTCCGCTCACCCAGCGCACACATCGTGTTGATAGCTTGAAATTCTGCGCGCTCTTTTTTCGGCCAGTTTCGATGCGTCAATCACGCACATCTCACGTTAATGGCACAACACGGTTTCGTTCCCCGTCGTGATCGGAGGGCTGCGTTACGGTCCCTCATCGCCGAATAAATCGGTGATTTTCTAAACTGAAAACTGGAGACATATACGATGAAACTTTTCTTTGCAGCGACAGCGACCGCACTTTCTTTGGGTTCTATGGCAATCGCCGACGGGCATTCTCGCGATGTTCAAGCCTTGTTTGCGATGAGCAATAACTCGGCGGCTGAAATCCTGTTGGGTGACACGTCTATGGGCAATGTCAGTGCGGCAGAAATGCGCTTCGCACTGGGCAACATGTCCGCCGCAGAACGGATGTCTTTCTTTGAGGCCGATGACGCAACGCGCTCTGAAATTCTCGCAGCTCAGATCAAATTGATGGACGGCGACAGCGCCGCTGAAGCGTCCAACTAAGATTATCTGACACCTGAGCCAAGCGATTTTGGTCGCTTGGCTCGCTCGGATTAACCCGCTGTAGCCTGCGGGATTTTTTTTGCCGAAACGATTCGTGGCGCGGGATATTCGGCGCAGAACAATGGTCGCGTGATTGGGGTCAAGTTGGACGGGTTTGGGTCGGTAAAGGTCATTACCATGTTGCCGATAAAGCATGTAAAAACCGTAGCTTAATTATTGCGCAGAGTGGAAAATCCAACACCTTTCCGTTGCCTGCCCTTCACAGTCCACCACGGCATCGTGACACCGCGTGGGCTGGATACTGTGCTACTAAATTCTATCGAAACACAACACAGGAGAGAGTCTCATGAAACAAGAAAAGAGCCCGGCCCTGAGCCGGCGGAAATTCTTCGCAGCCTCCAGCGCCGCCGCGCTTTCGGTCGGCACTGCGACGGCAGTTCGCGCAGAAACCCCAAGCGACGGGCAGATGGTGTATGAGGTCACCCGAACCGAAGAGGAATGGCTGGCGAAGCTCGACACGTATGACTATTTCATCTTGCGCAAAGGCAATACGGAGAAGCCGAAATCCAGCGAACTTTGGGACCTGACGGAGCCGGGCAGCTATCATTGCAAAGGCTGTGACTTAAAAAGCTTTGATGGACGTTGGAAAACCGTTCTGGACAAGGGTTGGGTGTTTTTCTTCCATTCGGAGCCTGATGCTGTCTTGATGAGCATTGATGGTCCGACGCCGGAATACGGCCAGATGACCGCGGGCAAGAAGGCGATCTCGGAAGTGCATTGTCGTCGCTGCGGCAGCCACCTTGGCCACTTTCTGATCGTCGAGGGCGCGATGACCCATTGCATCAACGGGGCAGCGCTCACCTACAAGTCGGCGTCTGCGTAACCCGTTTGAACGGCCTAGGAATGCGCTTTTTGCAGGCGGACCAATTCGCGGTCCAGTGCATTGAGAAACTGCGACCTGTCCTTGTTGGAAAACGGGGCAGGGCCGCCGGTTTGCTCCAGCCCTGCGCGCAGATCGGCCATGATTGCACGGGTCGCGATAGCGCCGCCGATATTTGACGAATTGAACGGTTTGCCTGTGGGGGCCAGAACGGTCGCACCTGCCTCAATGCAGCGCCCGGCCAGCAAGATGTCGGCGGTGACCACAAGGCTGGCAGCATCGCAATTCTCCGCAATCCAATCATCAGCTGCATCGAACCCGTCTGAGACAACTTGCATGGAAATCAGTGGATGGTTCGGCGTGCGCAGGTAACTATTTGCCACCAAGGTCACCGGAACTTTCAGGCGGTAGGCGGTTTTGAATATCTCTTCCTTGACCGGGCAGGCATCGGCGTCGACCAGAATGTGAACCATCATTTGGCACGCTCGTGAAAGATAAACCCCAGAAAATTCAACAGGAGTTGCGCAGCTAGGATGGCGGTGCTTTGGGTCGGGTCATAATCCGGCGCGACCTCTACCAGATCTATGCCTGCAATCTCGTGCCGCTTGCTGACCTCTTGGAGCAGCTCCAGAACTTCATAATAGAGAAACCCGCCATGGGACGGCGTGCCCGTTCCTGGCGCGATGGAGGGGCAAAACGCGTCAATATCGATCGTAACATATAGCCGCGCGCCTTTGGGAAGCCGGTCGGCAAGTCCGGCCGTTCCCAATGCACGCGTTTGCCGAACGGACAGTATATCCGACCCCATCGCGCGCGCATCCGCGTAGCCATCTTTCGCGGTGGAGGACACGTTGCGAATGCCCACTTGGGTCAGCCCCGTGACATAAGGCTTTTCAGCCGCGCGCCGCATCGGGTTGCCATGGCCATTGCGCACGCCATGCCGCTCATCCACGAAATCGAGATGGGCATCTATTTGCAGCACATGGATCGGGTCCTGGTCATCAAACGCGTTGATACACGGGATGTTAACGGAATGGTCACCTCCGATAACAACCGGTAAAGCGCCTGCATCCAGCGCGGCGCGCACGCCTGCCTCAATATTGGCATGAGATTTTTCGGTGTCAGTGTGGACGATATCGGCGTCGCCCATATCAACGATCTGAACCGAGCTGTCCAAATACGTCGCATCATCCTCGTGGTCATACGCACCTGCATGGCCAAAGCTGAAAAGCGTGGAGGCCTCACGCACCGCCCGCGGCCCGAACCGCGCACCAGAACGGTACTGCGTGCCCGCATCAAACGGTGCGCCCAAAATCGCAACATCCGCCTGCAAATTGTCCCAGTCGTCGACATAGGGGCGTTTGCCGAATGTTGCGATGCCCACAAAAGGCAGGTTCAATCGCCCGGTTTCATAGCCATGTTTGCTCATGTTTTGGCCGCTCCCGCGTAGGTATTGTCTCTGGAGTGTGTCTCAAACTCGCACGGACACTAAATCTTCTCTTTTAACCACCTACAATCCATGAAATAGGAAACTGCCAAACGAGCACCCCCAAGGAGACACCCATGGAGATTCGCGAGGCCCTTACCTTCGATGATGTTTTGCTGGTACCCGGCGCGTCCAGCGTGATGCCCTCGACCGCAGACACCCGCACCAATGTCACCAAATCGATCGCGATGAATATCCCGCTGCTCAGCTCGGCGATGGACACCGTGACCGAGGCGCGTATGGCCATTGCGATGGCTCAAGCCGGAGGGATCGGCGTGGTGCACCGCAATCTCGACATCGAAGAACAAGCCCAGCAAATTCGCCGCGTGAAGCGGTTTGAAAGCGGGATTGTTTACAACCCAATCACGTTAACGCCTCATCAGACACTGGCCGACGCCAAGGCGCTGCAGGAACGCTACCGGGTCTCCGGTTTCCCGGTTGTGGGCGAGGGCGGCAAGGTTCTGGGTATCGTGACCAACCGCGATATGCGCTTTGCCAGCGACGACAGGACACCTGTTAAAGCGATGATGACAAATGAGAATTTGGCGATGTTGCGGGAACCGGCGGATCTGGCCGAAGCCAAGTCCCTGATGCATGCTCGCCGGATCGAAAAGCTGCTGGTGGTCAATGATGCGGGCGAGCTTACGGGGCTATTGACCATCAAGGATATCGAACAGGCCGTGCTGAACCCGCATGCCTGCAAGGATGAACTTGGTCGCCTTCGTGTGGCCGCGGCCACGACCGTGGGCGATGCAGGCTTTGAGCGTTCCGAGGCGTTGGTGGATGCCGGTGTCGATCTGATCGTCATTGACACTGCCCATGGCCATTCCGAGGGGGTCTCCCACGCGGTGGAGCGCGCCAAACGGATATCCAACCAAGTGCAAGTCATCGCGGGCAATGTCGCCACGGCAGAGGCCACACGCGCCTTGATCGGCGCAGGCGCAGACGCAATCAAGGTAGGGATCGGGCCGGGCTCCATCTGTACGACACGGATGGTCGCAGGCGTAGGTGTACCGCAGCTGACTGCAATTATGGACTGTGCCGAGGGCGCGCGCGCGACAGGCACGCCTGTCATCGCCGATGGTGGCATCAAGTTCTCGGGTGATTTCGCCAAAGCAATCGCGGCTGGCGCGTCTTGCGCGATGGTCGGCTCAATGATTGCGGGCACCGATGAAAGCCCGGGCGAGGTGATCTTGTACCAGGGACGCAGCTTCAAAAGCTATCGCGGCA
>CAYGQQ010000153.1:0-4559 GCA_964352105.1 uncultured Rhodobacterales bacterium | reverse complement strand
CCCGCCCCGACACCGGGAGCGCCTTGGTCGCTGGAAGACTGGCAGCAGCGCTTTGGCGGTGTTGTCGTCGAAGCCGCCCCCGAGATCATGAGCTATTTTGGGCACCGCACCGCACAGGATGTGGCGACAAAGATGTCCGTGATCCTCACCCGCGCGCAGGCGCGCCTGAACGGTAGTGCCAGCGCAACACCGCGCCATCTGCGCAAGGGCAGCAATTGGGGCGACGTCAGTGTCGAGGCGCAATCGCGCCCTTATTCAAATTTCTACACCGTGGAAGAGGTCACGCTGCGCTACCCGCAGTTTTCAAACCGCCCTAGTCCTGAGATCAAGCGCGCGGTTTTCGTCTCTGCCGATGCGGTCACTGTGCTGCCCTATGATCCCGCCCGCGATGAGGTCCTGCTGCTTGAGCAATTCCGCGTCGGTCCTTATATGCGCCGCGATCCGGTCCCTTGGGGCCTGGAGGCCATTGCGGGTCGGATTGACGCCTATGAGACGCCGCAAGAGGCCGCCCACCGTGAGGCGCAGGAGGAAGCAGGTTTGCCTCTGGGCGCGCTGCACCTTGTTGGCAAATACTACCCGTCACCCGGGGCCAAGACCGAGTATCTGCACTCCTACGTGGCGATCTGTGATCTGGCGGGCAAATCTGACGGGGTCGGGGGGTTAGACACGGAAAACGAAGACATCCGCACGCTGATCGTTTCCTTCAACACTTTAGAAGAAGCGCTGGACAGGGGCGAGATCGAGAACGGCCCCCTCTTGCTGACAGTTTTGTGGCTGCAAAGAGAGCGCGCAAATTTGCGCAGCCTTGGTTGAGTTCGCAGGCCGCCCGGCATAGGTATCGTGCAAGTCTCTACGGCACCGCAACGTTAAGGAAAGCCCTATGTCACAAAAATCCGGACTTGTAGATTTGATCGGAAACACGCCGCTGGTGCGTCTGAATGCGATCAGCGACGCGACGGGATGTGAAATTCTGGGCAAAGCTGAGTTTATGAACCCGGGCCAGTCCGTCAAAGATCGCGCGGCGTATTTCATGATCAAATCAGCGATCGAAAGCGGACGGTTAAAACCCCGCGGCACGATTGTCGAAGGCACGGCCGGCAATACCGGGATCGGCATTGCGCTGGTGGGGGCGTCGCTGGGTTACAAATCCGTGATCGTCATCCCGGAGACGCAAAGCCAGGAAAAGAAAGACATGCTGCGGCTTGCGGGCGCGCAATTGGTGGAAGTGCCTGCGGTTCCTTACAAGAACCCCGACAATTACGTGCATTATTCGCAACGTCTGGCCGAAAAGCTGAACGAGACCCTGCCCAATGGCGCGATCTGGGCGGGCCAGTTTGACAACATCGCCAACAGGCAAGCGCATATCGAAACCACCGGCCCGGAGATTTGGGAGCAAACCGGCGGCAAGGTGGATGGCTTTGTCAGCGCTGTGGGCTCTGGCGGGACACTCGCGGGGGTGGCGTCTGTACTGCAACCCAAAGGGGTCAAAGTGGCCTTGGCGGATCCAGGCGGATCTGCGCTCTTTGAGCATTACGAAAACGGCGCGTTGAAATCCGAGGGCGGCTCGATCAGCGAAGGCATCGGGCAGGGGCGGATCACCGCTAACCTCGAAGGCTTCACGCCTGATTACCAATACCGCATCACAGACACGGAAGCCTTGCCGCTGATCTTCGATCTTCTGCGCGATGAGGGGCTGTGCATGGGCGGCTCCACCGCGATCAATATGGCCGGGGCCGTGCGGATGGCACGTGATCTGGGCAAGGGTAAGACCATCGTAACGATCCTGTGCGACTACGGCACACGCTATCAATCCAAGGTCTGGAACCCGGATTTCCTGCGCAGCAAGGAGCTGCCGGTTCCCGAATGGCTAGAGACACAAGACGTCGACATCCCCGGTGTATTTCTGTCATGAGTCAGTTTTTAACCCTTCTGCTGCGCGGGCTCCGCCTCATAACGCTTGTCAGTGCTTTGCTGATTGGCGCAGGGGCGTTTGATCTGCAATCTGGGGCGGCTTTCGCACAAAGTGAGACGGCGCAAACAGATGAAGCAGGTGTGCCGCGCTACGATCTTTGGGATGGTATCGCGCAGAAGGCAGAAACCTCCATCGCCGATCCGCAAGCGCCCTTGGCTGAGCTTGCGCAACTCCGCGAAGAGCTCGTCTCCTGGCGGGAGACATTTCTGGACCGCCAGTCAGTCAATGACGCGCGTATCGTCACAGTGCGCGAACAGATCACAACCCTTGGGCCAGAACCGGCAGACGGGGAGAAGGAATCCACCGACATCGCCGCGCGCCGGGCAGAGCTGCAAAACCAGCTGCAAAATCTAACCGCCCCCGTGCGTCGCGCCGAAGAGGCGTTTACCCAAGCGGGCGGAATAATTAACGAGCTCGACAGCACCGTGCGCGAACGCCAGACCAACAAGGTTTTGCAACTGGATCCAACCCCGCTCAACCCGGCCAACTGGGCCACGGCCCCCAACGCTATTGCAGCGATCTTTGGCGAAGTGCGCCGCGAGATCGGCGTGAACTTTGGGTCCTCAGCGCAACGCCAGGCCATTCAAAATTCGCTTCCGCTGACAATCCTGTTTGCGATCATCGGCTTTGTGCTGTTGACCCGCTCCACGGGTTGGGTCGACAGGATCATGGCGGCGATGCGCAATCGCTACCAGACGGCCGGCGCGGGGCTGCGCATCTCGGCCTTTGTGGCGTCGCTTCTGGCCGTGGCCATCCCGGCGCTTGGGATGATTGCTATCCTCACGGCAATCGACCAAATCGGATTGGACGGACCGGTTGGTCGCCAGTTGCTCGGCCTTGCCATCCTTTTGGTAGGTGTCCTCTTTGCTGCCCGTTGGCTGTCGCGGCAAGTGTTCCCACCGGCATACCCACCGCGCAAAATCCTGAATATCCCTGACGCACGCCAACGCGAGGCGCGGCTCTACACTGTTCTATTGGCTCTGCTGGTCTCATTTAGCTACGCAATCGATACGGTGCAGTTGGTGGGGCCTTTGGCCGAGGCATTGAACCTGACGGCACGCTCCGTGCTTTTGTTCCCGGTGACATTGGCGTCCGGTCTGATCTTGTTCCGCTTCGCGCAAATTCTGATCGTCGGTGCGCGCCCGGTTGTGGATGACGACGACACCGGCATCGTTTCCATGTTCGGCGCGTCGGGTCGGATCATTCGCTTCCTGGCCCGCGCCAGCCTTGTTGTCGCAGTGATCGGCCCGATCCTGGCGGCGTTGGGCTATGCGACCGCCGGTAGCTCCCTTGTGAATTCGACAGTTCAAACCTTGGCTGTGGTCGCCGCCACCGCAGTTCTGCAACGGCTCGCTCGCGACCTTTACGCCGTGTTCATGGGCGACGAGGCCGCGAAGGAGGGGCTGATCCCGGTGCTCCTGGGCTTTGCCATTGCAATCTGCTCGCTGCCGGTTCTGGCACTTATCTGGGGCGCGCGTGTCTCTGATCTGAAAGAAGCCTGGACACTGTTGTCAAACGGCGTGCAGCTTGGCGACAGCCGCATTTCGCCGACGGATTTTCTGACATTTGTTGTCCTGTTCGCACTGCTCTATTCGCTGACGCGGCTGTTTCAAAGCACGCTGAAGACGCAGATCCTGCCGAAAACCAAACTGGATACAGGCGGGCGCAATGCCATCGTTGCAGGCACGGGTTATGTGGGCATTTTTGTCGCCGCCGTCGTGGCCATCACCAGCGCCGGGATTGATCTGTCGAGCCTGGCGATTGTTGCCGGTGCTTTGTCTGTGGGCATCGGCTTTGGTCTGCAAACCATCGTGTCCAATTTCGTCTCCGGCATCATCTTGCTGATCGAACGGCCGATCAGCGAAGGCGACTGGATCGAGGTCGGTGGCACGATGGGTGTCGTGCGCGATATCTCGGTGCGCGCCACCCGCGTCGAGACCTTCGACCGCACCGACGTGATTGTGCCAAATGCCGATCTGATTTCCGGCACGGTGACAAACTGGACGAAAGGCAACCTGAACGGCCGTCTGATTATACCTGTTGGCGTGGCCTACGGCACGGATACGCGCAAGGTCGAGAAGATCCTGACCGAGATTGCGATGGAAGCGCCCGGCGTGATCGTCACGCCGCCTCCGGCAGTGTTTTTCATGGGATTTGGCGCGGACTCGCTTGATTTTGAAATCCGCGCGATCCTGCGAGATGTGAACTACATCATCACGACCCGCTCCGACATCAACCACGAGATCAACCGCCGCTTCCTGGAAGAGGGGATCGAGATCCCGTTCGCACAACGCGACTTGTGGCTACGCAACCCCGAAGCGCTTGCGGCGACGTCCAGACCGGAGCCAAAACCAGCGCCCAAAAAGCCCGCGAATTCCAAGAAAGCCGCGCCCACCCAAATCGAGGCTGACGATCTGCCGGGTGCAACGGGCGAGGACCGCTAAAACCGCGGGTTATGCAGCCGGGTAACACTTGGCATGTAGGGCAAAAAACGGCTTGCATCCCGGTAGCCAGACCCGCTAAACCCCGCGTCACGGACAGGTGGCCGAGTGGTCGAAGGCGCACGCCTGGAAAGTGTGTAGGCGGG
>CAYGQQ010000152.1:0-4614 GCA_964352105.1 uncultured Rhodobacterales bacterium | reverse complement strand
CCGGAATGTCGGTTTCAATCAATAATCCAGATCAAAGGTCAGTTTGTCCCACAACACGGTCATAGCCCATCGTGATTTCGCTGCAAACCAGCAAGAGGGCCTAATCCAATGGCTGAGAGGTGCTGTAAAGCGCCTGCGCGCGGGCTTCGAACGCCTTGACGATCCGCTGCATAGCCTCGTGGAAAACCACACCAATAACGCCTTGTAACATGCGGGATTTAAACTCGAAATCGACGTAGAAGTTGACCTCACAACCGCCCTCCACATCGCTAAATCGCCAGGTGCTTTTCAGATATTTGAAAGGACCGTCCAAATACTCCGTATCGATGGTACGCGCGCCGTTATTTAGGATCACCTTGCTGCCGAACCGCTCCCGAAATACTTTGAAGGAGATCACCAGATCTGCCAGCATAACTTCCGTCTCACCGGCGGGTTCGCGCGATCTGATCCGCGCCGCGGCACACCAGGGCAGAAACTCTGGGTATTTGTCCACCTCAGCGACCAATGCGTACATCTGATCTGCCGTATATGGCAGGGTGCGAATTTCCGAGTGGGTGGTCATGATCGTCCTATGGCACTTTGGGCAATGGTTTCGTAGGGTTGGGCGGAAAGTTCAAGAGGATTTCATGTCAAACCCGCCTTATGTCATCGACCAAATGATCTCCGCCAAGTCGATTGCGGCACGGATCGAGACCCTTGCCCGCGAAATTCACGACCATTTCGTAGACACTGACAAGCTGGTCGTTGTGGGGCTGCTGCGCGGCTCTTTCGTGTTCATCGCTGATCTCGTGCGCGAGTTGGATCTACCAGTCGAAGTCGATTTTCTGGAAGCCTCCAGCTATGGTGACGGGATGGAAAGTTCCCGCGAAGTGCGCATCCTTAAAGACCTGCGCGGAGAGATCGGCGGACGCGATGTGCTGGTGGTCGAAGACATCGTAGATACCGGCTTCACCCTGTCCCATGTGGTGCGCCTTCTCGAAAGCCGCAGCCCGGCCCGGATGGAAACGATCGCGCTATTGGACAAACCCACGCGTCGCGAAGTGGACGTCAAGGCCACGTGGACCGGGTTCGAGATCCCTGACGAATTTGTCGTGGGCTACGGCATTGATTACGCACAAAGAAACCGCAACTTGCCGTTTATTGGCAAGGTGCGGTTTACATCGTAGAGGTCCTTGGAGGGATGTTCCGTTGGTTGATGAGAGCCGCGCTGTGGGTCAGATCCCCACCCTCCCCACAGCGCGTTAAGCTCTTCGTCGGTTTGATAGCCTTGTGTCTCGCCATTGCTTTCTTCGAGCATTATATTGGCTGGCCATCTTGGGCGACCTTGGACAGGCCTCCCCGTATTCCCCGGTTCTAGTGTGTAGCGAGTGCCCGGGGCAACGGCTTCGTGTCAAGCCGCGATAAATGTGTCGCGTTCCGTGAGTGATGGTTTCGGCATTTGCTGGGCAGCGCGTGCTGCCAGCCGAGGAAGAATAATTTCAATAGAGCGCTCAGTTTTCACGTCTTTCCGCTCAGCAATATGAGCCAAAAGGCTTGTGCGGCGGAGTTTCGATTTTTCCAACAACGTGATGGGCATGGCAGCCTCCAGAAGATTGTGGCCCCCACCCAGTCCTCTTGCAATTAAATCTCTATTAACCACTCCTCTGGAACAAGTAAGGCGATCCCTACCCCTGTCTCGAGTTTATCGAAGTTCTGCCATATTTGCCATATGACAACCTAAGCTATTGTTTTTATTTGCTTTTATTGACTTTCTATCAGGAACACACTGTTTCCAAAGGTAAGGGATGGCATACCCCTTTTTCTGGCAATGCCACGGGCGTGACATTTTTCTGCTGAATTTTGACCAGCCAAAATCGGCTTTGTGGCAGTGATTTTGGCCATCTCACGGCTTAGAAGAATCAGGTCGATTCCCCCAAAACCCCGCCCAACTTTGCTCTGTTAGGAAATTCTGCGCATCGCGCTGGCCAACTCCTTAGACCCGCCTCTCTCGAGTTGCGCGACAACAGAGTCGAAATCCCCTGTTTCGCGGTTCTGGCTTAACTTCGATTTGGCGATCACGCGCGTGACGTCGATCTCTATGCCGATAATCGCAGCGATCATCTGATCCATATAATCCCGTGGCGCGTCGCTCATCCGCCAACCGTCCTTGCCGTTGGTCTCCGTCTCAAAGCGTTTGGTCAGTTTACCGACAATCCCGCGCAGCTGCTTCGCATCATCAATAACCCGCAACGCCCCGTAGCAATGCACCGCCTGATAGTTCCAGGTGGGAACATGTTTGTGGTGCTCCACCTTAGAGGGATACCAGTTCGGGCTGATATACCCCTCGCCCGCGCGAAAGATCACCATCACCTCGCGCCCGGCCAGCACATCTTTATGGAGCGCGTTGTTGCGCGCAATATGCCCGATCAGGCGCAAACCGCCCTTCTGCGTGGGGTCTTGCAACATAGGTATATGATTGGCCACAAGCCCTTCGGCGGTCTCCGCCACAAGCGTCGCGAGCGGGAAGGTCTCTATGATGCGAGAAATCTCCGTGCTCCGGGATTCCTCGAAATCTGTTGGGACATACATGGGGCAATCTCCCTGAGGTGGTCATTGGACATGAAAAGGGCCGCTCAATGGCGGCCCTGATCGAAAATCCATGTGTTCGAAGCTTAACGCTTGGAGAACTGGAAGCTCTTACGGGCCTTGGCTTTACCGTATTTCTTACGCTCAACAACGCGGCTGTCGCGGGTCAGGAAGCCTGCCGCTTTCAGCGCACCGCGCAAGGACGGATCATAAAGCTGCAACGCTTTGGAGATGCCGTGCTTGACCGCACCGGCCTGACCAGACAGACCGCCGCCTTTAACAGTTGCCATCACGTCGAACTGATCTTCGGTTCCGGACACTGTGAAAGGCTGGCGCAGGATCATTTGCAAAACGGGGCGGGCAAAATATGTGTTTTGCTCTTTGCCGTTCACGGTGACCTTGCCGGAACCCGGTTTGATCCAGACCCGTGCGACCGCGTCTTTACGTTTACCGGTGGCGTATGAGCGTCCAAGCTCGTCACGCTGAGGCTCGCGGGTAATGGCAGCGGATACGGTTTCTGCCGGGCTCGCTTCGGTGGTGACAACATCGTTCAGGTCGTCGAGTGTTTTGATTTCGTCAGCCATGATTAAGCGCTCCGCGTGTTTTTCTTGTTCATGGATGCAACATCCAGAACTTCAGGAGATTGAGCCTCATGCGGGTGTTCAGCACCTGCATAGACGCGAAGGTTGGTCATTTGCTGGCGCGACAGCGGACCGCCGGGCAGCATGCGCTTGACCGCTTGCATGACAACACGCTCTGGGTGCTTGCCCTCCAGGATTTCCTGGTTGGTGCGCGATTTGATCCCACCGGGATGGCCTGTGTGCCAATAGTTTGGCTTCTCACGCTTGTTGCCGGTCAGCTGAATTTTGTCAGCGTTCACGATGATTACATTGTCGCCCATATCCATGTGCGGTGTGAAAGAGGCTTTATGCTTGCCACGCAGGCGCATCGCCACGATCGAGGCAAGACGACCCAGAACCACGCCTTCAGCGTCGATCAGGATCCAGCTTTTCTCAATATCGCTAGGGGTAGCGGTAAAGGTTTTCATGTCATTTCCCTTGAATATAAGGTCCATTGGGCCGAACGCCCTCCGGGATGGGCGTGTTTTAAGGGATTTGCGGCCACAGTCAACCGCTGTAATCTCAATAAAGATGAACAAAAACAATAGCTTGAAATTATGGTATTATATTACCCCATTCACAAGCGCTATTCACTAGCTCTATTTCTCCGGCGGAATGGAATAGGTCAGCGAGGCTTGCGCCACCGGCTTGTCCTTGTACCCTTCTGTATAAAGCAGCCCGCGCGTCACCGCTAAGCTACGCCCCAACTTCAAAAGCTCCATTTCGCACAGCAGCTTGCCAAGCTGCGGCTTGCGCATGAAATCGATGGAGCAATTCGTCGTCACCGCCAAGGCCACTGGCCCCAGCACCGACATCACGCAGAAATATGCAGAGACATCGGCAAGCGCAAACATCGACGGGCCAGAGACCGTCCCACCCGGACGCAGATGTTTGTCTGAGGCGGACAGCGACATCACCACCCGGCCCGCGGCAAGATCTTCGAACTCGAAATCGTCTTCAACTTGTGGGAATTGCTCAGCCAGAAACACCGCCAACTCCTCGATTGTGACCTTCAACTCCATTCTTTCCTCCTGCGTAACGCCCATGCTAGCCTGCCCGAAATGAAAAGGAAGAAACAAGATGTCTGAGCCTTTGGTCTTACGCAACGTCACAGGTGCCACAGCCCGACTGACGCTGAACAACCCCGCCAAGCTGAACGCACTCAGCACTGATATGCTGGCCGCTTTGCAAGATCAGGTCGATGATATCGCAAAAGATGACACGATCCGCGCCGTGATCCTCGCAGGTGCTGGCAAGGCGTTTTGTGCAGGCCACGATCTGCGTGAAATCTCCGCCGCGCGACAAGCCCCCGACAAAGGTGCAGCAGAGCTGAAAGCGCTGTTTGACCGCTGCTCCAAACTAATGCTCTCGCTGCAAGCCATGCCGCAACCTGTTGTGGCACAGGCCCATGGGATTGCCACGGCCGCCG
>CAYGQQ010000151.1:0-4631 GCA_964352105.1 uncultured Rhodobacterales bacterium | reverse complement strand
TTCAAACGCCTCAGCATCACCGTGCTGGGGCTTTTTGATTTGGCATGTACAAGGATTTAGATTTGTTGGAAGTGTCCCACGTTGGACAAAAATCAGGAAAAGTGGGACAGTTCTCATCCGTAAGTTATTGTAAAAGAACAATATTATAGGATGATTGGTGCCCAGGAGAGGACTCGAACCTCCACGTCCATACAGACACTAGCACCTGAAGCTAGCGCGTCTACCAATTCCGCCACCTGGGCAGGTGTCGTAGGGGCGGTGATTAAGCCCAGGTTGCTGCGCTGTCAACGGGATTCAAAGGAAATTCTACGTTTCCTTTCAGGGTATAGGCGCGGCGAAATGCTGCTTGATGCATGCGATGTGTCTGGGCTAGGTTGAGGAAGCCATTTTGAAGGGAAAAACCATGTCAAAGCTCGTGACCATTTACGGTGGCTCTGGTTTTGTTGGACGCTATATCGCTCGCCGCATGGCGAAAGCTGGATGGCGCGTCCGGGTCGCGGTACGCCGCCCCAATGAAGCGATTTTCGTCAAGCCCTACGGTGTCGTTGGACAGGTTGAGCCGGTGCTGTGCAACATTCGTGACGACGCCAGCGTGGAGGCTTCGATGCATGGGGCGGATGCAGTGGTCAACTGCGTCGGTATCCTCGCGCCAAATGGAAAAAACAAGTTTGACGCAGTACAACATGAGGGCGCGGAGCGGGTGGCTCGTCTGGCAGCTGCCGAAGGTATCTCAAAGCTGGTCCATATTTCGGCGATTGGCGCTGATAAGGACAGCGACAGTGCGTATTCCGCCTCCAAAGCTCTGGGCGAAGAGGGCATATTACAGCACTTCCCAGCGGCGGTTATCTTGCGTCCGTCCATCGTTTTCGGGCCAGAGGACGAGTTTTTTAACCGCTTCGCTTCCATGTCCCGTCTGGGCCCGGTCCTGCCTGTTGTAGGGGCGGATACGAAGTTCCAACCCGTTTATGTCGATGACGTTGCAAAGGTCGCCGAAGGTGCGCTTGAGGGTACCGTCGCTTCTGGCATTTACGAACTTGGCGGTCCGGATGTCATGAGCTTCCGGGCGCTGATGGGATTGATGCTGGAGACGATCAATCGTCGTAAGCTGATTGTGAACATCCCGTTCCCGATCGCGGGCATGATGGGGACAAGCTTTGATATCCTGAGCGCTGTTTCAGGCGGTTTGATCAAAGGGCCAATGACGCGCGATCAGGTGCGCAATCTGGCGAAGGACAATGTTGTTGCCTCTGATGCCAAAGGGTTTGCGAATCTTGGAATCTCGCCTGTGGACATGGCATCTGTTCTGCCGGAATATCTGTGGCGGTTCCGTCCGTCCGGGCAGTATGACGCGATCAAGCAATCTGCGCAGAACCTGAAAGCAGACTAGCTGTAGGCATAGACCAGCAGCACAATTCCCAAGATGACCCGGTAGATCACGTAAGGCGTGAAGCTGACGGTTTTGAGCAGGCGCATCATCAGGCTCAGGGCCGCAAGCGCCGCGAAGAATGACAGCACCGCGGCGATTAGGCCGTCTTTGGCGAGCGCTGCGTTCGCGGTTGTCGCAACTTCCAATCCAAGGATTGCGCCAGATGCGATGATCGTTGGGATGGACATCAACATCGCCAGCTTTGCCGCGTCTTCGCGTTTATAGCCCAGGGCCCGCGCGCCGGAGATTGTTGCCCCTGACCGCGACGTGCCCGGGATCAGGGCGAGCGCTTGCCATAGGCCAAGGATCGCCGCGTCTTTCAAAGACCATGTGGGCGCAGTCTTGGTGTCGGTGCTGCGTTGGTCTGCCCAATAGAGGACAAGTCCGAAGATCAGCATCGTCCAGCCGATAACCGCGACCGACCGAAGCATGTCGTTTAGACCGGTGACGACAAGGATGAGGCCAATGAAAATAACCGGGATCGTCGCGATGGCGAGGCATAGGGCCAGCCAAGCGCCTTGGGTGTCGACCTTGCCTTTAAGCAGGCGGGGTATCCCGCTTGCCGCGACCTTTACGTCCTCCCAAAAGTAGAGGATTACGGCGAATAGGGTTCCCACATGGACCGCAACATCGATGATTTGCCCCTGATCGTCCAACCCAGTGACAGCCGGCAGCAAAACCAGATGTCCTGAGGAGGACACAGGCAGAAATTCGGTCAGCCCCTGAATAAGTGCCACAAGAATGAGATGGTACAGTGTCATGAACGGAGGGCCTCGAATCGATTTGCCCTAAACCTAGACGACTGAAAAATATTGAGAAGTCTGTATATAGGTAGTAATTGGTGACCTAATTTAGATGCGCCGCCCGCGCGAACTGCACTATTTACGCCAATAAAGTGAATATAGGTCATAATAGCTGACTTTTATTCCCTTTCGTTCCGGATTATTCATCCCATGCTATTGTGGAGGGCAAGATGGCCAAGCAACCTATGTTGAAATTCGTGAGCGTAGAGCGGGACATGCCGGAAAAGCGCCCACCCAATCTGCGTGCCTCGGATTTCCATGAGATTTATGCAGAGTACGCGCGCGACAAAGCCGCGGAACAAGCGAGCCGGTGCAGCCAATGCGGGGTGCCGTATTGCCAGTCTCACTGCCCGCTTCACAACAATATTCCCGACTGGTTGCGACTGACCGCCGAGGGGCGTCTGGAAGAGGCTTATGAGCTGTCTCAGGCCACCAATACCTTCCCGGAAATTTGCGGACGGATCTGTCCTCAGGACCGGTTGTGCGAAGGCAACTGCGTAATAGAGCAGTCCGGCCACGGCACGGTTACTATAGGCTCGGTTGAGAAATATATCACCGATACGGCGTGGGAAAACGGATGGGTCAAACCAGCTGCACCAAGCCAGGAACGCACCGAGAGCGTCGGCATCATTGGCGCTGGCCCCGGTGGTTTGGCGGCGGCAGATGTGCTGAGACGTAAGGGTGTTCAGGTCACCGTCTATGAGCGCGCCGACCGGGCTGGTGGGCTGCTGACCTACGGCATTCCGGGCTTCAAGCTGGAGAAAGATGTCGTGATGAAACGCATCGATCAGCTGGAACAAGGCGGGGTCACCTTCAAGATGAACTGTGCTATCGGCGAGGATGTTTCCTTTGCAGATTTGCAAGCGAGCCATGATGCGATCCTCATCGCTACGGGTGTTTACAAATCCCGTGATTTGCCTGCGCCGGGCGTTGGTGCAAAGGGGATTGTGCGTGCAATCGACTATCTGACGGCGTCCAACCGCAAGAGCTTCGGCGACACAGTTCCGGAGTTCGATTCCGGGGAGTTGAACGCGGAAGGAAAACGGGTTGTCGTCATCGGTGGCGGCGATACGGCGATGGATTGCGTGCGCACCGCCATCCGTCAGGGTGCCACATCCGTTAAGTGCCTCTACCGGCGCGATAAGGCGAATATGCCGGGTTCCCAACGTGAGGTTGCGAACGCTGAGGAAGAAGGTGTGGAGTTCGTCTGGTTGTCTGCGCCCAAGGGTTTCAAAGGTGACACGGTTGACGGTGTGATCGTGGAGAAGATGCGTCTAGGCGCGCCGGATGCGACGGGTCGTCAGGCACCTGAGTTGATCGAAGGCTCTGACTATACCGAAGGCGCTGATCTGGTGATCAAGGCACTTGGGTTTGAGCCGGAAGATCTGGTGGCGCTTTGGGATGTACCTGAGCTTGCCGTGACCCGTTGGGGTACCGTGAAAGCGGATTTCCAGACCCATGAAACCAACCTGCCGGGCGTTTACGCCTGCGGTGATATTCAACGCGGTGCAAGCCTTGTGGTCTGGGCCATTCGCGACGGTCGCGAGGCGGCTGAGGCGATGCTGGACACGTTCAACGCCAAAACGCGAATCGCCGCGGAATAACAAAAAACCCGGTGTCGGATACCCGTCGGACTTCCGTCGGATATGTGTCGGACCCCTGCGAACGGTGCTAGGTCAAAATTGGTGACCTAGTCCGTGAACAAAGACTTAATACCGAAGTGCCCCAAGGGCGCGGTTCAAGGAGAGAAGTAATGGCCAAATACGATGCTGACTGGGTCGCCGCAGAAGAAGCGAAGCGCAATTGGATGGCCGAAAATGGCCTCTATGCGCATGAGGACGAACACGCGTCTTGTGGTGTTGGTCTGGTCGTCTCCGTGGACGGGAAAAAGTCACGCAAAGTGGTCGAAAACGGGATCAATGCGTTGAAAGCCGTTTGGCATCGCGGTGCGGTCGATGCGGATGGGAAGACGGGTGATGGCGCGGGCATCCATGTGCAAATCCCTGTGCCGTTTTTCTATGACCAGATTGAACGGACCGGACATAGGCCGAAAACCGAAGAAATGATCGCCGTAGGTCAGGTGTTCCTGCCGCGGACCAATTTCGGTGCGCAGGAAACCTGCCGGACTATCGTGGAAAGCGAAGTTCTGCGGATGGGCTACTACATTTATGGCTGGCGGCATGTTCCGGTCAGCATTGATTGTCTGGGGGATAAGGCAAACGCGACACGGCCAGAGATTGAGCAAATCCTGATCTCCAATTCCAAAGGTGTGGATGAGGAAACGTTTGAGCGGGAGCTTTACGTTATCCGCCGCCGGATCGAGAAAGCCGCTGCTGCCGCGCATGTTCCGGGGCTCTATATTTGTTCGTTGTCCTGCCGGTCGATCATCTACAAGGGCATGA
>CAYGQQ010000150.1:0-4769 GCA_964352105.1 uncultured Rhodobacterales bacterium | reverse complement strand
GCCCAGTCTGGCCACCCATCGTCGGCAGCAGCGCGTCCGGGCGTTCTTTTTCGATGATCTTGGCAACAATCTCTGGCGTGATCGGCTCAATATAGGTGGCATCGGCCATATCAGGGTCAGTCATGATCGTGGCGGGGTTGGAATTGACCAAAATGACCCGGTAGCCTTCTTCGCGCAGCGCCTTGCAGGCTTGTGCGCCGGAATAGTCGAACTCGCAGGCTTGGCCAATAATAATGGGACCTGCGCCTATGATCATGATCGACTGGATGTCGGTTCTTTTTGGCATGCGCACGCCCCCATATTATTCGTAACTTAAGGCTGTGACAGCAGCCAAATTAGACGCGGTTTAAGGGGCCGCGCGCCTTGGTGCAAGGGGGTCACGAACGCTTCCGGACGATCTTTCGCAATTCGAGGAGAATTTACCGGTTTTCGACACATTGTTGCCCAACGCATGACTAGAAACCGGGGCAAAGTTCTCCATCATCGCAGTGGGAACGTTCGCTATGGACCTGATCGAGAATTATTTCACCGGATTTGTACAGCTGTTTTTCAGCCTGAACTTCCGCGTGTCGATCTACTATCTGGGGGCGTCGGTCGTGGTCGCGTTTCTGGTCTGGCTATACCAAGGCCGCCCAAAGCCGTTTCTCAGCTGGCTTTTGCCGCGCGAGATTTACCTGCACCGCTCCAACCTGACCGACATCAAGCTGTTTCTGGCCAACCGTGCCTTTGCGGTTCTGGGCCTGTTCAGCGTCTTTATCTTTACGCCCACAATCGCTTTCTACACGCTCGCCATTCTGACAGGCGTGTTCCGCGAAGATTTCGTGATGCAGCCCATTGATGGCGTGCGCATGGCGGTGGCGACGCTGATCATCGTGATGGTCAGTGACTTTTGCAAATACTGGTCGCACAGATGGCAACATACGTTCAAAAGCCTTTGGCCGTTTCACGCGGTGCACCATTCAGCAGATGTTCTGACCCCTGTCACGGTTTTGCGGGTCCACCCCGTTGAGAACTTCATCCGCGACGTCATCGTCAGTGTCGTTGTGGGTGCCGTTCAAGGGATCGTTCTGTTTGCCTTGATCGGCAAACTTAGCCTGCTGACCATTGGCGGTGCCAACGCAATCTATTTCCTGTTTCACACGGCCGGATCAAACCTGCGCCATAGCCATATCTGGCTGAGCTATGGGCGGGTTTTGGAGCATATCTTCATCTCGCCCGCGCAACACCAGGTGCACCACTCCGTCGCCAAGAAGCACCATGACAAGAATTTCGGGTCGATCTTTGCGCTGTGGGACTGGATGTTCGGCACGCTCTACATCCCGCCCCACAAGGAAGAGCTGGTCTTCGGCGTCTCTGATGCGCATGGCCAACCCATTGCGCAGCCTCACCCGACGCTGCGCGCTGCTTTGATCAAGCCATTCATTGACAGCTGGGCCGTCCTGCGTCCCAAACGCGAAACCTCTGAGCCGCCTCAAACCCCCGCTACAGATCCATGACCCGCGGATTTTCCCTTTGGCTGGACGTCTTGCGCAGCCTTGCCGCGCTGACGGTCTTGTTCGGCCATATGGCCCATATCCGCTTTACCCGCGGTGACTACTATTTCCTGCGCGAGATCAACATTGCCAGCGACGCGGTCGCAGTGTTTTTCGTCTTGTCCGGGGTCGTTATCGCCTATGCGGCGGGCCGTGATGGCTCGCTTGGCAAATTCGCGTTCAACCGTGCGACGCGGCTCTTCACAGTTATCGTTCCCGCGATTTTCCTGACGCTGCTCTTTGATGGCATCGGGACGCGCATCGACATGGCGGCCTACCCAAGGTCCTACTATTATGAAATGTCAGTTCCGGAGTTCCTGTTTCGTGGCCTCACGCTATCACCTGAGTGGAATGGATTGATGGACCGCGTCCGGCTCGGCACCAATGGCCCGCTTTGGTCGTTAAGCTATGAGGCAGTCTATTACGCTATGTTTGCGGTTCTGATCTTCCTCAAAGGTGCGTTGCGTATCGTCCTCCTGGCACTGTTTGCTTTGATCGCTGGGCTGCCGATCTTGCTTTTGCTGCCCGCTTGGGCAATCGGCGCGCTTCTTTGGACCCACATAGCCGGACGCGATGATAAGGCGATGCCCGTTCCAATGGCCGTGGCTTTAGCAGCCGCACCGATAGGTATTCTTGTCGCGCTGAGGATTGCTGGTGTCCCGGATATGCTCCTGCAGATGACCTCCCAAGCGCTTGGCGTCAGTGAGGCGAAATCAGTTCTCTACTTCTCCGATGAAGTGTTTTGGAACCTGATCATTGCTCTTTGCGTGGCCGCACATCTGCTGGGCGTCAGCCAGCTGTCATCGCGTATGAAAATTCGCGAAACCGGGTCCTTGGCAAAATCCGTTCGCTGGTTCGCAGGCGCAAGCTTTTCGGTCTATGTCATGCACTACCCGACACTGCACCTTCTGGACGCCACCCTGCCGGTGACCCTGCCGGGCTACGATCTGGTGCTGCTGGGCCTGACCTTAGCTGTCTGCTTCGGCTTTGCCGCCTTGTTCGAGCGTCCGTTGAGCCGCTACCGCAGCGCACTAAGCCAAACGGCAAACCGTCTTAGACCCGCCTCCGCACAATAGCTTTGACCCAAAAGGTCAGACTACTCAGCCGCGCGCAGATCGACGATCTTTTCCGCGGATTCCGTATAGAGGTAGTCGCGGGTCACTGGAACGATATCCTGATGCTTGGCAAGCTGCAGATGGAACAGAACATGTGGCATGTCTGACATCGAAAGCTCGGACGCAATCAGGTAATAGCGCCACATCCGGATGAACCGCTCGTCATAACCCATCGCACGGACTTCAGGCAGGCGCGCTTCAAACCGCTGCAACCACGCGTTGAGCGTCCGGTCATAATGCGTGCGCCAGACCTCAACGTCGGTTTGTTGCAACCCGGTCTTTTCGACCTTCTGCAAAACCTCCGAGAGCGCAGGCGTGTAGCCACCGGGGAAGATGTATTTCTGAAACCACGGGCTGAGATTGCCTGGCGGCGAAGTCCGCCCGATGAAATGCACCAGTGCCACGCCATCATCGGCAAGGTTCTGGTCGATCTTGCTGAAATAGGTCGCGTATTGCGGCTGCCCTACATGTTCCAACATGCCCACGGAAACGATCCGGTCGAACTTTTCATCGACATTGCGGTAATCTGTCAGGCGGAACTCCACCTTGTCGGAAACACCTGCGTCCTCCGCCCGGATGCGCGCGGCTTTCAGTTGCTCCTCGGACAAAGTGACGCCCACGACATGTGCGCCGTAATCCTTGGCCAGCGTAATCGCCAAGCCGCCCCAGCCCGAGCCGATATCGAGCACCTTCATGCCGGGCTCAATCAGCAGTTTGTCACCGATATGGCGTTTCTTGTTGATCTGTGCCTGCTCCAACGTGTCGTCGGCTTCCTTGAAATAGGCGCAGGTGTATTGACGATCTTCATCAAGGAAGAGGTAGTAGAAATCGGTGGAAATATCGTAGTGATGCTCGGCATTTGATTTGGCCTGCTTTTGCGGGATCCATTGATCCCAGACCCGTTTCGCGATCCGCAGGGACTTGATCAGTTTCTGCCAGCCGGGCAGGTTTCCGTCTTCGTGATTGGCAATCACCAGCTTCAAAAAACCGCGCACATCATCGTCTTTGATGATCAGGGTGCCGTCCATATAGGCCTCCCCCATCGCCAATTCCGGGTTCTTCAATAGCTTCAACGGCAAATCGACATCCGTGATCCGCACATTAATGCTTGGGGTCGTCCCATCCCCAAACCTGAATATCTCGCCATTTGGCATCGCGAGCGTCAGCGCTCCGCGTTTTACCAATCGGTCGAGCATCTTTATGAGCAGGTTGCCCCACATATCCGATCGCCCCTCAATTGCTCGGCTTTTCTGCCACCGCTTATTCCCTTTTACTATCCTAGAGTGGCCGGCGCTGAGGGCAAGGGCACAAAAACCTTACCTGCGCAGTTTTTTTCTAAGAATTGGGCAGGGTTACGGGGACGTCAACTTGCGGTTTTGGGCGGTATCTTGCCAAATTTTCCGCTGGGTCCGGTCTTTCGGAGGCTGCCGATCGCCCTCTGATAGCGGCAAATTCTGGCAATGCTTGGATTTTGTGGACAGATTGGGGGGCTGCGCTCCCTTGACTTCCGTGCTGTGCACATGTGTATCGGGCCGAAATACTTATTGTCCAAGGACGAAACCGATGCACGCATATCGCAGCCATACCTGTTCCGAGTTGAGCCTAGCCCATGTGGGCAATCCTGTCCGCTTGTCCGGCTGGGTCCACCGGGTCCGTGACCATGGCGGCGTTTTGTTTGTCGATCTGCGCGATCACTATGGCATGACCCAAGTGCTGGCGGACCCCGACAGCCCGGTTTTTGCTGAGGTAGAGAAAGTACGTTCCGAATGGTGCATCCGCATCGACGGCGAAGTGAAGGCGCGGGACGCCAGCCTTATCAATGACAAGATCCCCACCGGAGAAGTCGAGGTGTTCATCCGCGACATCGAAGTTCTGGGTGCCGCCGATGAGCTGCCTTTGATGGTGTTTGGCGATCAGGAATACCCGGAAGAAACCCGCCTGAAATACCGCTTTCTGGACCTGCGCCGCGAGAAGCTGCAACGCAATATGGTGCTGCGCTCAGATGTCGTGTCCTCGATGCGGCGGCGTATGTGGGATCTGAACTTCAAGGAGTTCCAGACCCCGATCATCACCGCCTCCAGCCCCGAAGGTGCGCGTGATTTTCTGGTGCCGTCCCGTCTGC
>CAYGQQ010000149.1:0-4956 GCA_964352105.1 uncultured Rhodobacterales bacterium | reverse complement strand
TGGCCGATGGCGATCTGGTTTGGACCTACATACACGCGCTGACGCCAAAACGGATGCCCAAGAAACTGCTGGTGATCGGGTCGGGTGCAATCGGGATAGAATTTGCCAGTTTCTACAACACGCTGGGCGCTGACACGACTGTGGTTGAGGTCATGGACCGTGTATTGCCAGTGGAAGACGCCGAAATCTCTGCCTTTGCGAAGAAGCAGTTCGTCAAGCAAGGCATGAAGATTATGGAAAAGACCATGGTCAAGCAGCTTGACCGGGGCAAAGGCAAAGTCACCGCGCATATTGAGGCCGGTGGCAAATCCGAGAAGATGGAGTTCGATACGGTAATCTCTGCCGTGGGCATCGTCGGCAATGTTGAGAACCTCGGCCTTGAGGCTCTGGGTGTGGAGATTGACCGAACCCATGTGGTGACGGATGAATATTGCCGCACCTCTGTTGAAGGGCTCTATGCGATCGGCGATATCGCGGGTGCGCCTTGGCTGGCGCATAAGGCGTCGCATGAAGGTGTGATGGTGGCAGAGCTGATTTCCGGTAAGAACAACGTTCATCCGGTGAAGCCGGAAGCGATTGCCGGGTGCACCTATTGTCATCCGCAAGTGGCCTCGGTCGGCTATTCCGAGGCCAAGGCGAAAGAGCTGGGCTATGACATCAAGGTCGGACGCTTCCCCTTTATTGGCAACGGCAAGGCCATCGCACTGGGAGAACCTGAGGGCATGGTGAAAACCATCTTCGACAGTAAAACCGGGGAGCTTTTGGGTGCCCATATGGTCGGTGCCGAAGTGACCGAGCTGATCCAGGGCTATGTCGTGGGCCGCAAGTTGGAAACTACGGAAGAGGATCTGATGGAAACCGTCTTCCCGCATCCGACCCTGTCGGAAATGATGCATGAAAGCGTGCTCGACGCCTATGGCCGCGCGATCCATTTCTAAGATGTGATCCAACGGTGCGGCGTCCCGCCGCCCGAGATGTTTGATTTGGCGCGTCTGGGCAAACCGGGCGCGCCGTTTCTTTGCCCGGGCTTTGATTGCAGGTCTTGAAGCGGCGCGGAATTAGGCGCAAAGCAAAGCATGTCCGTGCGCACCCACACAAACTGGTTTCTTGTTTTCGCCCTTTGGGGCGCAGGGCTGGGGGCAGCGGCGCAATATGGCAAGGTCTCTGTGGTGTTTGACCAGCTGCCTGTGCTGTTTCCGGATGCGGGCAACAAGATCGGGTTTGCGGTGTCGCTGGTCGGGCTCATCGGCATTCTCTTTGGTGTTGTGGCTGGGCTTCTGGTTGCGCGGATCAGGTATAAACGCACTGTGATCTGGGCGCTCTGGATCGGGGCCGTTGTCTCCCTGTTTCAGAGCTTTCTGCCGTCTTTTCAAGTGTTTCTGGGGTTGCGGGCCTTGGAAGGGCTGTCGCATCTGGGACTTGTGGTTGCGGCACCCACCTTGATTGCGCAACTCAGCGCGCCGCAGCATCGCGGGCTTGCGCTGACCCTTTGGGGGACGTTTTTCGGCGTCGCCTTTGCGGTCCTGAACTGGGCGGGCCTGCCTTTGGTGGCGCGCATGGGCGTCGGCGGATTGTTCCAGGCCCACAGTATCTACATGGCCGGTTTCGCGCTGCTTTTGATGGCCAGTCTGCGCGCGTTACCGGAAGAGGCACCGCAGGCGCCGTTGTCACTGCCCACGATCCTGCGCAATCATCTGGAGATCTACCGCTCCCCCTTCATCGCGGCACCGGCAGCGGGTTGGTTGTTCTATACGTTCACGTTCGTCTCTGTTCTCACCGTCCTGCCGCCCTTTATCGAGCCGCAGTTGCGCGTTGCGGTGATGGGGGCGATGCCACTGGCCTCTATCGCAAGTTCTTTGACCTTGGGGGTCTGGCTTTTGAAGCGCAGAACCGCCGTTTGGGTCATCGAATTGGGATTCCTGCTCAGCGCGCTGGCATTGGTCTGGTTATGGATCCAACCGGGCGCGCCTTTGGCGTGTCTCGCCTTGGCGGCTGCAATGGGACTGGTGCAGGGGGCAAGCTTCGCCGCCGTGCCACAGCTCAACAACCGGGCCGCACATCAGGCGCAGGCCAATGGGGCTTTGGCGCAGATGGGCAATCTGGGCAACACGCTCGGAACCCCGGTGATGGCGGTCGCCGTGGTCTTGCTGGGCTACGGCGCGCTCCCAATTCTGTCAGGAGTGGCCATGCTCGCTGGCCTGATCGTGCATATTCTACTGGCTACTGCCAGAAATCAGCGTTAATGTTCACGACATGTTCTCATTTTCTCATTGGAGAATCTGCGACGGAGGACTATGTCTAAACCGTTAATCTGGGGCATGTGATGGCTGAGCTGAAAAATATCGAAGTCCGTGGTGCGCGGGAACACAATCTCAAGAACATCGATGTGGATATTCCACGCGACCAACTTGTTGTGATCACGGGGCTTTCTGGGTCGGGAAAATCCTCTCTGGCGTTCGATACGATCTATGCCGAAGGGCAGCGTCGTTACGTGGAATCGTTGTCTGCCTATGCGCGGCAGTTCCTTGACATGATGGAAAAACCCGATGTGGATCACATTACGGGCCTGTCGCCTGCGATCTCCATTGAGCAGAAGACGACCTCGAAAAACCCGCGCTCGACCGTGGGGACTGTGACCGAGATTTACGACTATATGCGGCTTTTGTTTGCGCGTGTTGGTACGCCGTTTTCGCCCGCCACAGGCCTGCCGATTGAAGCGCAGCAGGTGCAAGACATGGTCGACCGCGTGATGGAGATGGAAGAGGGCACGCGCGGCTACCTTCTGGCCCCCATCGTGCGCGACAGGAAAGGCGAATATCGCAAGGAATTTCAAGAGCTTGCCAAGCAAGGCTTTCAGCGCGTCAAGGTTGATGGCGATTTCTATGAGTTGGAATCGCCGCCGACCCTGGACAAGAAGTTTCGCCATGACATTGACGTTGTCGTCGACCGGATTGTCGTGCGTGAAGGTCTGGAAACGCGGCTTGCCGACAGTTTCCGCACCGCGCTTGATCTGGCCGACGGTATCACCATTCTGGAGACTGCGCCCAAAGAAGGCGATCCTGAGCGTATCACCTTCTCGGAGAAATTTGCCTGTCCCGTGTCCGGTTTCACAATCTCGGAGATTGAGCCGCGCTTGTTTTCCTTCAACGCTCCCTTTGGGGCCTGTCCGTCCTGCGACGGGCTTGGAGTGGAGTTGTTCTTCGACGAACGTCTGGTGGTGCCAGACGCCGCTTTGAAGCTTTATGATGGGGCACTGGCCCCCTGGCGCAAAGGAAAATCGCCTTATTTCCTGCAAACAATCGAAGCCATCGCCAAACACTACGAATTTGACAAGAACACGCCGTGGAAGGACCTCGCACCGCATGTGCAGCAGGTGTTCCTCTATGGTTCGGGTGAGGATGAGATCCCGTTTCGCTATGACGAAGGCGGGCGCGTCTATCAGGTGACCCGCGCTTTTGAGGGAGTGATCCCAAATATGGAACGGCGCTACCGGGAAACAGATTCAAACTGGATCCGCGAAGAGTTTGAGCGCTATCAGAACAATCGCCCTTGCGGCACCTGCGATGGCTACCGTCTGAAGCAAGAAGCCTTGGCGGTAAGAATTGCCGGGCTGCATGTGGGCCAAGTTGTGCAGATGTCGATCCGGGAAGCGTTCGACTGGTGCGAAAGCGTCCCTGCGACGCTGACCGATCAGAAGAACGAAATTGCCCGCGCGATCCTGAAGGAAATTCGCGAACGGCTTGGGTTTTTGAACAATGTGGGCCTGGAATATCTGACGCTCAGCCGGAACTCCGGCACGTTGTCGGGCGGGGAAAGCCAGCGTATCCGCTTGGCCTCGCAGATCGGCTCTGGGCTGACGGGCGTGCTTTATGTGCTTGATGAGCCGTCGATTGGTCTGCACCAGCGCGACAATGACCGGCTTCTGACCACACTGAAAAACCTGCGTGATCAGGGCAATACAGTGATCGTTGTGGAGCATGACGAGGAAGCCATTCGGGAGGCCGATTACGTCTTCGATATTGGGCCGGGGGCAGGGGTGCATGGCGGACAGGTCGTGGCCCATGGCAAGCCCGCCGAGATTGCTGCCCATCCCGACAGCATCACCGGGCAATATCTGACCGGCGCGCGCGAAATCGCGGTGCCGGCTGAGCGGCGCAAAGGCAACAAGAAGAAGCTGACCGTCAAGAAGGCCACCGGCAACAACCTGCAAAACGTCACGGCGGATTTCCCGCTTGGCATGTTTGTTTGCGTCACTGGCGTCTCCGGCGGCGGCAAGTCGACGCTGACGATTGAGACGCTGTTCAAAACTGCCTCCATGCGGCTGAACGGGGCACGCCAGACGCCCGCGCCCTGTGAGACGATCACGGGGCTGGAGCATCTCGACAAGGTTATCGACATCGATCAACGCGCCATCGGCCGCACGCCGCGCTCCAACCCGGCGACGTATACCGGGGCCTTCACCCCGATCCGCGATTGGTTCGCCGGTCTGCCCGAGTCCAAAGCGCGCGGCTACAAGCCTGGGCGGTTTTCCTTCAATGTCAAAGGTGGCCGCTGCGAGGCCTGTCAGGGCGACGGGTTGATCAAGATCGAAATGCACTTCCTGCCGGATGTCTATGTCCAATGCGAAACCTGCAACGGCGCGCGCTACAATCGCGAAACTTTGGAGATCAAGTTCAAAGGCAAGTCCATCGCCGACGTGCTGGATATGACCGTGGAGGACGCGCAGACGTTCTTCAAAGCCGTGCCGTCCATTCGCGAAAAGATGGACGCGCTGATGCGGGTGGGCTTGGGCTATATCAAGGTGGGCCAGCAGGCCACGACCCTGTCCGGCGGGGAGGCGCAGCGGGTCAAGCTCTCGAAGGAGCTTGCCAAACGTTCTACAGGTCGCACGCTCTATATTCTCGATGAGCCGACCACGGGTCTGCATTTTGAGGACGTGCGCAAGCTGTTGGAAGT
>CAYGQQ010000148.1:0-4964 GCA_964352105.1 uncultured Rhodobacterales bacterium | reverse complement strand
AAGGGACGGCCCAAAGCCGTCACTCGACCGAGTCCCGAGATGCTGCGGCCGCAGCTCGCTTTGCGGACATTCGCTGCAGGTGCAAAATCTGGGGCTGTGTGGACTCACAGTCTGCGGACTTAGTTAACTTTCGCTGCACTTGCTCCAATGACCGCTCGTCACGGATAGCGTCGATTGAAAGTTCCTCAATAAGTCCGAACTCAGGTGCAAATAGACCAGTTTGCAATACCCATTTGTCGAGCCGGAAATAACCCAAAGGCGGCTTTACCAAATACCAAGCGACCTTTTCCAAGCTATTCGGCGCTGGTTTTTTTATAGTAATCTTGTAGCGTTACTGAAGCCTGAGTTACAAAAAGCACTGTTCCGATGAATATCCGCCAAATGCGCAGTCTAGTTGCCGTTGTTGAAACGGGGTCGTTTGCAGCGGCTGGGGACCTTGTCGGGCTGTCGCATTCGGCGATCAGCCTGCAAATTAAAGGCATGGAGGAAGAACTGGGCGTCCTCCTTTTTGATCGTAATCTGCGACCTCCTGTTGTGACGGCTCAGGGCCGGGCCTTGGCGGAGCATGCACGCAAAACCATTGTGATGTTTGATGCAGCACCAGACGTGGCAAAGGGGGACGTCGTTCGAGGCCGCCTGATTGTTGGCGCAGTGCCCACGGTTTTGGCCAGTTTTCTGCCCGCCGCCTTGGGTAAATTACGTGTTCTGCATCCAGATCTTCGGATTGATGTGCGCAGTGGCAGTTCGGCAAAGATGGCCGAGCATTTGTTGAAGGGGCGGTTGGACGTGGTGGTCTGCACCAAGCCTGCGCAGCCTGTGCATGGGTTGGAATGGCACTTCATCGCCAAGGAACCTTTTGTTGTGATCGCGCCACTGGATAGCAGAGAAAACACTGATGAGACCCTTCTGACTTCGATGCCGTTTATCTGGTTCAACCGAAAGACCTGGGCAGGTGCAGCCATTGAGAACCAACTGAGCGTCCGCAAGATCAAAGTGAACGCAACCATGGAAATCGACTCCCTTGATGCCATTGCGTCGATGGTGCGCGAGGGGCTTGGTGTTTCCATCGTGCCCGTTTGCAAGGGGCCTCGCCCCGAATGGGATGGCCTGAAGGCTGTGCCATTTGGCGACCCTCCTTATGCGCGCGAAGTGGGTGCATTGGTGCCGTCGGGTGCAGCACCGGATGCTTTGGTCAAAGCATTCTTGGGTGTGCTGACGGCGGCACCATAGCGCGATATTTTCTCATCCAATAATCAAAATAAACTCGTTACCGCAGTTTTGATAACTCAAGTACCTTGTATGAGAATCATAATTACGGACACAGATTGATGTTGGATACACCCTCTTATTCAGGCTTCTCGTTCGAGTTGAACGCACGGCAGCTCGATCTGCAAGCACGCGCACGGAGGCTGGCGCAAAATATAGCACGCCCGCTGGCCGCAGAAACCGACCGGAGCGAGCAATATCCGGTCTCTGTCGTTAAGGCGATGAGTGATGCTGGGCTCATGGGCATGACCGTGCCAAAGGTTTTGGGTGGCCCCGGCGCATCTTATTCAGATGTGGTGCTGGTGGTCGAGGAAATGGCGCGCTGCTGTGGCGTTTCAGGGCGCATCGTTGTTGAGGGTAACATGGGGGCCGTTGGTGCTATCATTGCTTATGGCACGCCCGACCAAAAGAAGATCGCGGCTGACTATGTGCTGGCGGGTGACAAGCCCGCGATCTGCATCACGGAACCTGATGCCGGCAGTGCTGCGACCGAGATGACAACAACGGCGGTGCGCGAGGGCGATACTTGGGTGCTGAACGGCACGAAACACTGGATCACCGGTGGCGGCGTATCCAAACTGCACCTGATCTTTGCGCGTGTCATTGAGGATGGTGCATTCAAGGGCATCGGTGGGTTTATGGCTTTTCTTGGCGAGGACGGTCTGGTGATCGGCAATCGCGAGCCAGCGATGGGCCTGCGTGGGATCCCCGAAACTGAAGTTCATATGCGTGATTTACGTCTGCCACTTGATCGTTTGATCACACCGCCAGAGGGGATCAAACGGGGCTTTGCGTCACTGATGGATGCCTATAATGCGCAGCGGGTTGGCGCAGCGACAGTGGCCTTGGGCATTGCACGTGGGGCGTTTGAAACGGCACGGGATTTTGTGAAACAACGCGAACAATTTGGCAGGCCCATCGCGGAATTTCAGGGTCTGCAATGGATGCTGGCCGACATGGCGATGCAGATTGATGCAGCGCGGTTGATGATCTGGCGGGCGGCGGCCAGCGCAGAGACGCAACCCTCCTGCTTTCCTGATCCGATGCTGGCTGCGCAAGCCAAGGTCTTTGCCTCTGAAATGGCGGTGAAAGTGACCAATGATGCGCTGCAACTGCATGGTGCACGCGGTTACTCCCGTAATCTACCGGTCGAGCGGATGCTGCGCGATGCCCGCATGTTCACCATTGGCGGCGGCACGGCCCAAATGCTGCGCAATCTGGTGGCTGGTAAGGTTCTTGAAATGAAAACACCGCAAACCCGTGATGGGTATACGCGGCTTGCAGAAATGAAATCGTGAACATGAAAGATACAATTACGATGACCCAAAGCGCCTCTGAGGTGATCGCTGAGCGTTTGCACGATGCCGGATGCCGCCACGCTTTTGGCATTCCGGGCGGCGAGGTTCTGGCGTTGATGGATGCGCTGGATTGTGCGGGTCTGGATATCACGCTGGTGAAACACGAAAATTCCGGCGGCTTTATGGCCGAGGCGACCTATCACGCCAATGGGGCACCCGGTGTGCTGTTTGCCACCATTGGCCCCGGTATCGCCAATGCGGCCAATGCGATTGCCAATGCCTGGCAAGACCGCGTGCCGATGATTGTGCTGACCGGATGTGTGCCCGCGGTCGAGGCGCATACCTATACCCATCAAGTGTTTGACCACGTGAAATTCCTTGAGCCCATCACCAAAGCCAGCTTTCGGGTTGAGGCTGGCACCGCTGGTATCATCATCGACAAAGCCATCAAAATCGCCACATCAGGCCGCCCCGGCCCTGTGGTTCTGGATGTGCCCATTGATGTACAGCGTGAAGTCAGCGAGGCGTGGATGAAACCGCGTCACCGTATTGATGCCGCGATGGTCCCGTCAGGTGAGGATCTTGAGATAGCCAAAACTTGGCTGGCACAGGCGAAAAATCCGATTGTTCTGGCTGGGGTGGATGCGCTTAGCCAAAAGGCCAGCGATGCCGTCGCCGCGTTTTGTACTGCCCATAACATTCCGCTTGTCACGACCTATAAGGCCAAGGGCATTCTGCCCGAAGATCACGCTCTCGCCCTTGGCGGTGCCGGTCTGTCGCCGATGTCTGACAAGGTTCTGCTGCCGCTATTTAAGGCATCTGATTGCATCATTCTGGCGGGTTATGATCCGATTGAGATGCGCCTTGGCTGGCGTGATGTTATCACGACAGATCAACGTGTTATTGACATTACCTCCGTGGCCAACACCCATTACATGCACCAATCCACTTTGAATTTCGTCGGATCGGTTGGGGCAACGCTGGAAGCCCTTGGTGCGCCTGATGCGTCAGTGCGTTGGTCAAATGGAGAGATCTCGGAGGCCAAGGCAACTCTGACGTCAGCCTATCACCGGGACGAAGTTTGGGGGCCAGCGGCGATTGTGGACGAGGCACGCAAAGCCTCTCCTGCCGGAACCGTTGCAACAGTGGACAGCGGCGCACATCGCATCGTTTTGAGCCATGTTTGGGAATGCGATCACGCGGGTGGACTGCTGCAATCCTCGGCCCTTTGTACCATGGGCTGCGCTGTGCCGTTGGCAATTGGCCGTAAGCTGGCAGAGCCCGAGCGCCCTGTCGTTGCCTTTGTCGGTGATGCAGGGGTTGAGATGTTTCTGGGCGAACTCGCCACCGCGCGGGATCTGAAACTGGGCATCCCGATCGTGGTCTTTATCGACGAACAACTGGGCCTGATTGAGCTGAAACAGCGCGGCAGTCAAATGGCCAATCTGGGCGTCGAATTCCCCGGCACCGATTTCCCTCGCGTCGCTGATGCGATGGGCGGCGTCGGTGTATCCTGCCATGACCGCAAAAGCCTGAACGCTGCGATAACCGCCGCTTACGGGCGCAATACATTTACCCTTATTTCTGCATTTATCGGAAGGAACGCCTACGATGGCCGTATCTAACATCCTCACACGTCCCGTAGACTTCAAAGACATCCGGGGCGTACCGGTCTCCTATCCGGACCGCGCGGCGATTAAGGGACTTGAGCGAGCTGTCATCATGTCACTGTCCTTTCGCGGTGATGCGATTGCTGTGATCGACAAAGTGCTTGCTGAACATCCCGATTTCACCATGGGTTGGCTGTTTCGGGCCGGTTGGCTGACCCAATCTATGGAAACGCGAATGTATCCGATGATGGTTGACGCGCTGGCACAGGCTGAACGTGGGATCAGCCGCGCAAACGATCGCGAAAAAGGCCATTTTGCCGCTGTTCAGGCGTGGATCAATGGTGACTTCTGGGGGGCAGTCCAGAAATGGGAGGCCGTGCTGACGCAATACCCGATGGACTTGCTGGCGCTTGAATTAATCCATTACACAATGGTTTTGCTGGGGGATGTGCCGGGTCAGCGCGATGTGGTCGCCCGCGTGTTCAACCTGTGGGATGAAGGTATTCCGGGCTACGAATTTGTTCTGGGGTTCTATTCCTTTGGGCTTGAGGAAAATCGCGATTTTTCACGTGCCGAAGAATTGGCACGCCAAGCCTTGTCCATTCGCCCTGACAATCCTTACGCGGTGCACACCGTCAGCCATGTGATGGAAATGCGGGGCCGTCAGGCCGGCGGTATCCGTTTTATGAAAGATCGCGTTGACAGCTGGGGCACATCAAATTTTGCAAACCACCTGTGATCAGCCCCACCTAAGTGGTCCAGTTTGAATGTTAGTGCATGATCGGCCTTT
>CAYGQQ010000147.1:0-5073 GCA_964352105.1 uncultured Rhodobacterales bacterium | reverse complement strand
GCACCAGAAAGTCGAGGATCGCACCTGCGGATTTCGTATCAGCCGCCAGCCAGTTGTCGAAATGGTCCCGGACGGCGTTTTCAACAAGACGATGCGCCTCCGTGGTGGCAAGGCGGTCTTTGGTCTGGCCGACAAATTCCGGCTCGCGAATGAAGCACGACACCAGCGCGGAGCCGCCCGTGGTCAGGTCATCGCGTGTGATGGAGGCGGCTTTCCTGTTCGACACCAACTCCCCATACGCTTTGATACCCTTCAGGATCGCGGCCCAAAAGCCGGATTCGTGGGTGCCACCTTCGGGGGTGGGCACGGTGTTGCAATAGCTCTGGATGAAGCCGTCGCGGGCAGGGGTCCAGTTGATCGCCCATTCGACCTTGCCGGGGGTTTTGAATTTCTCCTGAAAGTCTACGGTGCCTGCGAAGGGGTGCTCGGCATAGGTCGAGGCCCCGTCCAAAGTATGCATCAGGTAGTCAGACAGTCCTCCAGGAAAGCGAAATTTGGCCTCTTTCGGAGTGATGCCATCATCAATTCCGGACTTCCAGCGGATCTCTACACCGGAAAAAAGATAGGCTTTGCTTTCGGCCATTTTGTACAGGACGGCTGGTTTGAATTTTAGCGGTCCAAAAATTTCAGCATCGGGATGGAAGGTGACCGCAGTGCCACGACGATTAGGTGCCGCGCCGATTTTCTCAATAGGGCCTTGCGGAACACCACGGGAAAATTCCATCCCAAAAAGCTCTTTATTGCGCGCTACTTCGACGCGCAAATAGTCAGACAACGCATTGACCACGGAGGACCCTACGCCGTGCAAGCCACCAGAGGTCTGGTAACTGTCACCTGAGAACTTACCGCCAGCGTTGAGCGTACAGAAGATAATTTCGAGAGCGGATTTGGAGGGGTCTTTTGGGTGCGGGCCGGTGGGGATGCCGCGTCCATTGTCTCGGACCGATACGTGCCCGCCGTCGTGCAGTTCTACTTCGATCCAAGTCGCATGACCAGCGACGGCTTCATCCATCGAGTTGTCGATGATCTCAGCCACCATATGATGCAGGGCGCGCTCATCCTTGCCGCCGATATACATGCCCGGACGAAGACGGACATGTTCCATGTCCTCCAGCACTTCGATGGAGGATGCATCATAGGCATCAGGTCCGGTTTCGGACAAAAGATCGTCGGCCATGGCGCTGCTCTTTTCTTGCTCTTATCGGTCGAAGTTTTAGCAGGTTTATAAGCGAATTATGCGCCGGGCACAATTTGATTGCGCAGGGCTATTGCGGGAAATTCGATGCGCCTTGGTTGGGCGGGGCGGACGCTCCAAGTCGTTGGGTGCGCAACCCTTGTGTCCGGGCCAGCATGCCGCGGTAAACGGGCCGCTCAAAGAACCTGTAGGTCAGTGTCGCGACGGTGCAGACGGTCGCGAGATAGACCAGCATCGTCGTGACATTGGCGGTATATTCTGACTGCAGATACACGAACATGATCGGGTGGTGGACAAGGTAGATCGAAAAGGAAATGTCACCCAACGCGGTTGGCAATTTTGCTGGTCCCTGAAAAAGTGCGTCCGACTTTGCCAAGACCAGAACGACAAAGCCAAAGACGAAGGGCGCGGTGAAGCCAAGCGCGCTTTGACCGGGCATCAATGCCAGAATGGCCGCAAACAAGGCGACAGCCAAGAGCGTGGGAAGGCGACCGGGCGTCCAGTTTGGCAACTTTTCGTACACGCGGTAGCACAGCATGCCGATCAGGAAGGCGGCCAGACACCGGATCAGACCGGCATTTATTATGCCTTTGTAATTGGTGAAGGTCACATCAAGATGGCCCGTGCCCAGCATGATTGCGGCGTAGATCACGGCGATCAGGGCGGCAAATAGCGGGACGATAATGCGCGGCATGCGCCAAAGCGGTATCAAAAGCAGAAAGACCGCGATATTGATCCAGAACTCGATAGAGATCGTCCAGGCCGGTACGTTGAGCAGCAGGTAGTCTGGCCCAAGCCCGATGTTTTGCACAAAGAAGACGTGCAGCAGAAACTCTTTCGGCGGCAAGTAAAGGTCGTAAAGTACGTAAAGCGCCGCATAGACCAACAATGTCAGAAAATGCAGCGGATACATCCGGAAGAACCGGCGCATGGCAAAATCTGAAAACGAGATTTCCATGTGCTTGAAGTAGCTATGGGCCAGGACAAATCCGCTGAGCACCAGAAAGAAGTCCACGCCGTAGATATAGGAGAAGTTCGTGAAGCTGGTGAAGGATTGCGACAGCGGGGCGGTGCCTTCGACCTCTTGTACGCTGGAGGTCGCGAAATGCCCTCCCGCGACGCACAACGCGGCCAAACCTCGGAAGGCGTCAAGTGTGTAGAAGCGGGTTCTGGTCATAACTGCGGCGTTCCGTGTTGTAGGCGCACCGCAGAAATTCCGATCTTCGGGGCAGTTTAAGGTCCGGGTTATTTATCAGGAAATGCGGGTCAAGCAACGGCGCGCCGAAACAGGGTTAATTGCGGGCTCAAATTCTGTGCAAAATGGTCACATCGAAAGCGCCGCTGCATCATTTATAAGGGAATGGCAAAACCTGCGGGAAACCGATCCCAATTCGGCTGCTGATTTTGCAAAAAATCCGGTGGTTTGAGCTGCGACCTTTGGTTGACGCCCCCCGGCGCGGCGCGTAAACATGCGGCCAGCCAACAGAGCGAGCAGACCCGTCTGCAAGCAAGAAGGAGACATACGTGGAAGATCTTCTACGCGACTACCTGCCCATCCTGATATTTCTGGGGCTGGCCATAGCGCTTGGTCTGGTCCTTATTCTCGCCGCCGTCGTGGTGGCCGTGCGCAATCCTGACCCCGAAAAAGTGAGCGCTTATGAATGCGGCTTCAACGCGTTTGATGATGCGCGCATGAAGTTCGATGTGCGCTTCTATCTGGTCTCGATCCTGTTCATCATTTTCGATCTGGAGGTGGCGTTTCTCTTCCCTTGGGCCGTGGCCTTCAAGGATGTGGGGCTGTTGGGCTTCTGGTCGATGATGGTTTTCCTTGCGGTTCTGACCATCGGCTTTGCTTATGAGTGGAAGAAGGGGGCGTTGGAATGGGAGTAGCTGCAGGCGCAAACACAGCCGGTTGGGACAAGGATGTCGCGACCAAAGCCCTGAACGCAGAGCTTCAGGACAAAGGCTTTCTGGTCACCTCCACCGCTGACATTATCAACTGGGCGCGCACGGGATCGTTGCACTGGATGACGTTTGGTCTGGCCTGCTGCGCAGTGGAGATGATGCACACTGCCATGCCGCGCTACGATATGGAGCGGTTTGGGACTGCCCCGCGTGCCTCCCCCCGTCAGTCCGATCTGATGATTGTAGCTGGTACGTTGACCAACAAAATGGCCCCTGCACTGCGCAAAGTGTACGACCAGATGCCGGAGCCGCGTTACGTGATCTCCATGGGATCATGCGCCAATGGCGGCGGCTATTATCACTACAGCTATTCGGTCGTGCGCGGCTGTGACCGCATCGTGCCGGTTGATCTGTATGTGCCGGGTTGCCCGCCCACAGCCGAAGCGTTGCTTTATGGCATCCTACAGCTGCAACGCAAAATCCGCCGCACAGGGACGATTGTCAGATGAGCGAAGTTACATCCGCCCTTGAAGAACTTGCTGCGCATATCGAGTTGAAGCGGCCTGATTGTGTACTCTCGACCGAAATGGCCTTTGATGAGCTGACGGTTCACATTGCGCCGTCCTCACTGGTCAGCTTCACGGAGTTTCTAAAGACCGACCGCAACTGCCGGTTCACCTCGTTGGTCGACATTACGGCCATTGATCATCCGGCCCGCGATGCGCGCTTTGATGTAGTTTATCACTACCTGTCGATGTACCAAAATCAGCGCCTGCGCGTTAAAATGGCGATCCGCGATGATCAGGCTGTTCCTTCCATCATCGAACATTTCCCTGCGGCCAACTGGTTCGAGCGTGAAATATTCGACATGTTCGGCATCCTGTTTTCCGGCCATCCCGACCTGCGCCGCATCCTGACCGATTACGGCTTCCGCGGCTATCCGCTGCGCAAGGACTTCCCGACCACCGGCTATGTGGAGCTGCGCTATGACGAGGCGCAAAAGCGTGTGGTCTATGAGCCGGTGAAGCTGGTTCAGGAATACCGCCAGTTCGATTTCATGTCCCCCTGGGAGGGGGCCGAATACATCCTTCCCGGCGACGAGAAGGGCGAGGAGGCTTCGAAGTGATTTTAGATGGACTGGAGGTTAATCTCGGATTGCCCGGTTTAGCACTGATGCTCTTAGTGATGGCAGTTCTTGTTGCGCCTATGTGGCTCCTGCTGCCGAAGTTTGGCATTTCCAAGTGGTGGAGTGTTTTGGCGATTAACCCAGCATTCGTTTTCGTATTCGTTTGGGTTTTGGCGCTCCGCGATCCGATTAATACTCCGAGCGAGGCATCATGATGGACGGCGGCAACAAGTTTGACGACGCTCTGACGGGCGAGCAGAAGATCCGCAACTTCAACATCAATTTCGGGCCTCAGCATCCGGCGGCGCATGGTGTGTTGCGGCTTGTGCTGGAGCTGGACGGCGAAATTGTCGAACGGTGCGACCCGCATATCGGGCTTTTGCACCGTGGCACTGAGAAGCTGATGGAAAGCCGGACCTATCTGCAAAACCTGCCTTATTTTGACCGGCTGGATTATGTCGCCCCGATGAACCAGGAACATGCCTGGTGTCTGGCGATTGAGAAGCTGACAGGCACCGAAGTGCCGCGCCGCGCCTCTCTGATCCGGGTGCTCTATTCAGAGATTGGCCGGGTGCTGAACCACCTGCTGAACGTCACCACGCAAGCCATGGATGTTGGCGCGCTGACGCCGCCGCTTTGGGGCTTTGAAGAGCGTGAAAAACTGATGGTCTTCTATGAGCGGGCCTGCGGCGCGCGTCTGCACGCGGCGTACTTCCGTCCCGGCGGTGTCCATCAGGACCTGCCCGATGATCTGTTGGATGACATTGAGGCCTGGGCGGAGGATTTCCCCCGTGTGGTCGCTGACATCGACGGGCTGCTCAGCGACAACCGCATCTTCAAGCAGCGC
>CAYGQQ010000146.1:0-5296 GCA_964352105.1 uncultured Rhodobacterales bacterium | reverse complement strand
GATGGTGTGTCTGTCGCCAAAGAGATCGAGCTGGAAGACAAGTTCGAAAACATGGGCGCGCAGATGGTCAAAGAAGTGGCCTCACGCACCAATGACGAAGCCGGTGACGGCACAACAACTGCAACAGTTTTGGCCCAGGCCATCGTTAAAGAAGGCATGAAGTCTGTTGCTGCTGGCATGAACCCGATGGATCTGAAGCGCGGCATCGACATGGCGACAACATCTGTTGTTGAGGCCATCAAGAAAGCAGCTCGCCCAGTTTCCGACAGTGATGAAGTTGCGCAGGTTGGCACAATCTCTGCCAATGGCGAGGCCGAAATCGGTCGCCAAATCGCAGACGCGATGCAAAAAGTCGGCAATGAAGGCGTGATCACTGTTGAGGAAAACAAAGGTCTGGAAACAGAAACAGACGTTGTTGAAGGCATGCAGTTCGACCGCGGCTACCTGTCGCCCTACTTCGTGACAAACCCAGAAAAGATGACAACTGAGCTGGAAGACGCGCTGATCCTGCTGCACGAAAAGAAACTGTCTTCCCTGCAGCCAATGGTTCCGCTTCTCGAAGCTGTCATCCAGTCCGGCAAACCACTTCTGATCATTGCAGAAGATGTTGAAGGCGAAGCGCTTGCAACTCTGGTTGTGAACAAACTGCGCGGCGGTCTGAAAATCGCAGCAGTTAAAGCACCTGGTTTCGGCGACCGCCGCAAAGCCATGCTGCAAGACATCGCGATCCTGACCGGTGGCCAGGTGATCTCCGAAGATCTGGGCATGAAGCTTGAGTCCGTTACAATGGACATGTTGGGCACAGCCAAGCGCGTCGCAATCACCAAAGATGAAACAACCATCATCGATGGCGCAGGCGCAAAAGCGGAAATCGAAGCTCGCGTATCGCAAATCCGTCAGCAGATCGAAGAAACAACGTCTGATTATGATCGTGAAAAACTGCAGGAGCGTGTTGCGAAACTCGCTGGCGGTGTTGCGGTGATCCGTGTTGGCGGCATGACAGAAGTTGAAGTCAAAGAGCGTAAAGACCGCGTTGACGATGCACTGAACGCGACCCGTGCGGCGGTACAAGAAGGTATCGTTGTGGGCGGTGGTGTAGCGCTGGTTCAAGCTGCGAAATCGCTTGATAAGCTGAAGGGTGCGAACTCTGACCAGGACATCGGTATCTCTATCGTGCGCAAAGCACTGGAAGCTCCGCTGCGTCAGATCGCCGAAAACTCCGGCGTCGACGGCTCCGTGGTTGCAGGCAAAGTCCGCGAAAGCACAGACGCCACATTCGGCTTCAACGCGCAAACCGAAGAATATGGCGACATGTTCAAGTTCGGCGTGATTGACCCGGCCAAAGTTGTCCGCACAGCATTGCAAGATGCAGCCTCCATCGCTGGTCTGTTGATCACGACGGAAGCCATGGTCGCCGACAAGCCAGCTAAAGAAGGCGCCGGTGGCGGTATGCCTGACATGGGCGGCATGGGCGGCATGGGCGGCATGATGTAAATCAGCGCCTAGCTGTACGAAATAGAGAGGGGCTCGCTGAAAAGCGGGCCCTTTTCGTTGGGGAATTTTGGTCTGCTTTGTGCCCAGATTGACAACACAGGTTTAGCTAAAGAAACTTTGCTGACTTCAAACAATTGGCGGAAAAAATGAAAACTGCGGGTGGATTCGGTATTTTCGTCGTCATCATTGGCTTGTTCTGGTTGATTGAAGCCGATTTTTTCCAAATAGACAGGTGCTTGGATGCGGGTGGTCGCTGGGAAGAAAACACCAGAAGTTGCGACTTTGGAGAGTAAGGCTCGTATGACAGCCCCGTCCCAATTAACAGCCATTGGACCCATTCTCGACACGGCAATCCGGTCAGGTTCGGTCGGGTGTCTGCTTTGAGCCCAGCGATGCCACGAACAGGTTTTCGCGTGTTTTGACCATATTTAGCTAAACCGCGGCCTTTTGCTTAGGTACCAGCTGATCACTGCAGGGTGTCTCAGGTGCTGGTCCATCGGCTCCTTCAGTAGCGATCGGGAGATCCACAACTGTATGTACTAGCCGCGCAGGATGACGGTATCGGCCAAGAATAACGGCGAAGACAACCAAGCTATAGAGCCCGAACAGATAGACCGGATACGCGATATACATCCAATCCAAAACACCCACTGAAGCTATCCCGCACAAAGACGCAAACGCCAGCAATACCCAACTGCAAAGAGGTTCGCTTTCAGGAGCACGATAAGCTTTGGTAACGGTTGCATAGCCGCCAATGGCGTTGATCGCGATATTTAAGCCCAACGCGTAAGCCGCATGGTCTAAGGCATACCACAACGCCATCCCAAAGCTTGCAGCCGCAAAGATAGACAGGACTCAATTGCTCTCGAAACCGGCTGCTGTTTTGACTCCCGCCGAAATTGTGCGATCTTCGGATCAAAGGGAGGCATCCATGGCGCGTCGCAAGGAATATGAAGGCAAGGACATCATGGTTTCATTTGACATGAAGCGCTGCATTCATGCCCGAAACTGCTTTTTGAAATTGCCCGATGTCTTTGACCCCGCGCAGCGTCCTTGGGTGCAGCCAGATACAGCCCCCGCCGAGGAGATCGCTTCCGTGGTGCGCAGTTGCCCCTCAGGTGCGCTTGGTTTCAGGTACAATGGCGGTGCCGCAGAAACCCCGCCAAAGATCAACCGCATTGCCGTGTTGGAAAATGGTCCTCTGGCGGTCACGGGGGGGTTGGAGTCGGAGGGTGGCGAAACCGCGACGCGTCTAACACTTTGCCGGTGCGGATTGTCCAAAAACAAACCTTATTGCGATTATTCCCACGTCGAGGGCGGGTTCAGTGCCACCGGAGAACCTAAGCCGCAATCTCCTGAAAACAGTGACGGACAAGGCGGGTCCGTGTCCATCGCGCGTATCTCAAACGGTCCACTGAAAATTGACGGCCATGTCGAGATTACAACCGGTACGGGCGGCAATATCGCGAAGCACCAAACGGCGTTCCTGTGCCGGTGCGGGGCATCAAAGAACAAGCCGTATTGCGACGGAAGCCACAAAGCGGCGGGCTTTGATGATCCTGTCGAGGGGTGAGGCCGCAACGTCGCAAGGTCTCGTCAGTCTTGCAAAGCACAGAGATAGGGAATGGCCACTTAGGTTCAACAAGACCTGTCTTGCAGTTATTTTTGTTAATGATGTCGGTTTTGTCTGAGTGCCGTGATTTGTGGCGCAGTTTACTGCTTTCAAACCAGTTTGCGCGGGAAACCTTTAATGACACAGCCATTCATCGAATTTCTACATTCGGCTGATGCGGACAGCATCCCCGAAGAAATGCTTGGTCTTGGCCGAAAGTGGCTCCTTGATTTGCTTGGGGTTGCGGCAGGTGCGATGGAAACCGCGATGTCGCGCATTATGCGTGATCATGTGGTCGAGCATTTTGCTCCGGGAAACCGCAAGGTTCCGATTTTGTTCGATGGACGGCTGGCCAGCCCCGGCGGGGCCGCGCTCGCTGGCGGTATCACGATCGATGCGTTGGATGCCCATGACGGCCATAAACTGACTAAGGGCCATGTCGGTTGTGGCGTGTTGCCCGCACTTCTGTCGTTTACGCAGGCCGAGGCGCTTAACGATGACAGAGCATTTTTGGCATCTCTTGTCGTGGGTTATGAAATTGGGACCCGTGCTGGTATCGCACTGCACCGCACTGCATGCGATTACCATACATCCGGCGCTTGGATCGCCATTGCGGCGGCCGCGCTCGGGGCGCGCAGCATGGGATTGGTCAGCGCTAAGACGCGCGAAGCAATTGGCATTGCAGAATACCATGGCCCGCGCAGCCAAATGATGCGCGTCATCGATCAGCCAACGATGGTCAAAGACGGGTCTGGCTGGGGGGCCATGGCCGGAGTTTCCGCGGCATACCTTGCGGCTGAAGGCTTTACCGGTGCGCCGGCTATTACCGTGGAAGGGGAAGATGTCGCCGACCTTTGGGGGGATTTGGGGCGGACATGGCGCATCACAGAACAGTATTACAAGCACTACCCAATTTGTCGTTGGGCACAGCCACCGGTGCAGGCTGTCCTTGATCTTAGGCAGGCAAATAACTTGCGGTCACAGGATGTTGAGAAAATCGAGATCACGACATTCCATAACTCGAAGCGGCTTGCCAAAAGTGACCCGCGAACAACTGAGGAGGCGCAGTATTCAACGGCCTACCCGACCGCGGTGGCCATGGTGCTTGGGCGGGTATCTCCCGATGATGTGATGGAGCAAAGCTTCCAAGACCCGGAAATAAAACGCCTCGCCGCAAGCATGAAGGTGGTTGAAAACGACGCCTACAATGCAGCTTTTCCCGCCAACCGCATCTCAAGTGTGACATTGACCCTGAAAAACGGAGACACGCTCACGTCCGGCGACACTGAGGCACTTGGTGATCCGGAAAACCCAGTAACGCAGGAAGAGGTCAGAGCAAAGTTTCATGCTTATGCAGCGCCGAAGCTAGGCAATGGGAGAGCGGTGGCTTTGGAAACAGCAATAGCGCAATTGGGTGATGGAACTGGATTGGAAGCCCTGCAACGGCTCATTTTCGATCCGGTTCGACACTAATATGAAGATCTCCTTAGCTTAGATTGATGCAAAGCTGGCGGGTTGTGAAAATCGGCTTCTCTTGCTGGAGCTGCAGCTCCTCAGTTACAAAGGGGACGTCGGTCTCGAGGCCAAACTCGACGAATGGGAGCGGTTCTACAACTTCGCCAGACCGCAAGGCGCGCACAACGGCAAGACCCCTTACGAAGCTCTCAGAGACAAGCTACAGTAACTCGGCAAGTGTCCCGAGAGTCCGTACATATCTACAAGGCCGTCTTTCCTCGGTGTCGAACTCGAAGATGCCTGAGCATTGCAGAGCGGATCGACATCTAGCTTACCCTGGCGAGCGGCGCTGTCGTTCGCCATCTACTAAGCGGTTATTGGTGTTTCGTGTGGCAGTAGTCGATGCCGAACCCATGACTCTGCACCGCTGAGCAGATCGACAGATGTTTTTATTTCTGGAAAGTACTTGGTTCTCAAGTCAGAGAAATGGACCTTACAGCCTGTTCAACTGCGAATTTCGTCTTCTCCAGATCCACTACAGTTATCGCAAGTGACGGATATAGCTTGCCCGGTGACTTGAATATCCCGTGCTGGCGTAGTGTGGCGTTATAGGTCGCATTTCGGGCGGGATCATCATGTTTGGCAGTGCGGTAGTCGCGACACTGGCTGGTGGTGAAGAAGTTGAGACACCCTTTGGCGGCTATGGCAAATCTGGCTACGGGCGCGAGAAGGGCC
>CAYGQQ010000145.1:0-5389 GCA_964352105.1 uncultured Rhodobacterales bacterium | reverse complement strand
TCTGCCAAAGATGAACGTGGTGGACGTCATGGACCCCGTCGACGTCTCTGATTGCAGCAACAACCGCGTCATTGTCGAGGTCAGGCGGACTTCCCAGCATCAGGATGCGAATGGGGCCACCTATTTCAGTTAGAGCGAGGTAGAGGATGTAGAGTGCGATGCCGATGGTGATCGCCGGATCGACCCACCACATATCATAGAGCAGGATGAGCGAGCCACCGATGATCACAGCAACTGAGGCTAGCGCGTCCGAAAGGTTGTGCAGGAAAAGCGCCCGGATGTTCACGCTGCCCTTTTGCATCGAATTTGTCAGGAGCGCCGTCAGCGTGTCGACGACCAGCGCCACTGAGCCCAGGATCACCACAGTCCAACCGGCCACCTCGGTCGGTTCGATCATGCGCATTCCGCCCTCGTAAATGAGATAGACACCAACAAGGATGAGGGTCGTGTAGTTGATCAATGCAGCGACGACTTCGATCCGGCCATAGCCGAAGGTCATGCGCTTGTCGGCAGGTCTTCGGGAGATCTTTCGGGCCGCGAACGCAATCGCCAGAGACGCCATATCAGAGAAGTTGTGCAGCGCATCGGCAATGAGCGCGAGGCTTCCAGACAGGATGCCGCCCACAATCTGTACAACCGTCAAAAGTGCGTTGGCCCAGATCGCGATGGAGACACGGCGATCCCCAGAAGCGGGATCAATATGCGCGTGACCGTGATCATGAGGCATGACGCGATTCCTCATGTTCATGATTGGGCAACGCCAAGCCAGGAATATGCGGAACACTCCCGGATCGAATGCGGCGCACTCGTGCATTCATCCAATGGCGGATGATATGGCGGTATAACAAGCCCTTTACGAAGCTGAACGACTGCTGATGTTTAGCGTAAAAATCGTCGGGCGCGTCGAAGATGCCGAAGTCCTGAACGATGCCGGTCTCCTGGATGTAGGTGTCGCTACCTGTCCACTCCACGGGTGGAGCCTGCAGGCAATCGGTCCCCGCTCCATAACCGCAGAGGCTGGGCGTATCGGAAAACGTGGATTGGAGCGCCGAAAGAAACTCTGCATCCAGAATGAACCCTTCGAGGTTCGCCCAACCTGTCTCCGTCTCCACCTCGACCCAGGAGTGAATGATCTCTTCCGGGGCGATTGGATAAACGAGTTCAGGCACGACGCCCCGTTGCAGCTCTTTATGGATCGTGAATCCATGAAGGCGGCAGCGGACACCAACCGCGCGCAACAGCGCCATCAAAAGCGTGCCCTTGGTGTTGCATTGGCCGAAGCCATCAGCGAGCACATCGGCGGCCGAGACGTTGTCTGCGCGGTTGTAACCGAAGGCAATTTCATTGCGTACGAAATCGTAGACAACCCCGATCCGGTCATGTGTCGAAAGGGCTTTCCATCCTCTGTCCTTGACCAGTCTTGCAATCGAAGGATGGTTGAAATTCAGGATTGGCGTGGCCGCCAGCAGCCGATCATCAGCACTCATTGTTCATTTCCTCGAATCGTCTTTGAGTAAGATGTAATTGCTACAGTGACTGTAGGTTCAAGTGTTTTGTTACAAACGTTGTTGACTTAGCTAGACCAAGGATATCAGGTGCTCAGACTTGGTCCCTAAGCCGATTTGCGGCCGCGGGGTAAATGGGAACGCGGTAGGGACATCAATTCCTGTCCTGATCCGAGACTGCCCACGCAACTGTGAGCGTTAGCTGCATTCCGAATACCACTGGAGAGATCCGGGAAGGTGGAATTGCCGCGACAAAGCGCGAGTCAGGAAACCTGCCAAGTATATTGTAACGCCTCTGTGGAGGCATCTTGCACGATGGGTGCAGAAGGGACGAACTTATGCATATTGAACCTGGCGTCGTGGACGGCGCAAAAATTGTACTGGGGACCGCGACCGGTGTTGCTTCCGTTGGGATCGTCACCAAGCTCGCTGTTGATCACGTGAAGCAGAACGGCAACCTCTTGGCTTTGGCCGGACGCTCCGCCGCGGCAAGCGCGATGGTGCTCGGATTCTTTGAATTTCTGCCGCATCCACCTGTTGGAGTGTCAGAAGTACATTTGATACTTGGAACCACACTTTTCCTGATCCTCGGCACAGTTCCAACAACTATTGGGCTGATCTTTGGTCTTGTCGCGCAAAGCTTCCTGTTTTCACCTTCCGACATTCCGCAGTTGGGAATGAACCTGACCACGCTTATTCTGCCAGTTTTGGCAATGACCGCGCTGGCGCGAAGGATTATCCCAGCCGACACGCCGTACACCGAGGTTACGTACACTCAAGCGGCAAAGCTATCTGCAGTGTTCCAAGGTGGCATTGTGGTGTGGGTGGCCTTCTGGGTTTTCTACGGACAGGGCTTTACCGCGGAGACCTTGGCAAACGCGGGAGCATTCGCGTCGGTCTACATCATCGTTGTATTGCTTGAACCTATCATTGACCTTGGTGCTCTGGCTTTGGCAAAGACATTCCGGAGGTTCGAGAAAACAGGCCTTCCGCACGCCCGGCTCTATCTACCTGCCTAAGTTAATAGCAGCCATGTAAGACCGACCATTGTCGGTTTACATACCGTTTTGGAATGCGAGCAATTGGCGCGACTATGCGCCGATTGCATCGTGGTCGGTCAGACACTCCGAATGATCGCGCAAGACTTCGAGAACCTTACAGTCTGCGGTATTGCCTCCGCTGCATTCTTGGATCATGCGCTTCAGCTCGGTGCGCAGCGCTTTCAACCGATCCATCCTTAGCTCTACCTGCTTGAGTTGCCGACGCGCTATGGAATCCGCCTCATGGCAAGAGCGGTCGGGATTGTCGCTTAGATCGAGAAGTTCGCGGATTGCCTCAAGTGGAAATCCCAACTGACGTGCGTGCCGGATAAATGATAGGCGATCGACTTCAGCATCGCCGTAGCGCCGCTGCCCCCCTTCTGTCCGGCCCGGCTCGGGCATCAGACCGATCTGTTCATAGTACCGGATGGTCTGAACCTTCGTTCCGGTTTTCTTTCCCAAGTTTCCGATTGTCAGCATGCAATCTCCATAACTATAGCGTTAGTAGCTATAGCTGTTGGCATGTGCAAGCCGGGGTTCTGTTCACGGGTACGTGACACAGAGGTCTCTGTGGCAAGAAACAACTTGAACCTCTAGCAACTAGAACATTTAGAACGCTCTAAAAATGGGCGGAATCGGGCGCAATACGACCAATGAGATTATCAGCATTCCAGAAAGGGCTTTGGGGACTCACCGTGATCGCGGTCGTGGGGTTCGTTTGGCTGCAGATTTCTATCAGAGGCGAAGGGCCAACTGATAGGCCTGCGTTCCGTGCTGATTTCGAACTGACCGATCACCAAGGCATCGTCCAGACGGACGAAGATTTCGCAGGGCGCTGGATGCTCGTGTTCTTCGGATTTGCGAATTGCCCTGATGTGTGCCCAACGACCCTGGCCGAAGTTGCCGCCGTCATGGACGCACTCGGTTCAGATGCAGTGGAGGTTCAGCCTCTGTTTATATCAATTGATCCAGAACGTGACACACCCGAACAACTGGCGGAATTTGTCCCAGCGTTTGACGCAAACATCATTGGGCTGACGGGTACGCCCGAGCAGATCAAACGCACGTCTGAGAGTTTCCGTGTTTACTATGAAAAGATCGAGGAAGCCGCCTCTCCTAACGGCTACACTATGGGGCATTCTTCTCAGCTTTTTCTCTTTGATCCGCAAGCCGGGTATGTCGGGGCATGGACATATGGCACGCCAGCAGAGGAGATCCTTTCCGATCTGAAGGCGAGGATGTCGATATGAGCAGCGTGATTCCGAAAGACATGGCTTTGATCGGCGCCTGGATTGTGGCTTTGGCCAGTTCGCTGGCCGTGCTCTACATCGGCGAGGTACTGGGTCAGGCCCCATGCAATTTATGCTGGTTCCAGCGCGCGTTCATGTTCCCATTGGCAGTAATCTTGGGCCTCGGTCTCTGGTGGCAGGATGATAGGGTCGGCCGCTATGGTGTTGCGCTTGCACTTGGTGGGGCCGCCATCGCTCTCTGGCACCTTGGCCTTTACACCGGATTTCTGCCCGAGCGGATTCAACCATGCACGGCGACCGGCCCGTCCTGCACCGGCGACAATCAAGTCTTTCTTGGCGTCCCGATCCCGCTCTTTGCGCTCATCGCCTTTGCGCTCATCGCCTTCTTATCATTTCTCTCCCTGAAGGAGCCCCGCACGTGAAAAACAAATCAATCGTCATATCCGTTCTCTCATTTGGCGTTGCGATCTTCGCGGCATTGATATGGTTCGAGACCCGTCCCCCTTCGGTTGCGCAACCCAATTCAGTTCAACCTGAAATCGCCGAAGAACTTATCCGGTCCTACTCTCCAGTCCTTGGGCCGGAAGAGGCTCCGGTCACCATCGTCGAGTTCTTCGATCCTGCCTGCGAAGCCTGCCGCGCCTTTCATCCCATCGTGAAAGACATTTTGGCCGAACATGACGGCGCAGTTCGTGTTGTGCTGAGATACACGGCGTTTCACGGAGAAGGCTCAGAAGAGGCCATTCGCGTCCTAGAAGCCGCTCGTATGCAGGGCGTTTTCGAGCCGGTCCTCGAAGCAATCCTTGAGTATCAGCCGCGTTGGGCTTCCCATGGTACGCCCGCCCCGGGTCTGATCCTTGGGATTGCGGAGCAGGCTGGCCTGGACGCGGAAGCCGCGAAAACCCAAATGATGGCACCTCAGACCGTTGGGGTTCTCAATCAAGATCGCGCGGACGTGGAAACGGTTGGCGTGCGTCAGACACCCACCTTCTTCGTAAACGGCAAACCCCTTGATCCTTTTGGAGCTGACGAGCTGCGCGCACTTGTTGCGGCCGAGGTCGCAGCAGCAGGGTCGTGATCGAGAAAACACTGAAAGGAAAAGACACGTGAAATCTCCAGTTGCCGTAGTGGCCATCGCACTGAGCATATTTTTGGGTCTACCGACCTCCTCCTTTGCAGGGTCTCAGGACATTGTGGTCGAAGATGCTTGGGCGCGCGCCTCAATCGGCAAGAACCGCCCGGGTGCTGCCTACATGACGGTTCGCAACACAGGCACGGACCCGGTGACCTTGCTCAGCCTTGAAACACCTTTGGCGATGATGCCGGACATCCATCGGACGACCACCGATGCAAATGGCGTTAGTTCGATGGCTCCGGCCGGGGAAATCACAATCGCGTCGAGAGAAACTTTGTCTTTGGAGCCAGGTGGACTGCATGCCATGCTAATGCAGCTGCAAACCCCGATGGTTGAAGGCGAAAGTTTTTCAATGACGCTGACATTTGACGATGGTGGGACAGTGACTGTCGATGTGCCCATCCTAGGCATTGCGGCGCGAGGGCCTGAGGGCTGATGCAGCGACGGCACCTTCTCACT
>CAYGQQ010000144.1:0-5429 GCA_964352105.1 uncultured Rhodobacterales bacterium | reverse complement strand
CGCGATTGCGTTGGCGGAAAGCACGAAATCCGGTTTGTTGATCCTGCACACGGCAGCGGGTCGCGTGGGGGCGATGGATGTGGGGGCTGTTGCTCCGGGCGGCATCAGCGATGTTCTGGGCGCGAAGGTGATTTACAACCTCGGTGCCGATGAGGGCGACATTCCAGCGGGGCCTTTCGTGATTTACCAAGGCAGCCACGGTGATCGCGGCGCACATCGCGCCGATATTATCCTGCCGGGGGCCGCTTACACCGAGGAGCAAGGCCTGTTCGTGAATACCGAAGGGCGGCCTCAATTGGCGCTGCGCGCAGGGTTTGCACCGGGCGAAGCCAAAGAAAACTGGGCGATTCTGCGGGCTTTGTCAGCAGAGTTGGGGGCGACGCTGCCCTTCGACAGCATCGCGCAACTGCGTCAGGCCTTGGTGGCGGAGGTGCCACATCTGGGCCAAATCGACGAGGTTCCTGCGAACGAAATTGTGGCCCTGCCCAAAGGCATGATGAACAAAGCGGCGTTTGGCGCGGCGGTTACAGATTTCTACCTGTCCAATCCGATTGCGCGTGCCAGCACCTTGATGGCGGAACTCAGCGCTAATGCAAAGGCGCGCTCCGGCACGTCGATGGCGGCTGAATGATGCGCCAATTGGCGATCATAGCCACAGGCCTGAGCGCCTGTTCTCCTGCGGGGGAGGTTCTGCGGGATTACCAAGGTGCGAACCTTGAAGCGATAGGTGATGATCTGGTTTCCGTTCAGGTCGCAATGGCAGGTGCAGAGCTTGCTACGGACGTGCAGGCCTATGCCGATTGCGCTGCCGCACAGCACGCTCTGGACGAGGGTTACGGATTTGCGCGAAACATCCGCAGAAAAGTGGATCAAGAGGGTAGCATCTGGCGCGGCGATGCGGTTTACACGCTGTCAAAGTCGCTGCCGCGCGGCGAAACAACAATAGACGCTGAAGTTATGGTGTCCGGCTGTCTCGATGCCGGCATCCCGACGGTCTAAGAGGCGAGAGAAGACATGGCTGATTTTCTGACAACCGGACCCGGCATTGCGCTGATTATCGTTGCGCAATGTCTGGCGATGATTGCGTTCGTGATGATCTCGCTTCTGTTTCTGGTCTATGGCGACCGCAAGATCTGGGCCGCGGTTCAGATGCGCCGGGGTCCCAATGTCGTGGGCCTGTTCGGCTTGCTGCAAACGGTGGCCGACGCACTAAAGTATGTCGTCAAGGAGATCGTGATCCCTGCCGGGGCCGACAAGACCGTCTTCATGCTGGCCCCGCTGGTTGCCTTCGTTCTGGCGTTGATTTCCTGGGCTGTGATCCCATTTTCCGACACATGGGTGCTGGCCGATCTGAACGTCGCTATCCTGTATATCTTCGCCATCGGCTCGCTTGAAGTTTACGGTGTGATCATGGGCGGCTGGGCGTCAAACTCCAAATACCCGTTTTTGGGAAGCTTGCGGTCAGCGGCGCAAATGATCTCTTATGAGGTGTCCATTGGCCTGATCATTATCGGTGTTGTGCTGTCCACGGGATCGCTGAACTTTGGCGATATCGTGCGCGCGCAAGACGGTGATTACGGCTTCTTCAGTTGGTACTGGCTGCCGCACCTGCCGATGGTCTTCCTGTTCTTCATCTCGGCATTGGCCGAGACCAACCGCCCGCCGTTTGATCTGCCGGAAGCGGAATCGGAACTGGTGGCGGGCTATCAGGTGGAATATTCCTCCACGCCGTTCCTGTTGTTCATGGCGGGCGAGTATATCGCCATCTTCCTGATGTGCGCGCTGATCAGCTTGCTGTTCTTTGGTGGCTGGTTGTCACCCTTCCCATTCCTGCCGGACGGACCGCTGTGGATGGTGGGCAAGATGGCGTTCTTCTTTTTCATGTTCGCGATGGTGAAAGCGATCGTACCGCGCTACCGCTACGACCAATTGATGCGTCTGGGCTGGAAAGTCTTCCTGCCGTTTTCGCTGGCATGGGTCGTGATCGTGGCATTCTTTGCGCAATACGGTGCTTTTGGCGGCGCATATGCCCGCTGGGCAGTCGGAGGGTAACGGCCAAATGGGTTTGGACTGCATCTTGTTTGGCAAGCTGGTGGAGCTTTCCACTCGGTTCACCCCGAAGGGGCGTTCGCTGATGCTTGGCCGGCAGAAGTTTGCGCTGCAACCACGGTTCCGGGCTGCCTATAACAAAGCGCTGCGCCGGGCCGGGATCGAGACACCGCTGGAAGAGTTGCTTCAGGATGACAACTATTCCGAGACGCTGTTTGAGAAGCTTGGCTTTGGCAATATCGAGACGATGGATTTTGCGAGCTACGAAGGCCCCTCGATAGAGCATGACCTGAACGAACCGGTGCCTTCAAAACTGCATAACAAATTTGATTTCATCTTTGACGGCGGCACGATTGAACACGTGTTCAACGTCCCTCAAGCTTTGGAAAACATCAACCTTATGCTGCGCAAGGGTGGCAAGTTCGTCTCGGCCAATGGGATGAACGGCTGGGTCGGGCACGGAATGTATCAGTTCAACCCCGAACTGGTCTGGAGCTTTTGGAAGCGGCGGTGCAATTGCATCGTCGATCTGTGCGAGGCCCTGCCCAAGAACCCAGGACCTGCGATTGTGACCTTGCCGGATGCTGCCGAAACCGGTCGCCGGTTGCGTTTGATCGACCGGGTTCCGGAAGGCCAGGTCTATCTGTATTACGAGATTGAAAAGACCGCAGCAGAAGCTGAAGGGTCCGTGTTGCAAAGCGATTATCAGACCCGCTGGAGCGGTGCTGATGTCCAAGGAGAAGCCGTATGAGCGTGAGCGTTTCCAGATTTCTGAAATACTTCCTGCTGCTGGATATCGCCAAGGGTTTCCAGCTGGGCTTCAAGTATTTCTTCGCCCCCAAGGCGACTCTGAACTATCCGCATGAAAAAGGCCCGCTGAGCCCGCGCTTCCGTGGCGAGCATGCGCTCCGCCGCTATCCAAATGGTGAAGAGCGGTGCATTGCGTGCAAACTGTGCGAAGCGATTTGCCCAGCGCAGGCGATTACCATTGATGCAGAGCCGCGCGATGACGGCTCGCGCCGGACCACGCGCTATGACATCGACATGACCAAATGCATCTATTGCGGCTTCTGTCAGGAAGCTTGCCCGGTGGATGCCATCGTCGAAGGTCCGAATTTCGAGTTCGCCACCGAGACCCGCGAAGAGCTGTATTACGACAAGGACAAATTGCTGGCCAATGGCGACCGCTGGGAAGCAGAGATCGCTCGCAACCTGGAAATGGATGCGCCCTACAGATGAGCGCCGCTATCGACACATACGAACGCGGCAAAGCGCTGTCAGAGCAGGTGAACCCCGGCATGGAGGACGCTTTGCGTGCGCGTTATGACGCGTTGGTTCCTGGCTTGGCTGAGACCGTGGTCGATGTGGCATATGGCAAATTTTATGCCCGTGGCGGTGTTGATGAGAAGACGCGTTTGCTGGCGACGATTGCTGCATTGACCGCAATGGGCTCTCAAACCCGCCCTCAACTAAAGGTCAATATTGCGTCGGCGCGTTCTGTCGGGGCGTCCCGTGAAGAGGTCTGTGAGATCATTTTCCAAATGACGCTCTACGGTGGTTTCCCAGCGATGATCAATGCGATGAACGCCGCGATCGAAGTGTTCGAAGCGGAGGAGTTGAGCGCATGAGCGATCCAGCGAACCCGTTTGAGGCCATGATGAAGATGGGTCAGGACATGGCGAAATCCATGAACCCGGCGCTGGAAGGCTTCACGCCCAAAGGCTTCGAGAACATGATGCCGACGATGTCTGCCGACATGATGGAGCAGTTCATGGGCAAGACCTTCAATCCCGAAGGGTTGGACGCCAAGACCCGGTTGCTGTTGACCTTGATGGGTCTGACGATCCAAGGCGCGCAGGCTGAGGCACAGATCCGCATCACCGTGCGCCATCTGGTCGAGGCGGGTGCCACGAAACAAGAGATTGCCGAAACCATTGCGCAAGCCGCGATGTTTGGCGGCGTACCTGCGATGTCGAAAGCGATGGAGCTGGCGACTGAGGTATTGGACGGAGAGAAGGAAGACTGATGGGATTTGCAGATTTTGCATTCTACCTCTTTGCGATCACGGTGGTTACCGCCGGGTTGTTCGTGGTGGTGTCTCGAAACCCCGTGCACTCGGTCCTGTGGCTGATCCTGGCCTTCCTGTCCTCGGCGGGATTATTCGTGCTTCTGGGCGCGGAATTTGTCGCGATGCTGCTGGTCATCGTCTATGTCGGCGCGGTCGCGGTGTTGTTCCTGTTCGTCGTCATGATGCTGGATGTAGATTTCGCGGAGCTGCGCGGGGAGTTGGCCAAGTTCGTGCCGCTTGCGGGCCTGATCGGCGTTATTTTGTTGATGGAACTGGCGTTGGTCTTTGGCGTCTGGGAAACCGCGGAGAACGCTGAGGCGCTGCGCGATGCCGTCGCACCGGCGCTGTCAGAGACGCATAACACCGCCGCACTGGGCGAGCTGGTCTACACCAAATACATCTATCTCTTCCAAGCTGCTGGCCTGATCCTGCTGGTTGCGATGATCGGGGCGATTGTTCTGACGCTGCGCCACCGCCCGGATATCAAACGCCAGAACATCCTCAGCCAGATCTACCGTGACCCGGCTGAGCAGATGGAGCTGAAAGACGTCAAACCGGGGCAGGGGCTATGATCGGACTTGAGCATTATCTAACGGTTGCAGCCGCGCTGTTTGTCATTGGCATCTTCGGCATTTTCGTGAACCGCAAGAACGTCATCATCATCTTGATGTCGATTGAGCTGATGCTGCTCGCGGTCAATATCAACCTCGTGGCCTTCTCAAGCTTCCTTGGTGACCTCGTAGGGCAGGTGTTCACCTTGTTCGTGCTGACGGTCGCGGCAGCGGAGGCGGCGATTGGTCTGGCAATTCTGGTCTGTTTCTTTCGGACCCGCGGCTCTATCGCCGTTGAAGACGTAAACGTGATGAAGGGCTAAGGCAGTCATGGAAACCATTATCCTCTTTGCCCCTCTGATTGGCGCGCTTCTGTGCGGCTTCGGGTGGAAATTCATGGGCGAGCAAGCGGCCTGTGTGATCTCGACGGGGCTTTTGTTCCTGTCGGCGATCCTCAGCTGGGTCGTTTTCCTGACCTTCGATGGCACGCTGGAGCAGATTAACATCCTGCGCTGGATTGAGTCTGGCACGCTCAGCACCGATTGGGCGATCCGCATGGACCGGCTGACAACGATCATGCTGATCGTGATCACCACCGTGTCCAGCCTCGTGCATCTGTATTCGTTCGGCTACATGGCCCATGACGAGCATTTCGGCGAAGACCATACGTATAAGCCGCGCTTCTTTGCTTACTTGAGCTTCTTTACCTTCGCGATGTTGATGCTTGTGACAGCCGACAACCTTGTGCAGATGTTCTTTGG
>CAYGQQ010000143.1:0-5451 GCA_964352105.1 uncultured Rhodobacterales bacterium | reverse complement strand
CGTCTGTTTCGATCTTCATCGTCAGTTTGTCATAGTCCAGAACCTGACCTTCACGAGTCGGCTGCACGTCGTAGCTGACTTTCTTCACCGGAGAAAAGATCGCATCAATTGGCATCAGGCCGATAGGTGCATCTTCGGGCTTGTTCTTCTCGGAAGAGACATAGCCTTTGCCAGTGTTGACGGTCAGTTCCATGAACAAGTCGGCACCGTCGTCGAGGTGACAGATGACGTGATCACGGTTCAGAATTTCGATGCCAGCGCTGTCAGAGATGTCACCCGCGGTGACAACTGCCGGACCTTTGGCGGAGATCGACAGGCGCTTTGGCCCTTCGACTTCCATGCGGATCGACACGCCTTTGAGGTTCAAGATGACGTCGGTGACGTCTTCGCGCACGCCTGCGATCGAGGAGAACTCGTGCAGAACGTTGTCAATCTGAACGGACGTGATCGCCGCACCTTGCAGAGAGCTCATCAAAACGCGACGCAATGCGTTGCCCATTGTCAGACCAAAGCCGCGCTCCAGCGGCTCGGCAATCACAGTTGCTTTGCGCGCAGGGTCGTTGCCAGGTTTGACGTCCAACTGAGTTGGCTTGATCAGTTCTGCCCAATTTTTGTGGATCATGTGTGTCGCCTCCATACTTGTTCCTGTTTCATGTCCAAGAGCAGGAACGCCCGAGGTTGAAATGACAAACGCGAGGGGCAAAAATTTCCCCTCGCGAAAGAGTGTGATTTAGACGCGGCGGCGCTTTGGTGGGCGGCAGCCGTTATGTGCCATCGGTGTCACGTCGCGGATGGACGAGATCTGGAAACCCGCAGCAGCAAGCGCGCGCAATGCGCTCTCACGGCCGGACCCTGGGCCCTGCACTTCGACTTCCAGCGTTTTGACGCCATGTTCCTGCGCCTTACGGCCCGCATCTTCCGCAGCCATCTGTGCTGCGTAAGGTGTGGATTTCCGGGAGCCTTTGAAGCCCATCGTGCCCGCAGACGACCAGGAGATCGCATTGCCCTGCACATCGGAGATCAGGATTTTTGTGTTGTTGAAGGAAGAGTTCACATGCGCCACACCAGCAGCGATGTTCTTGCGGACCTTCTTTTTCGTTTTGACTTTTTCGCGTGCCATCAGATCAGCCCTCCCTTACTTCTTCTTACCAGCAATGGCCTTAGCAGGGCCTTTGCGCGTACGTGCGTTGGTATGCGTACGCTGACCGCGCACAGGAAGGTTGCGGCGATGACGCAGGCCACGGTAGCAGCCAAGATCCATCAAACGCTTGATGTTCATTTGCACTTCGCGGCGCAGATCGCCCTCGACCGAATAGGTCGCATCGATATGTTCGCGGATTTGCAGGATCTCGGCATCGGTCAACTCGTTCATGCGGCGAGACGGGTCGATGCCAACGGCCTCGATGATCGCTTTCGCAGATGTGTGTCCAATTCCGGTGATGTAAGTCAGAGCGATAGGAACGCGTTTCCCATCAGGTAAGTTAACGCCAGCAATACGAGCCAAGGCTATGTCCTTTTTCAGTCGCGGTTCCGTAACGCCGGAACCTTTTTTCACGATTTAAGCCCGACGGTTTTTGAGGCCGCGGGCTTGGCTTGATATGATCTGCAAGCTTGGGTGAGCGACACCGTCGACTTGCGATTCCCATAGGGGATGGTGCGAACTAGGGCAGTTTTAACGGATGGTCAACCCTTGTTCCGAGCAGAGGATAAAACTACTGCTGACAAGCTTGTTTCCGAGCAGCGTTGTCTTGAATGTAACGGACACCTTTAGGGTCCAGACAGTATTGCAAGTCTCGTTTTTGGGTACCGGTCAAAACACCTACGACAATTCCCCCAAGCCGCTGAACAGCAATCCAGCCGAAAACCAAATGATCTTCAATTAACTGTCCAAAGCACTCGAAATACCGGCCGCAACTTCGTCGATCTCGCCCAGTCCCGGAACCCATTTCAGGTTGCCTTTGGCGTGATAGTACCCAAGCAGCGGGGAGGTTTTCTTGTAGTATTCCATCAGGCGGGTGCGCAGGCTTTCCTCGTTATCGTCGGCTCGGCGTTTGAAATCGGCCGCGCCACAATTGGAGCATTTGCCATCCTCAGGTTGCGGTTTGGTGATGTCGTTATAGACCTCCCCGCAATTGCCACAGGTGGACCGCGCCGTGATCCGTTGAACCAGTGCGTCGTCGTTGACCTCCATCGCGATGACAGAATGAAGCGACGTGTTATGCGCGTCCAGCAGATCGCCCAACGCATCAGCTTGGGCCAAAGTGCGCGGGAAGCCGTCAAAGATGAACCCACCGCCGTGATCGCCTTGCAGCTTTTCCTCGATCAGACCGATGACAATCTTGTCGGTGACAAGCTCTCCCGCATCCATGATCGCTGCGACCTTCTTGCCCATCTCGGTCCCTGACGCGCGCGCCTCGCGCAGCATGTCGCCGGTAGACAGCTGGATCATGCCACGTTCATCGACGAGTTTACGTGCTTGCGTGCCTTTGCCGGCACCCGGTGGTCCGAGAAGGATAATGTTCATCTGCGTGCCGGTCCTTTTGTCCCTCGCTTCTTCGCACCTTTGCCACGAAGCTGAGATTTTTCAATCAGACCTTCATATTGATGCGCGAGCATATGGCTTTGTACCTGTTGGATAGTATCCATTGTCACCGAAACCACAATCAGGACTGACGTGCCGCCGAAATAGAACGGGATACCGAGCTGGGCGCGCAATATCTCTGGCAGCAGAACCACGGCGGCCAGATAGCCAGAGCCAAGCACCAGAATGCGGTTCACGACGTATTCCAGATATTCGGCGGTTTTCTGACCCGGACGGATGCCCGGGATAAACCCGTTTTGGCTTTTCAGATTGTCGGCCACGTCTTCGACCTTGAAGGCAACATTGAACGTGTAGAAATACGCAAAGAAGATCACCATGATCGTCATGAACGCGAGGTTCAGTGGCTGTCCGGGACCGAAATACGCCAGGATCGTCGACATCACCGGGCCGGTTTGCGCGCCGGAAAATGTGCTGAGCGTGGTGGGCAGCAGCAACAGCGACGACGCGAAGATCGCCGGGATAACACCCGATGGGTTAACCTTGACGGGCAAGTGGCTGGAGCCACCGTCATAGACCTTCATGCCGACCTGACGGCGCGGGTATTGGATGTGGATCTTGCGCAACGCGCGCTCCATGAACACCACGAATGTGATCACGCCAATCACGACCAGCAGAACGCTGATGATGACAGCCGGGCTCAGCGCGCCGGAACGGCCTTGGGCCAGGAACTGTGCCAGGGCTGCTGGTACCTCAGCAATGATGCCCACGAAGATGATCAGGGAGATACCGTTGCCGATGCCGCGGGCGGTGATTTGCTCGCCCAGCCACATCAGGAACATGGTGCCACCCACAAGCGTCACGATGCAGGAGATGCGGAAATACCAGCCGGGCTCGGACGCGAGACCAGAGCCTTCAAGCCCTGCCGCAAGTCCGTAAGCCTGCAATGTCGCCAGCAAAACCGTGCCATAACGTGTGTATTGGTTGATCTTTTTGCGGCCCTGCTCGCCCTCTTTTTTCAATTGCTCAAGCTGCGGGACCATTGCGGTCATCAGCTGCACAATAATAGAGGCCGAAATGTAAGGCATGATGCCAAGCGCAAAGAGGCCCATCCGGCCAATCGCACCGCCGGTAAACATGTTGAGAATACCACCGATCCCGGCGCTGGCCTGTTCGACAAACTGCCGCAGACCATCGGCATCAATGCCCGGCACGGGGATATAGGTCCCAAGGCGGTAGACGCACAGAAGTCCAATAGTGAAAAGGATGCGTTGACGAAGCTCGGTCGCTTTCCCGAAGGCGGACCAGCTCATGTTTTGGGCCATTTGCTCGGCTGCGGATGCCATTGGCGGTTATCCCTGTCTTTGAATGACAGCGCCGCGGCCGGGGGCTTCCCGTCGCGGCGCTGGAAACTTTAAGATATGTAAGGGGCGCGAGGCCCGCTCACAAGGTGTTATTCAGCAGCCGCTTGCGCAACGGTCAAGGAACCGCCCGCTTTTTCGACAGCTTCAATGGCGGATTTGGAGGCACCGGTGACGTTCAGCTTCACTTTCGAGGTGATTTCACCTTTGGAGAGAACCCGGACACCGTCCAACTTGCGGCGCACAACGCCGGTTTCAACCAGCATGTCTTCGGTGATTTCAGCTTTCGCGTCCAGCGTCTTCGCGTCGATAAACTTCTGGATCAGACCAAGGTTGATCACAGCGAACTTCTTGCGGTTTGGCTTGTTGAAGCCACGCTTTGGCAAACGCATGTAGAGCGGCATTTGGCCACCCTCGTAGCCGTTCAGCGCCACGCCCGAGCGGGACTTTTGGCCTTTGATACCACGCCCACCGGTCTTACCTTTGCCGGAACCGGGACCACGGCCGATGCGTTTTTTGGTTTTTGTCGCGCCTGGATTGTCGCGCAGTTCATTCAGTCTCATATCGCTTCTCCTTTGGCCGGAATTGCCCCATGAAGCGAAAAGGGCAAACGCGGCATTTCTTGATTTTTGAGTCGGACCCCAAGGGGCCACCGGCGGGTTCTAGGGGTTTTGCAGGTTTTGCGCAAGAGGGGTTGCGGGGTGTCAAAAACTTGGCACTTGCGGGATCAAAGGGAAACACTATTCCGCTGGCGAAGGGACCATCAGTCGGTTTGCAAGGTGGGACGAGATCGCAGAAATCGACTTGAGATAGGTTGAGTGGATATCTCGTTCGTCGAACGGTAACTCTGCGGCCATGCCAGCATCCGCGCCATGAAAACTTCGATATTCCGAATATTGCCCAGTGAACCATTCAAGGATCTCGAACAACTCAGCTGTCGAAAAAAGTTTCAGACTTGGCGGATCAATTCCACGTTTTGATTTCTGATCGAACTCTGCTTTGGCTACAAACCTGCAAAAACTAAGCTCAGAATAGTAAAACATCCCAACATCTTTGGAATTTAGGATCATCCACCTGTAAACGAGGCCAACAATTTCCTGTCCGACAGTATCCGTAACGATCCCGCCGATGAGAATATCAATATCATCGGGGTCAGTAATGGACATATTTTCTATTGCCGTATTCGCGTGTAATTCGCGGAGGAATGCCAGCTCCCGTTCGACTAGAATATCCCCATCATTCAAGAAGTTTTCGACCGGTTGAGAACAGAGTTTCTCGAGTCTAGCTTTAAGCTTTGGAAAAGCACCCATCGTAATTAATTCTCCAAGTCGATTGCTTCCTGAAGTGATGAGACCAATCCAGAAAGGAGGTCTATGACATCGACCTCTTCACCGCGTTCTATTCGCTTGGAAATTGAAGTTAGCGGAAACACGACGACCGTCGTATCTTCGAAAATCAAAGCTGGTTCGCTTCCATACTCGTCACTATGAGTAAACCAACGCAGTCCAGCAATGTTCGCCAAGACATCTCCAAAGACAACACCCAAAGCCT
>CAYGQQ010000142.1:0-5547 GCA_964352105.1 uncultured Rhodobacterales bacterium | reverse complement strand
CGATCCCGGTGATCTCGGAAGTGGGCTGCAACTCGGCGACCGAGGACTTTAACGCAGGCACTGCGGCCATCGGGACAGGACCTTTCAAGTTCCAGAGCTATACGCCGGGCGAAAGTATCGTTCTGGTGCGCAATGACGACTACTGGGGTGATGCGGCCTACTGGTCAGAAGTCGAGTTCCGCCCGATCACATCCGGTCCAAGCCGGGTCGCGTCGCTTCTGGCGGGGGATGTCGACATGATTTCGGGTGTTCCAACAACCGACATCACGACCTTGAAAGGAAACGACAATATCCAGCTCAGCCAAGGCGTTTCGAACCGGGTCATCTATCTCCATTTGGACCAGTTCCGCGAGGATTCACCCTTTGTGAAAGCCAATGGCGGTGGTGACATCAAGAATCCGCTGATGGATGTCCGCGTTCGCAAGGCGATCAGCATGGCGATCAGCCGTGATGCGATCGTGGATCGGGTCATGGAAGGCGTTGCCATTCCCGCAGGTCAGCTATTGCCCGAAGGTTTTTTCGGGGTGTCTGACAAGCTCGATGTCGTGGCATACGATCCTGACGGCGCAAAGGCATTGCTCGCCGAAGCGGGCTATCCTGACGGGTTTGAGCTGACAATCCACGGGCCGAATGACCGCTACATCAACGATGCCAAAATCGCCGAGGCCGTCGCCCAGATGCTAACACGCATAGGCATCAAGACGGCTGTCGAAACGATGCCGCGCTCTGTATATTTCGGACGCGCATCTAAGGGGTCGCCTGATGGCTTGCCCGAATTCAGCTTCATCCTTGTTGGTTGGGGTGCGGGATCTGGCGAGGCCTCGTCGCCGCTGAAGTCGCTGATCCATACCTTCGACGCAGATGCTGGATTTGGGTCATCAAACCGTGGTCGCCATTCCGATCCTGAAACGGATGCGCTGATTGAAATGGCGCTGAGCACCGTGGATGATGCCAAACGGCAAGACCTTCTGGCGCAGGCGACTGAACGGGCCATCGAAAACGTGGCAATCATTCCAACCCATTTCCAGGTCAACACCTGGGCGGCCAAGAAGGGTTTGAGCTACGTGGCGCGCACAGACGAATACACGCTCGCAACGGGCGTCGTGAAAGAATAAGCGCTTCATTTGCGGGCCGCTTTTTGCGCGGCCCGCAGTCCTTTTTCCGGGAAAACCCTCATGACAGTATTCGTGATCCGCAGGTTGCTGCAGGCATTGCTCGTCGTCTTCATGATGTCATTGATTGTTTTCTTTGGCGTCAATATCGTGGGCGATCCGGTTTATATGCTGGTCAGCCCCGATGCCGACCAGGCAGATATCGCGGCGGCGATCAGTCGATTGGGGCTGGATCGACCAATTTGGGAACAGTATTGGCTGTTCCTGAAGGGTGCAGCCCAAGGTGATCTCGGAAACAGCTTCGTCTTTGGTGAGCCCGCGCTCAAGCTGATCCTGCACCACATGCCCGCGACAATGGAGCTAGCCTTCATGGCGCTGTTTTTGGCAATTGTCATTGGCATTCCTCTTGGGCTCTATGCTGGGCTCTATCCCGACGGCGGCATTGCCAAGGGCATCATGGCCGCCTCCATTCTGGGGTTTTCGCTGCCCACGTTCTGGGTGGGCCTCATGCTCATCATGTTGTTCGCGGTCGAATTGCAGTGGGTGCCCGCAACGGGGCGTGGTGATCTTGGGACGTTTTTGGGCATTCAGAGCAGTCTTTTCACGCTGGACGGTTTAAGCCACATTTTCCTGCCAGCTCTCAACCTCGCGCTTCTCAAAATTTCGCTTGCGATCCGGCTGACCCGTGCGGGTGTTCGCGAGGCGATGGGCCTCGACTATGTGAAATACGCGCGCGCCAAAGGCCTGTCGACGCGGCGCATCATTCTTGTGCATGTTATGAAGAATATCATGATCCCCGTCGTCACTGTCATGGGCCTCGAATTCGGGAGCCTTATCGGCTTTTCGGTCGTAACCGAGACGATCTTTGCCTGGCCAGGAATGGGTAAACTCCTGATCGACGCGATCCTGCAACTCGATCGGCCCGTCGTCGTGGCGTACCTCATGATCATCGTTCTATTCTTTGTCCTGATCAATCTGATCGTGGACATCCTTTACTCGATCCTCGATCCGCGGGTCCGTTTGCAGGATCAGGGCGCATGAGCGATATGACTGCACATACCACAACCTCCCCGGTTGAACCTGCCAGGGTCGAGACGCCATTTCAGCGATTTTGCGCTGAGTTTTTCGAAAGCAAGATTGCAACAGGGGCATTGTTGATTTTCGGGGCCATCGTGTTGCTTGCCGTGCTCGCGCCCTGGATTACGCCACAAAACCCCTATGATCTTGGACAGGTCAGCGTGATGGACGGGCGCTTGGCGCCGGGATCCCAAGCGTTCGACGGCTACACCATGTGGCTCGGCTCGGACGGGTCTGGGCGCGACCTCTATTCGGCTATCCTTTACGGCTTGCGCATTTCGCTGACAGTTGGCCTTGCCTCCGGGATCATCGCCCTGTTGATCGGCATGGCGATTGGCCTGATTGCGGCCTATGCGGGCGGGCGTACCGAGGCGATCATCATGCGTTTCGTTGATCTGCAATTGTCCTTTCCGGCGTCTTTGGTGGCGTTGATGATGGTTGCGGCCCTTGGCAAGGGGGTCGACAAGATCATTCTTGCGCTGGTGATCGCGCAATGGGCCTATTACGCCCGAACAGTCCGTGCGACAGCACTTGTCGAGCGTGGCAAAGAATATGTCGAAGCGGCGCAATGCCTTGGTATTTCACGCTTTCGCATTGTCTTTCGGCACATTCTGCCCAACTGCATGGCACCGCTGATCGTTGTAGGCACGGTTCAGACTGCGAGCGCGATTTCGCTTGAGGCGACACTGTCCTTTCTTGGCGTCGGTTTGCCCCAGACCGAGCCGTCGATTGGCGTTCTGATCGCAAACGGCTTCGAATACATGCTGTCCGGGCGCTACTGGATATCCGTGTTCCCGGGCCTTGCCCTGTTGCTGACTGTCGTCTCGATCAACCTCGTGGGCGACCATCTGCGCGACGTCCTGAACCCGAGGTTGAAGAAATGAGTGCGGTTCTCGACGTCAGCGGGCTCAAGACCCATTTTTTCACCCATGCGGGGGTGGTCAAGGCCGTCGATGGCGTGGATTTCAAAGTATCCAGAGGCGAAATCATGGGGCTGGTCGGTGAATCTGGGTCGGGTAAATCGATCACCGGCTTCTCCATTCTTGGCCTGATCGACCCACCGGGCCGCATCGTCGAAGGGTCCATAAAGTTCAACGGTGAAGAGATTGCGAACGCGCATGAAGAGCGCCTGCAACGCCTGCGTGGCAACCGCATTTCGATGATTTTTCAGGACCCGATGATGACTCTCAACCCGGTGCTGCGGGTGGATACACAGATGATCGAGGCGATCCTTGCGCATGAGTCTGTGTCCAGACAAACAGCCTGGGAGCGCAGCCGCGACGCGCTTGGCCTCGTCGGGATTCCGTCACCGGAGGAGCGTTTGCGCGCCTATCCGCACCAGCTGTCTGGCGGGATGCGGCAGCGTGTGGCGATTGCGACGGCCTTCCTGAACAAGCCTGACCTGATCATTGCGGATGAGCCGACGACGGCGCTGGATGTCACCATACAAGCGCAGATCATCCACGAGGCACAGAAACTTACCAAGCAAACGGGCACGGCGATGATCTGGATCACCCATGACCTTGCCGTGGTCGCCGGTCTGGCCGAGCGGATTTCGGTAATGTACGCGGGACGGATCGTCGAACAGGGCGGCATCGACGACGTGATCGATCGTCCGCTGCATCCCTACACCGTTGGCCTGCTCGGGTCGGTACCAACCGCGAACCGGCGCGGCAAACGCCTGTTCCAGATCGAAGGGATGACGCCGAACATGCTCGCACTTCCCGAAGGCTGCGCTTTCGGGCCGCGCTGCCATGCGCGCACAGAAGCCTGTGGCCGCCAACCACAGATCGAAGATATAGACGCGCGACAATTGCGGTGTTTCAATCCCCAAAAAGCGACCGAGGTTACACAATGACCGAGCCGCTGGTTGAAATTCGGGGCGTCTCGAAACGATTTACCAAGCGTTTGGACGTCGCGGGCAAGATTGCCCAGCGCCTGGGCGCTAACATCCGCGAAGAAACCGTCCATGCGGTCGACAATGTCAACCTGTCGATCCTGAAGGGCGAGGTTCTGGGTTTGGTGGGCGAATCCGGTTGCGGAAAGTCCACATTAGGGCGCGTGGTCGCAGGCATACACGCCGCGAGCGACGGAAAAATGTTTTACGAGGGCAAAGATTTTGCCGCGCTGAGCGGAGCAGACAAGCGCGCGGCAACGCTGGCCATCCAGATGATTTTTCAAGACCCGTTTGCCAGTCTCAACCCGCGAATGCGGGTCGAGGACATCATCGGCGAAGCACCTCGGATGCATGGCATAGTCGCCAAGGCGGACATCCCTGACTACGTTGATGAGGTGATGCGCAAGGTCGGGCTCGATCCATCGCTCAAAAAACGCTATGCCCACCAGTTTTCCGGCGGTCAGCGTCAGCGGATCGGCATCGCGCGGGCGCTGGCGGTAAAGCCGAAATTCCTGGTTTGTGACGAGGCCATCGCCGCACTCGATGTCTCTATTCAGGCGCAGGTGATCAACCTATTCATGGATCTTCGCGAAGAGCTGGGCCTGACCTACCTTTTTATCAGCCACGACCTGAGCGTCGTCGAACACATCGCAGATCGGGTCGCGATCATGTATCTGGGCCGGATAGTCGAGAGTGCGACGACCGAAGAGATTTTCTCCGATCCACGCCATCCTTACACCAAGGCGCTGTTGGCCGAAGCCCCGCGCCTTGATCAGCGCAGGCGGGCTTTCGAGCCGATCATAGGCGAAATTCCGTCGCCACTTGACCCGCCGCCGGGCTGCACCTTTCACCCGCGCTGTCCAGTCGCGACCGCCGCTTGCCGCGCTACTGTGCCCGCGCTCAAAGCGGGACGTGACGGGCGCGAAACGGCATGCCTTCTCGAACACGCCGAAACCGCCTGACATTCGAAGCTGGAGATCACCTTGCAGAACACCGATCCAATCTGGGACCATGTCGACCGCCACCGCGAGGGCTTTATCGCCCTGTCCGACCGTGTCTTTGACACACCCGAGACGCTTTATGCAGAACATCAATCCGTGGCTGAACACAAGCGGATGCTGGAAGCTCAGGGCTTCAAGATCACCGAAAACGCCGCTGGCATCCCGACCGCCGTTATCGGCGAGGCTGGCGACGAGGGACCGGTCATCGCCATCTTGGGAGAGTTCGACGCGCTGCCCTATCTGAGCCAGACCCCCGGTGTTGCCACGCATCAACCGCTTGAAGAGGGCGGGAACGGGCATGGCTGCGGGCACAATCTGTTGGGTGCCGCGGCCTTGCTTGCGGCCACTGCCGTCAAGGATTGGCTGGCCGAAAATGGCATCAAAGGACGCGTCAGGTACTACGGATGCCCCGCCGAGGAAGGCGGTGCCGCCAAGACTTATATGGTGCGCGAAGGGCTGT
>CAYGQQ010000141.1:0-5585 GCA_964352105.1 uncultured Rhodobacterales bacterium | reverse complement strand
TATGTGAACCTCGGAATCGGCATCCCGACGCTGGTGGCCAACTATGTCGGCGACAAGGACATCACCTTGCAGTCCGAAAACGGTATGCTGGGCATGGGCCCCTTCCCCTATGAAGGCGACGAAGACCCGGACCTGATCAACGCCGGCAAACAGACCATCACGGAACTGAACCGCACTGCGTACTTCGATTCAGCTACCTCCTTTGGCATGATCCGCGGCGGCAAGATCGCAGCTGCGATCCTGGGCGCCATGGAAGTGGCTGAGAACGGCGATCTGGCCAATTGGATGATCCCGGGCAAGCTGGTCAAAGGCATGGGCGGTGCCATGGACCTGGTAGCTGGTGTCGGCCGCGTTATCGTTGTGATGGACCACACGAACAAACACGGTGACAGCAAAATTCTCAAGGAATGCACCCTGCCTTTGACCGGAAGATCGGTTGTGGATCGGATAATCACAAACCTTGGTGTCTTGGATGTTGTTCAGGGTGGCCTCTCTATCGTTGAGTTGGCCAAAAACGTAACAGAGAACGATTTGAGGAATGCAACAGAAGCGACGATTCTCTGAGATTCTCCCGACTGCTGTGCGGCCCTTCCTGACCACGCAGCGGTAACCTGTGTCACCCCCGCAAGTAATGGGGGTGGCACATTTTTGACCAAAGAAGAGCTCTAAGGGTAACTGTTTTTGCTCGGTCTCTTACGAGAGCTTCTGAACGAGAGGCGGAGAGCAGAGACCGGTTCCCCACTCAATTCGAAGTTTACAATTATAATATAATCGAATACATCATATTTCGAATTAACAACATCACATTCTGGAAGTTCACACGCATGCTGTCATCCACGCTCGCATCGATTCAACCTTCAGCGACCGTCGCGATGTCGGACCTTGCCCGCGATCTGCGAGCAAAAGGGAAAGACATTATCGCTTTGGCTGCCGGAGAGGCGGATTTTGATACGCCTGAACACATTTGTCTTGCCGCAAAGGCTGCGATTGATCGAGGTGAAACGCGATACTCACCTGTGACCGGCATCCCGGAACTCAAGTCTGCAATTGTCGAAAAATTTATGAATGACAACAATTTAACATACGCTGAAAATCAGATCATTGTTGGCACAGGTGGAAAACAAATTCTCTACAATGCGCTGGCAGCAACTCTTGATGAAGGCGACGAGGTGATCATACCGGCCCCTTACTGGGTGTCATATCCCGATATCGTCCGTTTGAACCGAGGAACCCCCGTTGTTGTGGAAACCACGATCCGGGAGGGCTTTAAACTTGATGCAGAAACGCTTGAAGAACATATCACGCCGAAGACGAAGTGGCTTGTTCTGAACTCTCCGTCAAACCCAACGGGTGCGGTCTACACGCATGGAGAATTGCGATCTATCGCAGATGTTCTGCTGCGACATCCACATGTAAACATTCTGACTGACGACATCTATGAAGCGCTTTGCTTTGACGCGAGGTTCTTCTCAATTGTACAGATCGAGCCTTCGCTCGCGGACCGAACGCTTATCATAAACGGTGTATCGAAGGCATACGCCATGACTGGATGGCGTATCGGATACGGTGCGGGTCCGGTTGACCTCATTAAAGGCATGGCGAAGATCCAAGGGCAATCTACAACGTCTGCTTGCACGATCTCACAATGGGCGGCCTTGAGCGCGTTAACGGGACCACAGGACTTTCTGGGAAAGTGGGCCAAGGAATTCAAACTCCGCCGTGACCTGGTTCTCAATCATTTGGCACAAATCCAAGGCCTGAGATGCGCGAAACCTGAGGGGGCCTTCTATGTGTTTCCAAGTTGCGAAAAGCTACTTGGTCGCAAGACTGCTAACGGGAAAACCCTCGGCTCGGATACAGATTTCACCCTTGCACTGTTAGAGCACGAGGGTGTTGCCACCGTTCCCGGTTCAGCCTTTGGGTCGCCGGGCCATTTCCGGATTTCCTATGCTTTGGATAAGCTGCAACTTGTCGATGCTTGCAGGCGCATAGAGAAGTTCTGCAGCACGTTCACTTGTGCTTAACCGAGTTGGCCAACAGACAACCAATGAGCTTGGTTTCTGATCGGAGAATAGACGCTGCCAACCTAGGTTTGTTTCTTACAATTTCGAATGACTGCTTCCATCGGGAGTACTTTAGCGGCGACGACACTACAGATGCAGAGATTTTCATGCTGCGCGCGTTCGCGGCATGATTTGAAGACTTCCGCTATGGGCTCTCCACCGTCATTCGCCGCGTGGTGAACGAAAAGCTGGTTTACGATGTTCCGTCTTTCATTGCACTGCGCCCGAATTGGTGGGAGTGGGGGACAATCCTGCCGTTTGTCGATAAATTTCCAAAGCCCGCTCTTAGTGGAAGGAAAAGAATAGTCGTCGTTTTTGGTGGCCAATTTTTTTGGGTCTCCGTCGGGCTGCGCACGTTAGAATGACGCATTCGAGACAAGTATGTTCAACCAAATTCCACATCCGAAAGCGGCATGATTGATCACCCCTTTCATGCGCATCTTCCAAGGCTCAGGCACCTTTGACATACCAAGTCCCCAGCCGAACAGCGGTTGAAAAATCAACCAAGGCACCAAGACGGTAACAAGCCCAAAGCCTAGGCCTTGCCAGAGCTGTGGTGTATCGATAGCCGTAGAGCCAAACGTTAGGACGAAAATGATCCCATAGATCACTCCTAGCATGACATGAGCTCCCCATCCGAGTATTGCCTCACCGATAACGGGTGTAGTTGCGCGTATGTCATCATGGATAAATCCTGCGCGCGGGAGCCACCCAACCCATCGGCCAACTAAGCAGTAGAAGCCGTGCGTAAGAGGCCAACCTTGACGCAGAACCGCAATGAGATCGGCGAAAACGGTCGCTCCTAACCCAACAGTTGCTCCGAAAATCAGTAACTCTGCGAAACTCATGTGCTTTCCTTTCTTGGACGAATCTCGCATTGCTTGTGCAACTTGAAGCGAGGTTTAAGTCAATATGTACCGGCTCGATATCGCAGAAGTCGCCCAACGCAGCGGTTTGAACCCCTCGACTTTGCGCTACTATGAAAAGCGCGGCTTGATTATGTCAGATGGTCGGCGGGGGCTGCGCCGGGAATATGATGACAGTGTGCTCACGCGGCTTGCATTGATCGCACTTGGCCGCAAGGCAGGCTATCCCTTGATCAGATTGGAGACTTGTTTCGCCCCCAAGGAGGAAAATACGAACTCAACCGTCATGAATTGCAGAACCAGGCGAGCAACCTGCGAAACCAAGCGCAAGAATTGCAAGCTACAGCGGATCTGCGGGACCATGTAGCTGCATGTACGGCACCCTCTCACCTCGAGTGTCCGAGATTTCAAACACTCCTAAAGGACGCACTTAAGGCAAAGGAACCCGAGTGATGACCCTGTGCCGCTCTGACAACGATACGAACACGAAACCTAGGACCGCCTCTTGCAAACTGCGGAGTAGTAGCTCCCCGCAGCTTTGTGTGATCAAGCATTGATGAACGCCAATAGGTCGGCGTTCACGACGTCGGGGTGTGTTGCAAAGAACCCGTGGGACAGGCCCGCGTAGGTCTTCAACGTCGCGTTTTGCAGCAACTTGACCGCCTTGTGTGCTGAGTTGGCAATCGGCACAACCTGGTCACCTTCACCGTGCATGACCAGAACAGGCACATCGATTGCTTTGAGGTCCTCTGTCTGATCAGTCTCCGAGAACACCTCGATACACTGATAGTGTGCAGACGCGCTGCCCATCATTCCCTGGCGCCACCAGTTCTGGATCTGGCCCTGACTGACTTCGGCACCGTCGCGGTTGAAGCCAAAGAAGGGACCGGACGGCACATCGAGGTAAAACTGCGCGCGGTTTGCAACCAATGCGGATCGGAATCCGTCGAACACCTCCATCGGAACGCCATCAGGATTGGCGTCCGTTTTCAGCATCAAGGGTGGGATGGCCCCAAGCAACGCGGCCTTGGCGACCCGTCCAGGCTCGGCGCGCGCCACGTAGCGTGCTACTTCGCCGCCGCCGGTGGAGTGGCCGATATGGACCGCATCCTTCAGGTCCAGTTCCTTGGCAAGTTCAGCGACATCGGCGGCGTATGTATCCATGTCATGCCCGATATCGGTCTGTGCAGACCGCCCATGCCCGCGACGGTCATGCGCTATGACGCGATAACCGTTTGCGGCAAAGAACAGCATCTGGTTGTCCCAGTCATCGCTGCTCAACGGCCAGCCATGGTGGAAAACGATGGGTTGGGCATCTCGTGGGCCCCAGTCCTTGTAGAAGATTTCAGTTCCGTCAGTTGTGGTGAAGGTAGACATTTCTTGAACTCCTTTGATTTCAGGTTGTGTTTGTGCGAACGCGACGGTCGGCAGGAAGGTCGCTGCGGAGGCGGCTGCACCGGTCAGCAGCACCTCCCGCCGGGTCGGATCAGGTTGAATTTGGTTGGATTTGGTCATCCTGGTGCCTTTCATGAGCTTCGGTCAGGGAGCGATCTGCACCACCATTTCCACCTCGATTTGCAGGTCGGGACCGGCCAGTGCGGCAACGCCGATGCCTGTCAGGCTTGGCTTTGCACCGCCCAGAAAGCGCATGATCTCAGTCATCGCGATCTCTTGCGTCTCGGGCTGCAGGTCAGTCATGTAGATGCGCATTTGAACGATGTCGTCCGGCGATGCTTGCAGTGCATCCAGCGCTCCTTGCAGGTTTGCGACCACGACAGCGGTCTGCTCTGCCAGGGATGCAGGCGCGGGCGTTCCATCGGCACTCCAGGCTACTTGGCCAGACACGAACGCCAGAGGCGCAGGATGTGTGATGGAAATCTGCGAATACCCGACATTGCCTGCATCAGGCAGAGCGGGCGGGTTCATACGGTCAATTGAAGCGGACATGTGTTTCTCCTTTCAAGTACTATCACGCAGAAAGACTTAGACGCAGTTTCTGGCGAATGGGGTTCGCTTCAGTCGCGATTTTCATGCTACAAGGGGGCTGTCATGATCGGATCGAAGGTAAACGATATCCTCATCTTTCTCGCGGTCGTCGAAACAGGCAGTTTCGTTACTGCGGGCAAAACCTTTGGACTGTCGCGTTCAACCGCGGGTAAGGCGGTTGCCCGGCTGGAGGACAGCTATGGGGTCCGGCTTCTGAACCGGACCACGCGTGCGCTTGATTTGACCGAAGAAGGCCGTAGCCTTTACGAGCATGGGCAGGCTGTCAGGTCAGCCATCGAGGCCGCCGATGAAAGTGTCGCAGGCGATCCCATCACACCGCGCGGCACGCTGCGGATCACCGCGCCTGATGGCCTTGGGCGTCGCTTGTTGCTTCCAACTGTCTACCGCTACCTGGAGCATTGGCCGCAAACGCAAATCGAGATCAGCTTCTCTGACCGCGTCGACAATGTTGTCGAAACCGGCTTCGACCTTTCGATCCGCATTGCGGTGAGTTCGCCCGAACAGGGTTTCGTCGTTCGTACGCTTTTGAGAAGCGAGGCGCTGCTCTGTGCCGCTCCGTCCTATTTCGAGACGCGCGAAAGGCCATTGAATGCAGAACAACTGAGCCGCCACGACCTTCTACAGTTCGCAAGCGGACATGAGCGGCAAA
>CAYGQQ010000140.1:0-5673 GCA_964352105.1 uncultured Rhodobacterales bacterium | reverse complement strand
GGGCCTCGGATTATCCCGAGGCCCTTTCGCATTACAGCGACGAGGCCCCGCTGTATCGGGTCGTGCTTTGGCCGCACCGGTCCCTGTCGCGCAAAGGCTTCGTGGGCTTCATCTCGATCACATGTGTCATGCTCTCGCTGCCGGTTCTGGCACTGGCGGGCACGGCCGCCCTTTGGGGCTTGCTGCCCTTTCTGATCGCCACGATCTGGGCGATATGGTTCTTCCTGATGCGCAGCTACCGCGACGGGCATCTGGTCGAAGAGCTCAGCCTCTGGCCCGATCATCTGGAGCTTGTGCGCACCTCCGCCAAGGACGGGCGCAAGGAATGGGGCGCGAACCCCTATTGGGTCGAAATAGCCATCCATGACAAACCGGTCGAGAATTACCTGACCTTGCGCGGTGGCCCCAGAGAGGTGGAGCTTGGCGCGTTCCTCAGCCCTGAGGAACGGCTGGAACTGAAAGAAGAGTTGGAAATGAAGCTGCGGTTTCTGGGCACCGCGCGCTGAATTCAGAGGCTACTGGCTTAAGCGCGCTTTGACCAATTGTCCGACCACGCCAAAGTCCATCTGACCAGTGTATTTCCCCTTCAGCTCCCCCATGACCTTGCCCATGTCACGGATCGAATCCGCGCCGACGTCTTTGATGGCCGCATCCACGGCTTTGGCAATGTCCGCTTCGTTCAACTGCGCCGGCAGGAACGCTTCGATCTCTTTGATCTCTGCGCGCTCCTTTTCGGCCAGCTCAAGTCTGCCGCCTTCATCATAGGCGCGCGCACTTTCCTGACGCTGCTTCACCATTTTGCCCAGAATCGCGAGAATCTCCGGATCGCCCACGGATTTTCCGTCGACACGCAGGGCAATGTCTTGATCCTTGATCGCCGCATTGATCAGCCGCAGCGTGCCAAGCTTGGTCGCGTTCTTGGCTTTCATCGCCTCTTTAAGATCATCGGTGATCTGTGTGCGCAGGTCTTTGGACATTGTACCCTCCGGGGTCAGTTCAAGTGTTTGGTTCTACCCAAAAGCCGCAGGGGCGACAACACCCATGATTTGGCCCCGAATTCAGAGCTAATCCGGTTGACGCTCCTTTGGTGCGGCCTTAGACATGGCCAGATTTTGCGCCATTCCATGTGAGGGAGTAACACCCATGTCCTCCACCCCGACAGCCTGCCTCGTTCTGGCCGATGGTACTGTGTTTTATGGACAGGGGTTTGGTGCAACTGGCACAACGGTGGCAGAGCTGTGCTTCAACACCGCGATGACAGGCTACCAAGAGATCATGACCGACCCGTCCTATGCAGGTCAGGTCGTGACCTTCACCTTTCCACATATCGGCAATACCGGCGTGACGCAGGAAGATGATGAGACTTCCGACCCCGTGGCTGCTGGCATCGTTGTGAAATGGGATCCAACCGCGCCGTCGAACTGGCGCTCGCAACAGGGTCTGGACGCTTGGATGGCCAGCCGCGGCCGCATTGGCATGGGCGGGGTCGATACCCGCCGCTTGACCCGTGCGATCCGGGCGCAAGGTGCGCCCCATGTGGCGATGCAACACGCGCCAGACGGCAAGTTTGATCTTGAGGACCTGATCGCGAAGGCACGCGGTTTTGCAGGCCTCGAAGGGCTTGATCTGGCCAAAGAGGTAACTTGCGCGCAGTCCTACACATGGGACGAAATGCGCTGGGCCTGGCCCGATGGCTTCCCGCGCCGCACCATGCCCGGCCACAAGGTCGTGGCCATTGATTATGGCGCAAAGCGCAACATTTTGCGCTGTCTGGCCTCTGCTGGTTGCGACGTCACCGTTCTGCCCGCCACCGCCACGGCTGACGATGTGCTGCCGCTGAACCCGGACGGTGTTTATCTGTACAACGGTCCCGGCGACCCTGCGGCCACTGGCGCATATGCGGTGCCGATGATCCAGAAGATCCTTGAGCAGGAACTGCCGGTGTTCGGTATTTGCCTTGGTCACCAGATGCTCGCGCTGGCCTTGGGGGCCAACACGATCAAGATGAACCACGGCCATCACGGTGCGAACCATCCCGTGAAGGACATGGAGACCGGCAAGGTGGAGATTACCTCCATGAACCACGGCTTTACCGTCGACAGCCAGACCCTGCCCGCCCATGTGGTGGAAACGCATGTGTCGCTCTTTGATGGGTCCAATTGCGGTATCCGGGTCAAGGACAAACCGGTGTTCAGCGTTCAATACCACCCCGAAGCCAGCCCCGGCCCGCAAGACAGCTATTACCTGTTCGAACGCTTCGCAGCCGAGATGGCCGCCCGCGCCTGAGCGCCCAATCGTCGTTAAGGGCGATTTAAACAATTTTCGTCAAAACCGTTCGGGTTGCTCCTTGTTTGAGACCCGAGTTCATGAATGCGCCCTTAGTTCCTACCAAATTCCGGCCTGATAACGGTCGTGATCTGAACGCCACGGCGACGCCCCCACCGCTGCGCTCGCTCCGGCATTGGGCGACGCAACCTTTGGGCCAAATCCTTACCGATCAGGGGCTGATCACCCGCAGGGAGCTAAGCCGCGCGCTGACCTTGCAAAAACGCTGGCCCGCGCCGCTGGGGCAGATCCTGATCAGCGAAGGATATGTCTCCGATATCTCTGTTGCGAAGGCAATTTCGCGCCAGGTCGGGGCGGAGTTTGTCGACCTGGAAAAATCCCCTCCGGATCCAAGACTGATGACGGTTTTCACAGCCGCCGAGTGTCTAAAACTGGGGTTTCTGCCCTACCGGGTGCAAGGCGGTGCCTATGTCGTGGCCCTTAGTCTTTCGGCCAATACTGCGCAAGTGTCGCGCAGATTGCCGCCTGCATTAACCAATGTGCGCTTTGTCACCGCGTTGGAGCGACAGATGCATGCGGCCTTGCAGAAAAACTGCGCGACGGAGCTGGCCAAATCCTCGGAAATGCGCACACCGGCGATCTACAGTTGCCGCAATTGGTCGACCAGGCGCGCCCGGCTTTTCACCGCTGCCGCGGCTTCGTTGTTGGTGGGGGGCTTCTTGGCATCGCCCAGCATAACCCTCGGGACGCTGTTTGCTGTGGCGATTGCGGTTTTGCTGATCAACTCGCTGTTGAAAATTGCGTGCCTTGCCGCCCTGCCCTTTGGGTCTGCGCCCAAACCACCGCTCAGAGCGCTACGGGCCGGACAAGAGTTGCCGAAGATCTCCGTTTTGGTGCCTCTGTTCAAAGAGGAAGACATCGCAACCGCCTTGGTCAAGCGCTTGGAAAAGCTGGACTATCCCCGTGCACTTTTGGAGGTTTGTCTGATTGTGGAAGCCGACGATCCTGTCACCCGGCGCGCGCTGCACAAAGACAGGTTGCCCAGTTGGATGCGGATTATCCGGGTGCCGCAAGGAACGTTGAAAACCAAACCGCGTGCGATGAATTATGCGCTGAATTTCACGACCGGCAGCATCATCGGGGTCTATGACGCCGAAGACGCGCCGGCGGTGGATCAGCTGCATGTTGTGGCAAACCGTTTCGCGCAAGCGGGGCCGGACGTCGCTTGCCTGCAAGGCATCTTGTCGTTTTATAATGGGCATACCAATTGGCTGTCGCGGTGTTTCTCGTTTGAATACGCAGGCTGGTTTAGGGTCATGCTGCCGGGCCTGCAAAAAATCGGCTTCGCGATCCCGCTGGGCGGGACAACGCTGTTTTTCCGCCGCGATGTTCTGGTGGCGCTTGGGGCCTGGGATTCCCACAACGTGACCGAGGATGCCGATCTTGGCATGCGCCTTGCCCGGAAAGGTTACCGCAGCGAGATGATCCCCACGATCACGGAGGAAGAAGCAAACAGCCGGGTCTGGCCGTGGATCCGGCAGCGGTCGCGCTGGCTGAAAGGCTATGCGATCACTTGGGCTGTACACATGCGCAACCCTCTGACATTGCTAAAAGATCTTGGCGTTTGGAAATTCATTGGCTTCCAGATTCTGTTTCTGGGCACGCTTGCCGCGTTCCTTCTGGCCCCATTGTTGTGGTGGAATGTCGTGGCGTTTGTCTTTGGCCTGCCCAACCCGGTCTTTGATGGGATAGATCCGCTGACGCTCACCCTTCTGACGGCCAGCTTCATCGCGTCGGAGGGTGTGACGCTATCGGTGTTTCTAACCGCTGCATTGAAACTGGAAAAGCGGCCCAACCTGATCTGGTTGGTAACTTTGCCCAGCTATTTCATCTTTGGCACGATGGCCGCATATCGCGGCGCGATGGAGCTGCTGTTTCGGCCGTTTTTCTGGGACAAGACCGCGCATGGAATGTTTGGTGGCGCGCAGGTGGAGCCGGGCCAAACCCCGCAATCAGCGCTAATCAATCGGAAGATATTTTCCCGGCGTCAATTTTAAGCCGCGTCTGAAAGGCCACCGACAGGTGGTCGCGCAGCGCTTGCGAGGCCTTCGCGCCGTCGCCCGCCTCGATTGCGCGCACGATGTTGAGGTGTTCTTCCAACGCGACCTCCCCCCGTCCTTCAGCGGCCAGTGACGTCGTCGCCAGAAGCGCCATGGAGCGATAGACCAGGTCCAGTTGCTGCACCAGAAAGCGGTTATGGGACGCAAGATGGATCTGGCGATGAAAGCGCCGGTTGGCCTGCGACAATTGCGAGGGTTGGTCGACGAATGCGCGATCCTCCTCGACCATATCATAGAGCACTTTGATCTCTTCGGCGGCGGCGTGGCGCGCGGCCAGCTCTGCGGCCAGCCCTTCAAGCGAGGTGCGAACCACGTAAAGCTCTGCCATTTCGTTATGGTTCAGCGTTGCCACGATCAGGCTGCGCCCGTCGCGCTTCAGCATGGATTGCGTTTCCAGCCGTTGCAACGCTTCGCGAATGGGCGTGCGGGAGACGCCGAACCGGTCTGCCAGCTCGCTTTCAACAAGCCGGTCGCCGGGCTTATAGGTGCCAACATCGATCGCGTTCAGGATCAGGCCATAGGCGTCTTGCGGGGCAGTTTTGGACAAAGACATCGTACATATTCCTCTTCAATTTCAGCACCCTACCCAAAGGTTGCCGGGTCAAACAAGGTTTTCGACGCTTTGCCCCCAAGAAAGCGGTTTCAGGCTTTATACCCGCGCGTGAAAATCATAGCTTAAGCGAATGATAAAGAAGCAGTTTTCCCATGTTAGGCATTGGGTGTTCGATCTCGATCACACGCTTTATGCGCCAGAGGTGCGCCTGTTTGACCAGATCGAAGTGCATATGACGCGCTGGGTGATGGCGGTGGCGGGCGTGGATCAGGCCCAAGCCAATGTGTTGCGCAGAAGCTATTGGCGGGATTATGGCACCACTCTGGCCGGGCTGATGGCCAATCATGACATTGACGCCCACGCCTTTCTTGAGGAGGTGCACGACATCTCGTTCGAAGCGCTCCGCCCAGATCCTGAATTGCGCGCGCAGATCGAGGCTTTGCCCGGCCGCAAGATCGTCTACACCAATGGCAGCAGGCCTTATGCGCATAATGTGCTTGCGGGTCGGGGTCTGGACGGCATTTTTGACGCGGTCTACGGGATTGAGCATGCAAATCTGCGCCCCAAACCTGAGCGCGCCGCCTTTGACGCGATTTTCACGCTCGACGGCGTTGATCCTTCAAAAGGCGCGATGTTTGAGGATGATCCGCGAAACCTGGCGGTGCCCCATGCGCTGGGGATGAAAACGGTGCTGGTCGCCCCTGCCCCCGATCC
>CAYGQQ010000139.1:0-5841 GCA_964352105.1 uncultured Rhodobacterales bacterium | reverse complement strand
CTTTCGCACGAAGCGCCCGCAAACAGGCAATTGATTGATCCAAAGTAGGCGAGGCCATTTCGATCCAGCGATCGTACCACATGCGAATTTCATTTCCCCAATCGGGATACTGATCGGCCGTGTCATAGATTGTCTTCTTGAATGGCCCACCCAGATCAACCTGTTCGTTCATGCCGTGAAGATCGACCTCGGAAAACATTTTCTTGCGCCGATCTTCCCCAATCACCGCGTCATAGAGCCTTTCAGGATCCCAGGTGATCAAGACATTCCCAATATCGAAAATGACGGCTTTGATGGTCATTCGTAGTCTCCAAATAATGCATTTGCGTGGAAGGACACGTGGTCTTCCATGAAGGTTGAAATGAAGAAATAGGAATGATCATAGCCGTCCTGCATTCGGAAACTTCCGGTCTGACGGCGGGCGGCCATCGCATGGGACAGGGCTTCCGGCATCAAGAGATCGAGGAATTGATCATTGGTTCCGGTATCGACCAGAACAGGGCCATCAAACCCAATATTTTGCATGAGTAGGGTCGAGTCATGCTCTGCCCATTTGGCGGCGTCGTCCCCCAAATACGCGCCCAACTGCTTCTTTCCCCAGTCAGATTGCGTAGGATTACAAATCGGCGCAAAAGCGGAAACGCTTCTGAAAACACCGGGATTACGCATCGCAATCGTAAGCGCACCGTGGCCGCCCATGGAGTGACCCGTGATCGCCTGCCGTGTGGGATCAATCGCAAACTCAGATGCCAAGAGGGTGGGCAACTCCGTGACGACATAGTCGTACATCTGAAAATGCGGGGCCCATGGATCCTGGGTTGCATTCACATAGAACCCAGCACCCTTGCCCAGATCGTAGGCTTCGTCGTCCGCAATATCGTCGCCGCGTGGGGACGTGTCGGGAAAGACAACAGCGATGCCATATTCAGCGGCCCAGGCCTGCATTCCGGCTTTGACCATCGCATTTTCATGGGTGCAGGTGAGGCCGGACAGAAACCAGATGACCGGGACAGGGGCGATCTTGGCGGCGTCGGGCATGAACAGACCAAACGTCATCTCGCAATTGCACGATGTTGACGGGTGAGAATAGACACCCTGCACACCTCCGAAGCACTTGTTTTCAGAAATTGTTTGCATGCGATATCCTCCGTGTTGCCCAAGGGCTAGCGCAGTCCGCAGCTCAGAACAAGGTCGCGCGAGGCGTTGGTCCGCTGGCCTGGAACTCACGCTGCTATTTCTCGAACCTGGGACCGCGAGGATTTGTTGCCCAGACTGAACTGTTTCGTTTATAACTCTGTCAGTAGGGAGAGTTTTTTGGACGGAACAGCACAAGATATCAAACGGGGTCGTAAATACGATCAAGTCGTTGCCGGGGCGCGAAAAATCTTTTTGGCTGAAGGCTTTGAGGGTGCGACCGTCGATTTGATTGCCCGCGAAGCCGGCGTGTCTAAAGCGACGCTTTATAGCTACTTTCCTGACAAACGCGTGCTGTTTATCGAAGTCACCAATGCCGAATGCGCAGCCCAATCTGAACGTGCCATTCAGTTTGACGGCGAAGTGCTTCCCGTACGCGAAATGCTTGAAAACGTCGCGCGTTCCATGATGACGTTCCTGACATCAGAATTTGCGCACCGGATTTTCCGGATTTGCGTCGCGGAGTCTGACCGTTTCCCGGAATTAGGCCGCGAATTTTACCACTCGGGCCCAGCTTTGATGGTGGAACGCCTGAGTGAGTATTTCCAGTTCGCCTGCCAGCGTGGAGAATTGAAGATCGACGATGTCCAATTGGCCGCACACCAGTTTCACGAACTCATGAAAGCGGATGTGTTCATCAAGATGGTCTTCAACGTAATAGAAACACCCGACCAATCAGAGATCGATCGGGTGATTGACGGTGCAATAGACACGTTTTTGGCCAGATACGGCGCTTAGATCAATAGACCACGACGGAGCGGATAGACTCCCCCGCGTGCATCAGATCGAACCCTTTATTGATGTCATCAAGACCCATTGTATGGGTGATCATCGGGTCGATCTCAATCTTTCCTTCCATGTACCAATCGACAATTTTGGGAACATCGGTCCGACCGCGTGCGCCGCCAAAAGCAGTCCCGCGCCAGCTGCGACCTGTCACAAGTTGGAACGGACGGGTTGAAATCTCGGCACCAGCAGGTGCCACACCGATAATAATCGACTCGCCCCAACCTTTATGCGCGGCTTCCAAAGCTGTCCGCATCACACCGACATTGCCCGTCGCATCAAAGGTGTAATCTGCGCCGCCCTTGGTCAGATCTACCAGATAGGCTACCAGATCGCCTTCAACCTCGGTTGGATTTACGAAATCCGTCATCCCGAACCGTTCGGCCATCGGTATTTTGTCAGGGTTCAGATCCACACCGACAATCTGGTCAGCCCCTGCAAGGCGAAGACCTTGGATCACGTTCAAGCCGATGCCGCCCAGCCCGAACACAATCGCGCGGCTGCCGATCTCGACCTTGGCGGTATTGATAACGGCACCGATGCCGGTTGTGACGCCGCACCCGATGTAGCAAATCTTGTCGAACGGCGCGTCAGGGCGCACTTTTGCAAGCGCAATTTCAGGAAGAACCGTATGGTTGGCGAAGGTGGAACAGCCCATGTAGTGCAGAATAGGGTCTCCATCGAGCGTACTGAACCGGCTTGTGCCATCCGGCATCAGGCCCTGACCTTGCGTCGCGCGCACTTTCTGGCAGAGGTTGGTTTTCGGGTTCAGACAATACTCGCATTCGCGACACTCCGGCGTGTAAAGCGGGATCACATGATCGCCTTTTTTCAGCGATGTCACACCGGGACCAACGTCAACCACAACGCCCGCACCTTCATGACCCAGGATCGCCGGAAACAGACCTTCGGGGTCGGCGCCAGACAACGTGAATTCATCTGTATGGCAAATCCCGGTCGCTTTCACCTCGACCAAAACTTCACCTTCCCTTGGACCGTCAAGATTAACGTCCATAACCTCAAGCGGTTTGCCGGCAGCGATGGCAACGGCGGCGCGTGTACGCATGTGAGTTCTCCTTCCCTTATTTCCTTGTGCGAAAGATTCGGCGAACAACCGACAAAAAGCAATCACTGAGTTTTGACGTCGCCCTCAGAAACACGTAGAGAAATGTGATGAGAAGGATCTTTCCAGCGCTGCTTCTATTGGTCGCCTGTACCGCGGACCCATCGGATTTCGACGGTACGCTAAACTGTGGCGCAGAGCGGTTTGGAAACCTTTTAGGGAAGAAAGAGGCCGCATTAGACACTGTTTCTTTGCCCAACCGCTCAAGAATACTCCGACCCGGAGATGCGGTGACGCTGGATTTCAGTCCAAACAGGCTGACCATCGACATAGATGAGCAGGGCTTCATCGCGAGCGTAACCTGCAGGTAATCGTGGTCTAACGTCTTAGGCGGTCTTTGGTACGATAATAAGCCATCCCAAGTGCGACCATCAAGCTGCCGATGCTTCGTCCTACGGGCAGGGACCAGTGCCGCGCATTTTCGAAGATTGAAAACTCCGTGTCGTCGCCCAGAATAGCGTTGGCTGTTATTTCTGCCAGAATATGGCTCAGACCGATCCCGTGGCCGGAATATCCTTGAACGACATAGGTGTTGGGCCGTGGACGCGCGACCTGCGGGATACGGTTCAGGATGATCCCGTCGAGACCAGACCAGCAAAACTCGATATCGACACCTTTTAGCTGCGGGAAGGTTCGTTCCAAAGACGGTCGAAGTTCTGCTGCGATGTCATGGCTGGCGCGACCGGAATAGTTTGTACCACCGCCAAACATCAATCGGTTATCGGCAGTCATGCGATAGTAATCCAGCACAAAACGGCTGTCGTAAACCGCAATATTGTGCGGGTTCATACGACGCGCAACGTCCGGGTCAAGAGATGTCGTTGCCATATTCGCAAGCGATGCAGGGAAGAGTTTCCCAGACAGTTTCGCCTGTTCCAAAAGGTGATAGGCGTTTCCGGCAATTAGCACTTTTTCTGCAAGAATAGACCCGGTTTTCATCACAAGCCGTTGACGTTTACCGGGGTCGATCCGCGAGACCTCGCTGGCTTCAAAAATCAGCGCACCATGCCCCTCGGCAGCCCGCGCCTCGCCGACACACAGATCAAGAGAATGCAGATGCATGTTCCGCTTGTTCAGCAGTCCCCCGAGATAGATATCAGTCGCCAGATACTCTGACATCTCTGGGCCAGAAACCATCCGCAGATCTTCCCCCATCCCCCGCTTGAGCCCGTGTTCATACGTCCCTTGAAGCTCTGTCATATGGCTGGGTTTCAAAGCCGTTTGCATATGACCAAAGGCCAGATCGCAGTCGATCCGGTATGTTTCAACTCGGCTCTTGATGATGTCATGGCCCCGCCAACGCAGGTTCCAGACGTAGTCGGCCGCACGATGACCGATCTGACGGCTGAATTCTCGCTCCATCGCGGCATCGCCTGACAGGCTGCCGGTTATTTGCCCGCCATTGCGCCCGCTGGCCCCCCAGCCGATCTTGTGCGCCTCGCAAAGGGCAACACGCACACCACGCTCCGCCAACTCCAACGCGGTGGCAACGCCCGTAAAGCCACCACCAATGATTGCGACGTCAACCTCAAGATCGCCTTCAAGCTTGGCAAACCCGCGCGTATCGCGCGCAGTTGCCGCATAGTAGCTGGAGATATGCGCCACGGGGCCCACGTTAAAGACCGAAGCGGTCTTTGAACCCGTAATACCATGACCCGATCATCGAGTAGGGAACCCGAAACATGCGCCCGCCGGGGAAAGGTATCCACGGCACTTTCTCAAAAACGTCAAAGCGGGACAGATCGCCGGTGATTGCCTCAGACAGGATCCGCCCAAATGTATGTGACCCGGTGACGCCATGGCCTGAATAGCCATGCGCGAAATAGGTGTTGGCGTTCAAACGGCCCATCTGCGGAACGCGGCTGAAGGATAGGGCAAAATTCCCGCTCCATGCATAGTCTATCTTGGTGTCAGACAGCTCCGGATAGACCCGCAACATGTTCTTGCGCAGCTTCGCCTCAATATCTTTCGGGTCCGCACCGCCATAGACAGTACCACCCCCAAACAGAAGGCGTTTGTCAGCTGACAGCCGGTAATAATCAAGGATATAGCGGATGTCCTCGATACATGTATCGGTCGGTAATAGCCGCTCCGCCATTTCGGGGTGCAACGGTTCCGTCGCCATGATCTGGGTGGAGACCGGCATCACACGGGCAGTCAACTCCGGCACCACATGCCCCAAATAGGCATTTCCGCACAAAACCAGTGTTTTGCATTTAATAGAGCCTTTATCAGTGCGTATGACGGGGTGTTCAGCGATGTGATCCACGTCAGTAACCATGGACATTTCAAACAATGTGCCGCCATTTTCCTCAAACGCGTCCGCCTCACCCAGGGCGAGGTTGAGTGGATGCATATGGCCGCCCGCGTGGTCAATCATACCGCCGGCATAAACGTCGCTGCCCACGTAGTCCCTAATTTGAGACTTGCTGAGCATCTCTTGTGTTTTGATACCGTAGCCTTGCCAAAGCGCGAGCCGTTCTTCCAATTCGCGCATATGGGCACCGGTATAGGCGGTGAAGATATTGGTGGGCTTCAGATCGCACTCGATATCATAGGTCGCGACGCGATCGCGTATGATATCGGCCCCTTCCATCACCAAACCGGCAACAAAACTGGCGGTGTCCTGCCCGTAGCGCCGCTTGATCGTCTGCAAAGAGGCGTTCAATCCGTTGACGACTTGCCCACCGTTGCGACCAGATGCGCCCCACCCGACCCGCGCCCCTTCGACGATGGCA
>CAYGQQ010000138.1:3174-6079 GCA_964352105.1 uncultured Rhodobacterales bacterium | reverse complement strand
GCGGATGGTAGCTGTGGCAGAGCAGGGCGGTTACATTGCGCTCCGACATCTTTCTGAAAAGATATCTAAATCGCCAATGCCTGTCTCCAAGACTTCAACCTTTGTCCCATCCGGATCAACACTTAAGGAAAATGTCGAGAGCTTAGAGCAGTCGATCTTAACTCAAACGCTTGACGCACGGCATTGGAACCAAAGTAAGGTTGCCGACGAGTTAGGTTTGTCAAGAGTTGGCCTTGCCAACAAAATCAAGAGATACGCGCTGCGGAAAGATTAGAGAATGTCGGATGATCAGGACAACACAAACTTGGTAAGCTTCCCGTTCTCAAAGTCTGGTGTGTCAAAGACATCTTCTCAATCGCGCAACCTTGGATTGACCAAGCTTTCATTCGATGTGAACCCAAGCGGTGCAGGCGCGAAAGGCCACTGGTGCGGTGCCTGCAAAGGCATCTGGTACACTTACTTTCTTGAGGTCGAATGCCCGGTTTGTGGGCGTCGCGGATAGCACAGCTATCGCAAACTTAGTTTGCATTAGGTCGAGAAACTAAGTTTACAGTTTGCACTTTGTTTCAAAGAATTTGACCCGCAAGCCGGTGAGTTGATTTGAAACATTGTGTACCGCTGCGCACAATGAACGAGAATACGTGCGCATTATTGTTGTTTTGGCGAGCCTTTAGCTTTGCTGATCATCAATATCGATGTGGCGATCAAGACATTCAGGGAGGAAACTAAAATGGCAAATCTATTGTGGCTTCAGGGGGGCGCGTGTTCTGGCAACACAATGTCATTCTTAAATGCTGAAGAGCCGAGCGCCTGTGATCTGGTTACTGACTTCGGGATCAACGTCCTTTGGCAGCCATCACTTGGTCTCGAGCTTGGTGACGAAGTTAAATCAATCGTCGAGAAATGCGTCTCGAGCGAAATTAAACTCGACATCTTTGTGTTCGAGGGCTCAGTGATCAACGCGCCGAACGGTACCGGCGAGTGGAACCGCTTCTGTGGTCGTCCTATGAAAGATTGGGTCAAAGAGCTTTGTGATGCGGCTGACTTTGTTGTCGCCATCGGCGATTGTGCGACTTATGGCGGCATTCCAGCAATGGCACCAAATCCGTCGGAGAGCGTTGGCTTGCAGTTCCTTAAGCGAGACAAGGGCGGTGCAGTAGGAGACAGCTTCACGGCGAAGTCTGGCCTTCCGGTTATTAACATTCCCGGTTGTCCCGCACACCCTGACTGGGTCACGCAAATTCTTGTGGCTGTCGCCACTGGCCGCGCTGGCGACCTGACGCTTGACGAATTCCACCGCCCCAAAACCTTCTTCTCATCCTTTACGCAGACGGGTTGTACCCGGAACATGCACTTTGCTTACAAGGTTTCGACGACGGCCTTTGGCCAGCGCAAAGGGTGCTTGTTCTATGATCTTGGGTGTCGCGGTCCGATGACGCATAGCCCTTGTAACCGCATCCTGTGGAACCGGCATTCGTCGAAGACACGCGCAGGCATGCCATGCCTAGGCTGTACAGAGCCGGAGTTCCCGTTCTTCGATCTCGCGCCAGGAACTGTGTTTAAGACACAGACCGTTATGGGTGTCCCTAAGGACATGCCAGAAGGTGTCGACAAGAAGGGTTACATCAAGCTCACAGCGGCTGCCAAAGGTGCAGCACCAGCGTGGGCCGAAGAAGATATTTTCGTAGTTTAACTGCGATTTAGGAGAGATAAATATGTCTGCAACAGTAGAAACACTCGACATTTCGCCGGTTGGCCGTGTTGAAGGCGATCTGGACGTCCGGGTCGATATCGAAAATGGCGTTGTCACAAACGCATGGACGCAAGCCGAAATGTTCCGTGGCTTTGAGGTAATCCTCAAGGACAAAGATCCACAAGCTGGATTGGTTGTTACACCGCGCGCTTGTGGTATCTGCGGCGCGTCGCATTTGACCTGTGCGGCTTGGGCGCTTGATACAGCTTGGGGCAGCACTGTTCCTCGCAACGCCATTCTGGCCCGTAACCTTGGCCAGATCGTTGAATCCCTACAGTCACTGCCACGCCACCACTACGGTTTGTGGATGATCGACTATACCAACGAAAACTACGCAATGAGCCCCTTCTATGAAGAAGCGGTTAAGCGTTACTCTCCTTTCACCGGCACGTCTTATGAAGCAGGTGTGACGATTTCTGGTCGTCCTGTTGAGATCTACGCGCTTTTGGGCGGTCAGTGGCCTCACTCTTCGTTCATGGTTCCAGGCGGCGTTATGTGTTCGCCAACTTTGACCGACATCACACGTGCTTGGTCAATTCTTGAGCACTTCCGTCAAAACTGGATTGAAAACCTATGGCTCGGTTGTTCCATGGAGCGTTATGAAGAGATTCAAACGCTCGAGCAATTTGAAGCTTGGCTTGACGAAAAGCCAGAGCATGCCAACTCAGACTTGGGTCTATTCTGGCGGATGTCTAAAGACATTGGTCTGGACAAGTACGGCAAAGGCCATGGCAAGTTTACAACTTGGGGCTACCTGCCGCACGAAGACAAATACCAAAACCCGACAATTGATGGACGTGCAGATGCCGTGATCATGAAGTCAGGTATCTACGATGGTGCGACGGACACGTTTGGACCAATGGACCAATCTTTTGTGCGCGAAGATACGCACCATGCTTGGTACGATGAGAAAGGTGCCGTACACCCGTTTGATCGGACAACTAACCCGATTGCCAAGAACGACGTTGACCATGCTGGCAAGTACACATGGGGCACAGCTGTTTCGCACGCTGAAAGTGGTCGCTTGGAAGCCGGTCCATTGGCCCGTCGCCTGATCGCTGGTAATGATACTGGTCATGATTTCCAGCACAAAGATGGTCTGGTTCTCGACATGTACCGCAAAATGGGTGGTGCTTCGACAATGCTGCGCCA
>CAYGQQ010000138.1:2003-3074 GCA_964352105.1 uncultured Rhodobacterales bacterium | reverse complement strand
GTGTGCACCGTACATGCTCACGATGCTAAGTCAGGTGAAGAGCTTGCTCGCTTCCGAACAGCCTAAAGTCAAAATGGGCCGGTAGCTTAATGCTTACCGGCCCATAGGCTGAGGATAGGGGAGGGAGGCCTATGTCTGAGAATACAAACACATCAATAAGTGATGAAGAACGACAGGCTTACCTGGATAAGTTTGGTGTTACACCCGCTGATGCGAACCATGACATCTTGATGCAGATGATCGAGGATCAGTTTGCAAATGGCTTGAAGACCCAAGTTGAACCGTTCCCTGAAACTGATCGGGAATTTGGAAAGCTGCTCGACGAGTTGCGCCCATTAAGTGCGGATCAGTTGCGCGAAAAGCTGGACATATCAGGCTGGCTATTAGAACCGTATGGCGAAGATCAAATGCGATGCCAGGAGTGCATGTATTATCTCGTTCACAAACGCTGGTGCGATCTTCCTGAGTTAGACTTGCCGGCGAAGCCTGAATGGTGGTGTCGCCTTTGGCGAATATGAGGGTGGTCCATGGACATCGAAGCAACACGGGCTGAGATCGCAAAGCTACTGGGTGAGGGTCTCAAGACTGAAGCTTGGCCAAGGGCTGAGACAAGCGAAGAGGTAAATGAAATCGTCAATCGCCTTCAAGTGGAGGCGGGAGATGATCTTGAGAAGAAGCTCGTCGTATCTGGTTTCACAGACTACACAGTGGAAGCTGACGATATTGAGCAACCGTGCGAAACCTGCATGTACTATAAGGTACATGCTAAGTTCTGTGATTTGCCTGAGCTAATGCTGCCTGTCGAACCGGAATGGTCCTGCCGCCTGTGGCGCATCTAATGACACCTGACATTGTTGTTATTGGGTGCGGTAATCCTAATCGAAGTGACGATGGCGTTGGGCCACATGTTGTTGGATTGCTCCGCGAAAACGGCGCGCCTAAACATACCCGAATTTTCGACGGCGGGACTGACGGGATGTCGGTCATGTACAGCGCACGTGGTGCGACACACTTAATTATAGTCGATGCACGGGTCCCAGAAAGTGCTCCGGGTGCGATTTTCGAAGTTCC
>CAYGQQ010000138.1:0-1903 GCA_964352105.1 uncultured Rhodobacterales bacterium | reverse complement strand
GGTGAAGTGTCAATCCGTGAAGGCTCAATCTATCTGCCACATCAGCTTGTCGACACGTACTTTAGGGACATCGACTCGGTCATCGTCCTCATTCAACAAGGCGAACTGATGGTGATGCCGGTTCATCAGGCAACTTCTGGCGGCAGCCTTCTAAAGGTCAAAAATGCGGCTGGTGACAGGGTGGTTCAGGCCCGCGATGTCTTTCAAGACCAAGACATGTTGGATTTCAGAACAGACAATTTGGCAGTTAACTGGAGCGCCGAAAAAAGCGCTCTTTGCGCAATGTTGGGCGACAACTGAGAATTTCCAATCTGCAAACTAAGTTTGCTATAAACTAAGTAAGTTGACACTCATCGATTTCACTGCTTCTATCATCGCCAACAGTAAATCGAGAGAACTCGATTCTTGCGGGGGGAATTTCAATGGCATCTGCCAATCGTACGCAGCAGCAAGTAGATGCTGCCCTGAAAGCGGTTGAAACCGCTGCGGCAACTCCATCTGAAAAAGCTGAAATGCTAATGGAAGTCGCTATGGGTCTTCAACAAAAGCCCGAGCGTGTTGAAGATATTTTTGCTGCAGTCGATCTCTATAAGCTTGCCATGGATGTGGCCCCGGAAGATGAAATTCTTGGTATTGCGCGCATTCGTGCGCGCATGGCGACTGCTTTGATGACTGTGCCCTCAGAAGATGCATCACACTTGAAGAACGCGAAGACTGAAATCGAAGTTGCTCTAGCGACATTGACCGCCGAAGGCTCAGATGCCGAGATAGCCGAGGCCGAGATGAATCTTGGATTGATCTGCCAAACGCTGAACAGCATGCATATGCTACCGATCCAACCCGCGATTAGTGCTTATCAACGGTCCTTAAGAACATTCGATAAGGTAGAGTACCCTAAAGAATTTGCGATTTTGCAAAGCAATCTCGCTACGGCCTTCTTGTCGATGCCATTTACTGATCAGTCTGGAAAAATGCGCGAGGCCTTGGCTGTTCAAGCATTCGAAGAAGCGCTGACGGTCGTCAATTTTGTAGATCACCCGAATGAGTACGCCATGTTGCAAAACAACCTCGGCAACGCTCTGCAATACGTGTCTTCGTCCCACAGAGTCGAAAATGGGTATCGTGCGCTTGAGGCATACGATGAAGCCCTAAAGGTGCGCACTGTGCGAGATATGCCTGAGGAATATGCAAACACGATCGCAAACAAAGCGAACTGCCTTTCGAATTTGCCGGATGACCCTAGTAACCCAGATGGCGGGAATTTCGCCAATCTCGGAGAAGCGGTCCGGTTACTTGAAGAAGCAAAGGCAATTTTTTCTAGCAGAGGGTCAGCTGAAAAAGCGCAATCCGTTGCAGAGGCTATTGCTGAATTGACCGAGGCCATGGGCCCATCAACAATCCTGGAACGGAGCGGACTACAATGAAGAATGGAGAATTCGAGTGACACTAATCTTAAGTTTGATAGCTGGCATCGCCGCAGCCTTAATCGCCGGTGCCTTATCGGGATTGCGTATCGGTAAAGAGGCCCTTGGAGCTGAACTCGCAGCCTACATGGGCGGGCTCTACGGGTTCCTGAGCGGCGCGGTCGCCGTTGTCGTCACCACAATAATTCTAATGTTAGTCTAGGAGGCCGCTATGCTTGGTATGGCTATGAATTCTGCAAAACTGTTTTTTGCAGGCAAGCTTTTCAAAGAAAACAAAACCGTCATGCGTCAAATGCTGATGGGCGCTATCTTAGGCATTGTTGCCGGGGTAGTGGTCGGCATGTTTGCCCCAGTTTGGGTCGGAGCGGTTGTTGCTGGTGCCGTGAGTGGCTTGGCTCAACCGATGTTGTTCAAAGATCTGAAGTACGCATAAACGATGCCGGATGCCAATTCTCATAGCGCCGACGAAATCACTCTGG
>CAYGQQ010000137.1:0-6517 GCA_964352105.1 uncultured Rhodobacterales bacterium | reverse complement strand
TCTGCACGCGGCGTACTTCCGTCCCGGCGGTGTCCATCAGGACCTGCCCGATGACCTGTTGGATGATATTGAGACATGGGCGGAGGATTTCCCCCGTGTGATCGCTGACATCGACGGGCTGCTCAGCGACAACCGCATCTTCAAGCAGCGCAACGCGGATATCGGCATCATCACCGAGGATGACATTCAGACATGGGGCTTTTCCGGCGTCATGGTGCGCGGCTCTGGCCTTGCGTGGGATTTGCGCCGGGCCCAGCCTTACGAATGCTATGACGAGTTTGAATTTCAGGTGCCTGTGGGCAAGAACGGCGATTGCTTTGATCGCTATCTGTGCCGGATGGAAGAGATGCGCCAATCGACCTCGATCATCAAACAGGCGATTGCGAAATTGCGTGCTCCGGACGGACAGGGCGATGTGATGGCGCGGGGCAAGATGACCCCGCCGACCCGTGGCGAGATGAAGACCTCCATGGAGGCGCTGATCCACCATTTCAAACTGTACACCGAAGGCTTCCACGTCCCCGCGGGCGAGGTTTACGCCGCCGTCGAGGCCCCCAAGGGAGAGTTCGGCGTCTATCTGGTGGCGGATGGATCAAACAAACCCTACCGCTCCAAAATCCGGGCACCGGGCTTCCTGCATCTGCAGGCAATGGACTACATGTGCAAAGGCCACCAACTGGCCGATGTCGCTGCAATTATCGGCACGATGGATGTGGTTTTCGGGGAGATTGATCGTTGAGGTTGTTTGTCACCATACTTTCTCTCTTTATGGCTACGACTGCGTCAGCGCATGGGATTTCTGCTGTCACAGAGGAAGCCTCGAAAGAGTTCGAGGCTCGGTTACCCAAAGCCAATGCAGTCTCCAGCGATAAGGGAGATCCGCATCGCGATCAGGCCGAGCAAAAGCTCCGTTATGTGAGAGCCGCGATAGAAGCTCATCTCAATACTGATTGGCACGAATTTGACGGTATCGTTGATAAGTTGCTGGCACGGGTTGAAAATTGTCTTCTTCCTGACCCGTTTTGTGAAAAAGCTGTCACTGGGGGATTTCGGCAGTTTGACGCAGTTGGTGGGGGAATGCTTCCCGTTCAGTTCCTCAGTGCGGCGAATTCGAATCTGCTCGAAGTATTTCCGCATAGATGCGAGGCTTCCAAAAAAGGCTTTGTCATTGGCGTAGCAATGGCGACGGAAAGCCGCGAATTCGTACTAATGACCACAACGCCAGACGTAAGCAGCGCGTGCTTTGTCAGAGCGATAGGATAAACATGCTTCGTAGACTTTACCACGACCAACCGACGTCTTTCTCCTTCACCAAGGCCAATCAGGCCTGGGCGGAGGCGCAGATTACGAAATATCCTGAGGGGCGTCAGGCCTCGGCGATTATTCCGCTTTTGTGGCGCGCGCAGGAGCAAGAGGGCTGGCTGACCCGCCCTGCGATTGAGCATATCGCAGAGATGCTCGGCATGGCCTATATCCGGGCGCTGGAAGTGGCCTCCTTCTACTTCATGTTCCAGTTGCAGCCTGTGGGCGCGGTCGCGCATATCCAGGTTTGCGGCACGACGTCTTGCATGATTTGCGGTGCCGAAGATCTGGTTGCAGTGTGCAAGGAAAAGATCGCCGCCAAACCGCATGAGTTGTCTGCTGACGTGAAGTTCAGCTGGGAAGAGGTCGAATGCCTGGGCTCTTGCGCCAACGCACCGATGGCGCAGATCGGCAAGGATTACTACGAAGACCTGACCTCCAAGCGGATGGCCGAGATCATTGACGAGCTGGCGGCGGGCAATGTGCCCACGCCCGGCCCGCAAAATGGACGTTACGCGGCGGAGCCTTTGAAGGGCCTGACGACGCTGACAGATTTTGACAGCGGCAAGACCAAGTATAATGCCTCCGTGCAGTTGGCGTCGGATATTGGCGACACGGTCAAGCGCATCAACGGGACCGAAGTGCCGCTTCTGGCCCCTTGGAAAGATCAGACAACCGGGAAGTCACCTAGCGCCAAGAAACCGGCCGCTAAGAAACCTGCTGCGAAGAAAGCGGCGGCGACCCCAGAGGCCAAGCCAGTTGCAAAACCGGCAGCTAAAAAGGTAGCGCCCAAGGCGGCTGCCAAAACCGACGGTCCTGAGCTGCTGAAAAAAGCGCGCACTGGCGGGGCGGATGACCTCAAACTGATCTCTGGCGTTGGTCCGAAACTGGAACAGACGCTCAACGAGATGGGGTTTTGGCATTTCGACCAGATCGCCAAGTGGAAGAAAGCCGATATCGCCTGGGTCGATAGCCGGTTGAAGTTTAAAGGTCGGATCGAGAGAGACGACTGGATCAAACAAGCAAAGACGCTCGCAAAGAGTGCGACTTAAAAACTAAGCGTCAAACACGGCGCGACGACCAGAATTGGACAGGGAGAGTAACATGAACCAGAATTCCGGAGGACTGACTTGCGCCATCGGCTGTTTGCTTATCGCAGGGCTTGGTGGTGCAATGGTCGCAGCGATGCTGTGGTTTTTGGCCGATTATGCAATTATCGCGGCGATTTTCTTTGGAGGTATCGCGGCGGTTCTGGCGTTTTTCTTTTTGAATTGGGCCTTTTGCCGTGGCTTGCCGGCGCTGAATGAAGCGACGATCGAGACGCCATCCGTCAATGCGGAGCCTGTGAAAGCAGCCCCAGCACCTGCTGCGGCCGCACCGGTTGCCAGTGCGGCACCGGCGTCGCTTGTGTCCGAAGTGCCCGCGGCAGCGAAGGCACCAGCAGCGAAGGCCCCGGTGGCCAAGAAGCCAGCGGCGAAGAAGGCAGCCGCCAAGAAAGCGCCTGCGAAAACGGCAACGAAAACGGCAGCGAAACCTGCCGCCAAGCCAGCCGCAAAAGCCGCTACCATACCTGCGGCGAAGAAGGCCGCAAAGCCTGTGGCCAAGGATGGAAAGCCACCAACGCTGAAGAAGGCTCGCGCCAGCGGTGCCGACGATCTGAAGATGATCAAAGGCGTTGGCCCGAAGCTGGAAGGCACGCTCAACGAGATGGGCTTTTGGCATTTCGACCAGATCGGCGCATGGCGGAAGAAAGAGGTTGAGTGGGTCGATGAGCGCCTGAAATTCAAAGGCCGTATCGACCGTGATGAATGGATCAAGCAGGCGAAAACGCTTGCGAAGGGAGGCACGACCGAATTCGCGAAACGCGTCAAGAAAGGCGACGTGTATTGAGGATAAGGTCGCTTGAGTAACGACGGCAATAAGTCCGGTACGCCGCGCGGGAGGATCATCGCGTTGATGATCGCGGCGACCGGCATTGTCTATGTCGCTGTTCAGGCATTTGGATCGATCTATGGCTGGTCCAACCGGGCCATGGCGTTTTTCGATCTCGCGGCTCTGGCCATGTTTGGCTGGGCGCTGGTGGAAGTATTTTTGATCTGGCGGAACCGCCAGGATGATAAGGAAAGCTAGGCTATGCTGGCAGATAAAGACCGGATCTTTACCAATCTCTATGGGATGCATGACCGGACCCTGAAAGGGGCCAAGGCGCGTGGCCATTGGGATGGAACGGACAAGCTGATCAAGGCAGGTCGCGATAGCATCATCGAGACGATGAAAGCCTCTGGTTTGCGCGGACGTGGCGGTGCTGGTTTTCCGACAGGTCTGAAATGGTCCTTTATGCCCAAGGAAAGCGACGGGCGTCCGTCCTATCTGGTGGTCAATGCCGACGAGTCCGAGCCCGGCACCTGTAAAGACCGCGAAATCATGCGCCATGACCCGCATACGTTGATCGAGGGGTGTCTGATCGCGTCTTTCGCGATGAACGCCAATGCCTGCTACATCTATATTCGAGGCGAGTATATCCGCGAGAAAGAGGCGCTGCAGGCCGCTATCGACGAATGCTACGAGGCTGGTCTGGTTGGCCCCAATGCTGCAAAGTCTGGCTGGGATTTCGACATCTACCTGCATCACGGGGCAGGGGCTTACATCTGCGGCGAGGAAACCGCCTTGCTGGAAAGCCTTGAGGGCAAGAAAGGCATGCCGCGGATGAAGCCGCCATTTCCGGCAGGCGCTGGCCTCTATGGGTGTCCGACCACTGTTAACAATGTCGAAAGCATCGCAGTGGTGCCGACTATATTGCGCCGTGGCGGCGACTGGTTCGCAAGCTTCGGCCGTCCAAACAACACCGGCACCAAGCTTTTTGCGATCTCGGGGCACGTCAACAATCCTTGCGTGGTTGAAGAGGCGATGAGCATCAGTTTCGAGGAGCTGATCGAGACCCATTGCGGCGGCATTCGTGGCGGTTGGGACAACCTCAAGGCGGTAATCCCCGGCGGGTCGTCAGTTCCCTGCGTGCGCGGTGAGAACATGAAAGACGCAATCATGGATTTCGACTACCTGCGCAATGATTTGCAGTCAGGTCTCGGGACAGCCGCGGTGATCGTGATGGACAAGGACACTGATATCATCAAAGCGATCTGGCGTCTGGCGAAGTTCTACAAACACGAAAGCTGTGGTCAGTGTACACCGTGCCGCGAAGGCACCGGCTGGATGATGCGCGTCATGGAACGGTTGGTCAAAGGCGAAGCAGCGGTCGAAGAGATCGACATGCTGCTTGATGTCACCAAGCAGGTGGAGGGTCATACGATCTGCGCTCTGGGCGATGCAGCGGCCTGGCCTATCCAGGGACTGATCCGCAACTTCCGGGACGAGATTGAGGACCGGATCAAGCATAAACGCGGCCTGGTCGCAGCGGAGTAATTAGGCATGAGTTTCTTCAAGCGCCTTTGGGATGGAAGTCTGAGCCTGCTCGCAGGCCTCGTCGTTCTGTTCGTAGCGCTTGTGCCGGCGTGGTTTACCCATATTGCGGCCTCGGCTGACCTTGCGCCAGCTTGGGCTTACGTGTGTGCGGCGCTCTTGGTGATGGGCTCGGCCACAATCGCGTTTGATTTTCTGCGCAAGGCGGCGCGTGGGATTTCGCCTGCGCGGTCACGGAGGCGCGGATGATGCGAGCTTTGATCCTAATCGCGATGATTTTGGCTGTTGCGGCTTGCGGTAGCCGAAATGCTGCGCGCAACGCGACCACCAATGTGGAGCTGCCTTATGAGGCGGATCTTGACTGGGGCGAGGACCGGCGCGACATCACAGTTCGCGTGGAGAATGAAGGCGATGGGCTGGAAGAGGTCCGCGAAAGCGTGCGCTTTGAAGCCACGAAATACTGCCTGCTGAATTTTGGCGGCTCGGATACGGAATGGGATATTGATCCTGAAACCGCCGACTGGGCCTTTGTGCAAGACGGTGACGAATTAATCTTCACCGGCAGATGTTCGGTGCGCTGATGATCCAGCCCGAAGGATATCATCTTGCAGAGCTGAATGTCGGTCGGCTGAACCATGCCCCGGGCGATCCAAGGGTTGCGGAGTTCATCGACAATATCGACCGGATCAACGGGCTTGGCAAACGCATGCCCGGCTTTGTCTGGATGATGGAAAGTGATGGCGCTGAGGGCAATACCGGTTCCAAGATTGATGGCGACGATCGCTATATCCCGAACCTGACGGTCTGGGAGGACGTCGCCTCGCTGGAGAAATTTGTCTGGGGGACGGTCCACAAGCAGTTTTATCAGCAGCGAACCAAGTGGTTCGAAGTGCTGGCGGAGATGCATTTCGTCATGTGGTGGGTGCCCGTGGGCCATCAGCCGACACTGGCCGAGGCGTTGAAACGTCTTGACGCAAGACGTGAACACGGAGATAGCGAAAACGCCTTCGGGTGGGATTATCTTAAGCAGGCAACACTGCATAAGACCCATTCCTGTAAGGAGGATGCATAATGATCCGCACACTCACGTTAGCACTTGTACTTCTTGGCTCTACGGCTGCCGCAGACGCGCGTGTCGCGCTGCCAGATCACAAAACCATCGAAGACGGTCTGGTGATCGTGGCCATTGGCGACGCGCTGCGCAAAAACTGCGATGGGATCAGCCCGCGCGTGTTCCGCGCCTATGGTTTTGCGCGCAAACTTTACAATGAGGCCCGTGCGCTGGGCTACACGGACGACGAGATTGACGCATATCTCGACAGTGAGACCGACAAAGCGCGGGTGCGCGGTAAGGCGCGTGCCTATCTTGCGTCGAAAGGCGTCAAAACAGACGACCCGGCCAGCTATTGCGTGGCGGGCCAAAAAGAAATCGAACGCAACACCCAAATCGGCGTGCTTCTGAGGACAAATTAACCAATGTCAGACCTGCGAAAAATCATCATTGACGATACCGAGATTGAGGTCGATCCGCGCTTAACGCTGATCCAGGCCTGTGAAGAGGCGGGCATAGAGATCCCGCGTTTTTGCTATCACGAGCGTCTGACAATCGCAGGCAATTGCCGGATGTGTCTGGTGGAAGTCGTGGGTGGTCCGCCCAAGCCTGCCGCGTCCTGCGCGATGCAGGTCAAGGATTTGCGCCCCGGTCCGGAAGGCGCGCCGCCGGTGGTCAAGACGAATTCCCCTATGGTCAAGAAGGCCCGCGAAGGGGTGATGGAGTTTCTGCTCATCAACCACCCGC
>CAYGQQ010000136.1:0-6528 GCA_964352105.1 uncultured Rhodobacterales bacterium | reverse complement strand
GGTCTACACCCAGCACCCGCCCGACCGCTTTGCCGGGCTTCTCCCCAAGCGCATTGACCCGCTTGACCGCGACCTGACACCAGCCCCCCGGCGCGCAGCCCAAATCCACAACCCGCATCCCTGCCCGAAAGAAGCGATATTTGTCATCAATCTCAAGTATTTTATACGCCGCACGTCCGCGCATGCCTTCCGATTGCGCACGTTTTACATAAGGGTCGTTCAACTGACGCTCCAACCACCGCGTGGATGACAAGGTCCGCCCACGTGCGGTTTTCACCTTCACCTTCAAGTCGCGCTGCCCGCGCCCGGATGTGTTTCCTGAACGATTTGCCATAACAGTTTTCTTTCGGCCTGCTTCTCTTTGCGAAAAATACTCCCGCCGGAGGCTCCTATACCATCCTGCAACACAAAGGCCAGATCAGTAAGGTCCTTCCTCTAGAACCCCGTCGCTGCTCATCTGCGCATAAAGCAGCCCTTCCCGCAGCCCGCGATCGGCCACAGACAGCCGGTCCGTCGGCCAGACCCTGAGCAAAGCTTGCAAAATTGCAGCACCGGACATGATCAGGGAATGACGGTCGCGCCCGATACGCGGATCGGCACGGCGCCCTTCGGGGCCCATATGCAGATAGCTCTGGATCACGTGGTCGATCTGATCGGAGGTCATTCGAAGCCCGTCAACCTTGTTGCGATCATAGCGCCGCAACCCCAGATGGGAGGCCGCAACAGTTGTCACCGTCCCAGAGGTTCCGACGATCTGGAACCCTTCGCGCACCTGATCTGCGTCCGCATAGGGTGAAAAATCCGCGAGGTTTTCTTCGAAAAACCAACTCATCAACGCAAAGCGCGCGGCATCATCATCCACGTCATCAAACTGGTCACGCAAGGTAGCCACGCCAAGAGGCACGGAAATCCAATCGACCACGCTGGCGGCAGGAAAACCGGTGTCTTTGGCGTCAAATCCCGTATGCAGCCGCATGATCGCGCGGGGGCGGTCGACGCGCGGCACGCGTGACAGATCAATCCAGACCAATTCCGTGGAGCCGCCGCCAATATCAACGACCAGCAATTGCTCAGTCTTGGTGGAGACAAGCGGCGCGCAACTGATCACGGCCAGGCGCGCCTCTTCCTCGGGCTCGATGATTTCCAGACGCAGGCCGGTCTCGCGTTCCACCAGCTTGATGAATTCAGAGGCGTTTGTGGCGCGGCGGCAGGCTTCGGTGGCCACAAGACGCATACGGCGCACATCATGGTGGCGCAATTTCTTCTGACAGATTTTCAAAGCCCCGACCGTGCGCGCCATGGACGCACGCGACAATTGCCCAGACGCTTCAAGCCCTGCCCCAAGCTGCACGGATTTTGAAAAACTGTCGACGACGTGAAATTGACTGCCTTTTGGCTGGGCCACCAGCATCCGGCAGGAGTTCGTTCCCAGATCAAGGGCGGCATAGAGATCGGCGGGGTCCGGGATCACCACTGGTTCCGGGCGAGGCACAGGCGCCTCGACGGGTTTGACATGGCCTTGCTGCGGTTTGGGCGTCTTGCGCTCCATGGTCCTGCGGACCTCCAACTGGGATTGTTTCCAATCTATGTTCCAATCCGTTTTCGCGCAAGTTCTCATCCCGGCTCATAAAGATGTTGAGAATGTTGAGGCAGCCCGTCTCTGGAAACCGGACGCGCGCTGCAATATGCAAGACCAAAGGTCGCATCATAGCGGATAAAAGTCGAAATCGGGTCGTCGGTTTCGGGTTTCGCCCGTTAGGTTGACGCAAGAATGCATGCAAGAGGTCTTCAAGAGATGGCAGATGTAACAATTGTCTACTGGCGCGATATTCCCGCTCAGATCATTGTCGGTAAGGGCCGTCGCGGCACGAAGATGCCGCTGCACGAGCGGTTTGAACAAGCCATCGACCGGGTTGCCATGAAAGTTGGCGCAAAAGACGCAGATGCCTATATGGCTGATTGGCGCAAAGCGCCGGCCTATAGTGTCGATGGTGACGCCGAAGATGTCGCAAAAACAGAAGCTGCACGGATTGAAGCAGAATACGACGGGGACAGATTAAAGGCGTTGATCGCCAATGATGGCAATGCAACGTGACAGCATAAAGGATCGCCTAATGGCTTTGTTGAATTTCAAACGCAAAGACAGCGCGGATGCGGCTGCGACGGTCAGCCCCAATCTTGAAGCGTTCCTCAAGGGCTACTCCATTGAAGTGATGCCCCGCACCGCAGAAAAAGTTGACGACTTCCGCGCGTTGCTGCCGCAAGAGACCCGCGTCTATATCGCCCATATCGAAGGCACGCCGATTGAGGACATGGTCGCTACCGCCGCTCGTCTGGCAAAAGACGGCTATAAAGTCATGCCGCATTTCCCGGCGCGGATCATCAAGGATGAGGCAACCTTGGGCGACTGGATTGCGCGCTATCAAGGCGAAGCCGACGTCGATCAAGCCTTGCTCTTGGCCGGTGGCGTGAACAATCCTCTTGGCGAGTTTCATTCCTCCATGCAGTTGATGGAAACCGGGCTCTTTGACAAGGCCGGGTTCAAGCGTCTGCACGTAGCAGGCCATCCCGAAGGCAACCGCGACATTGATCCCGATGGGTCCGAGGCAAACGTGATGGAGGCATTGCACTGGAAGCAGAGCTTTTCTGAGCGTACCGACGCGAAAATGGCCTTGGCCACACAGTTTGCCTTTGAGGCCGGGCCAATTATCGACTGGGCCAATGCTTTGAAAGAGGCTGGCATCGACATACCGGTGCATATCGGCATCGCCGGTCCTGCCAAGCTGCAAACGCTGATCAAGTTCGCCATTGCCTGCGGTGTTGGCCCGTCCCTCAAAGTGCTGCAAAAGCGTGCGATGGATGTCACGAAATTGCTGTTGCCTTACACGCCGATGGACGTTCTGACCCAGCTTGCCGACCATAAGGCAGCGAACCCGGAATTTAACATCGAGCAGGTGCATTTCTTCCCGCTGGGCGGGATCAAGACCAATGCAAACTGGGCCATCGAAAATGGTGGCAGCTCCGCCACTCCTGCGGCGCAAGCCTGAAAGACAAAAAGACAATGACACGTACTGTTCTGGAATCAAAAACCAAGACCACAATCATCGGCTTTGACGAGCCATTTTGCGTTATCGGCGAGCGGATTAACCCCACAGGCCGCAAAATCCTGAACGAAGAGCTTGAGCGCGGCGATTTCTCACGGGTTGAAGCTGACGCGATCGCGCAGACCGCTGCGGGTGCCAATGTGCTTGATATCAACTCAGGCGCAGTGTTTTCCAACAAGATGGCCGAAGATCCCCGCTATGCGGATAACAACTTCGTTGAACCGACCTTGATGAAAGAACTGGTTGAGCGCGTGCAGGCCGTCAGTGACATTCCGCTTTGCATCGACAGTTCTGTCCCCGGTGCTTTGGAAAACGGCCTCGCAGCAGCTGAGGGTCGCCCGCTTTTGAACTCCGTCACCGGCGAGGAAGAACGTCTGGAACTGGTTCTGCCACTGGTCAAGAAATATAACGTGCCGGTCGTGGCCATTTCCAATGATGACACCGGCATTTCCGAGGACCCCGATGTGCGCTTTGCGGTTGCCAAGAAGATAGTGGAACGGGCCGCTGATTTCGGCATCCCTGCCCATGACATCGTGGTTGATCCGCTGGTTATGCCTATAGGTGCGATGGGGACTGCTGGCTTGCAGGTCTTCACCCTCGTGCGGCGCTTGCGCGAAGAGTTGGGCGTGAACACAACCTGTGGTGCCTCCAACATCTCTTTCGGGTTGCCGAACCGGCATGGCATCAACAACGCCTTCCTTCCGATGGCGATGGCCGCTGGCATGACCTCAGCGATCATGAACCCCGTTGCCCTGCCCGTCGGTCCCATTAAGCTACAGGAAAAGCGCGATGCTTTGGCCGCGGCTGGCATCATCATTCCCGAGGATATCGACCCAGAATTGCTGGCGCAGCTGACGGGCCTGGGTTCCACCAAGCCGCGCCCCGGCAAGGAAATGGAGGCCATTCGCGCCGCGAACTTCCTGACCAACAACGACCCTTCGGGCGGCGAATGGATCAAATTCAACAAACCGACAAATGCCGATGGCACGGAAGCCGCCGCACGCGGCGGTCGGGCTGGCCGCGCTGGTGGTGGCCGTCGTCGTCGGAGCGCTTGATTGTCTGGCACTGATCCTCTCGTCGTTTTCACGCCTTCGGGCAAGCGCGGGCGTTTTCCCGTTGGTACGCCGGTTCTGACCGCGGCGCGTCAGCTTGGCGTTGATCTGGATTCGGTCTGTGGTGGACGTGGCATTTGTTCAAAATGCCAGATCACGCCGTCCTATGGGGAGTTTCCCAAGCATGGTGTGACCGCCTCTGAGGGCGCGTTGAGCGACTGGAACAGCGTGGAGCAGCGCTACGATGACAAGCGCGGCCTGCCCAAGGGGCGCCGCCTTGGCTGTCAGGCGCAGGTGCAGGGCGACATCGTCATTGACGTGCCTGCCGAAAGCCAGGTGCACCGCCAGGTGGTGCGCAAGCGCGCCGAGGCGCGCGACATCACGATGAACCCGTCGACCAAGCTGTACTATGTCGAGGTGCAGGAACCTGACATGCACGACCCATCAGGCGATCTGGAACGTCTGGTAGACGCGCTGCGCCGCGAGTGGGACCTGCCGCATCTGGAGGCCGATCTGGGCATTCTGACCAGCATGCAGCCCACCTTGCGCAAGGGCGACTGGAAAGTGACCTGCGCGGTGCATCTGGGCGACGACATGTTCAGCCCGCGTATCATGCATATATGGCCGGGCTTTTACGAAGGCACCATTTACGGGTTGGCCGTTGATCTGGGCTCCACCACCATCGCCGCGCATCTGTGCGATTTGCAGTCGGGCGATGTCGTGGCCTCTTCCGGGATCATGAACCCGCAGATCCGCTTTGGCGAAGACCTGATGAGCCGGGTTTCCTATTCGATGATGAACCCCGGCGGTGCCGGGGAGATGACCCGCGCGGTGCGTGAAGGCATGAACGCGCTATTCGTCCAGATCGCTTCCGAGGCGGAGATTGACCGCGACCTGATCGTGGACGCGGTTTTCGTTTGCAACCCGGTCATGCACCACCTGTTTCTGGGCATTGACCCGTTTGAGTTGGGTCAGGCCCCGTTCGCACTGGCGACCTCGGATGCGATCTCTCTGCGGGCGCTTGAGTTGGAGCTAAACCTGCACCCCTCCGCACGTGTTTACCTGCTGCCTTGTATCGCAGGCCATGTCGGTGCCGATGCAGCTGCCGTGGCGCTGTCGGAAGCACCTGACAAGTCCGAGGATCTGGTTCTTGTCGTCGATGTCGGCACCAATGCCGAAATTCTGCTGGGCAACAAGGACAAGGTACTTGCCTGTTCTTCCCCCACCGGTCCCGCTTTTGAGGGCGCGCAGATTTCCAGCGGCCAACGCGCCGCCCCCGGCGCCATTGAGCGCGTGGAAATTGATCCAGACACCAAAGAGCCGCGGTTCAAGGTCATCGGTTCCGATCTGTGGTCGGATGATCCCAAATTCCATGACAGCCTGAACGGGTCCGGCATAACCGGAATTTGCGGCTCGGGTATTATTGAAATGGTCGCAGAGATGCGTCTGGCGGGCATTCTTGACGGCCCCGGCCTGATAGGTTCCCCCGAACAGACCGGCACAACGCGGTGTTTCCAGGATGGGCGCACCTATTCCTACATGGTCTGGGATGACAGCGAAAATGACGGCCCGGTCATTACTGTCACCAATCGCGATATCCGCGAAATTCAGATGGCCAAAGCCGCGCTTTATTCTGGCGCGCGTTTGCTGATGGACAAGTTTGACGTCGACAAAGTCGACCGTGTGGTTCTGGCCGGTGCCTTTGGTGCCCATATCAGTCCGAAACACGCAATGGTTTTGGGCATGATCCCGGATTGTCCGCTGGACAAGGTGACCTCTGCCGGGAATGCCGCCGGCACCGGCGCGCGTATCGCCCTGCTCAACACCAAAGCACGCACCGAGATCGAGCAGACCGTCCGCGAAATCCACAAGATCGAGACCGCGATTGAGCCGCGCTTCCAGGAGCATTTCGTGAATGCCTCGAATATTCCGAATTCCGTAGAGCCCTTCCCTATTCTCAATTCCATCGTTTCGCTGCCAGAGGTGAACTTCAACACCGGCGGCGGCGATAAATCCGAGGGCGGACGGCGAAGGCGGCGCAGAGGCTAGTCGCAGGAGGTAGTCGCAGGGGGCTATCTCCAAAGCTAAGCTTGCTTGACGCCTCAGCTGCGTTGATCTAGGCCAGAGGTATTCTGACGCGGGTATGGTGAAAAGGTATCACGGCAGCTTCCCAAGCTTTAGTTACGGGTTCGATTCCCGTTACCCGCTCCAGAATCCCTAGCCGCCCTAGTCTACCGCGCATCGCAGACCGCCTCGGGCGACAGCGCGCTTGCGGCAGTGTTCGAAAAATCAAACCGACCCGCCTCTGTGACCGTCATCCAGTGCATGTCTGTATCGACCCAGCGGAATCTGCTCAGGTTAAGCTGCTAATT
>CAYGQQ010000135.1:0-6654 GCA_964352105.1 uncultured Rhodobacterales bacterium | reverse complement strand
ACTGGAGTCGTTTGGCCTGCGGTGGCCAGCCAACATCATCCCCGCCGAGCCCATCAATCACATCGTCACTGTCAGCCATCGGTTGCGCACCGGCCGGGTTTGTCAGCGCAGCACCCGGGCCGCTCTCAAACAGTTGCTGGACCTCATCCGCGTTCAGTGCGTCTTCGGGTGTGAACCCGCCCCAGACACCGAAATCTGAGATCGCGCCCTCCAGCGGATTGCGCAGGTCTTCGTCATCGGTTGCGAACTCTTGGGCGGTGTCGTTCAATTCCGTTCTGTGCTGGTCTGCGCCAAACACCCACGGCTCTTCGTTTTGCAACAGATACGCTTCGGTATAGGCGCCTGGTGTCTCGACATCACCAACCTTTGCGCTCCATACCGTGTCGGGGATCGCTTGGCCGTCGGCGTAAACGGTGACGCCGGTTTCCGTGAAGGAGACCGCCAGATGGGTCCATTCGCCTTCGGTTAAAATCCCCAGTTCCGCCGTCCAGCTGTGGTTTGCGCCACCGTCCCCTTCGGCCATACGCAAAAACAATTCTCCATTCTTCGTGTGGCCGAGACGGAAATGCCCACCATCACCTGCGTTCTTGGCATCCTTGGTGACAAACATGCTTTCATCGTCCAACTCGTCGGGGCGAACCCACATGGCAATTGTGCCTTGCGTGAAGGACATGGAGGCATCGTGATCGAGGAAGGCGAAATCATCCTCGCCATCAAAATAAAGCGCGCTGCCCGGTGTTCCGTCCGGCCCCTCGACCGTGCCATCGGTACGCAGAATTGCTGCGTTTTCATCCAGCGTATAGGCCTTGATGCTGGCACCTGATCCGGTCTGATCGACAAACGCGCCATCCTCACCTTCGCCGAGGGTCCAATAACCTAACGCTCCGGGAAGACCGTCTGGGGCGTCCGTCTGGGACATATCAATCGTATCGCCGCTTTCTGTCCCATCGATATTCTGAGCGTCCACCTCCACAGTACCAAGTTGGTCAAACGGTGCGCGGGTTTCCGTGAATGCGGGCTCCCCGTCAGATCCCGCGGCCAGCATATCTTCAGTGAAGTTCGCGTTCTCGAACGCCGCCGCCGGATCACCGGTTACGGCCCCCAGATTGTCGGTCCCGAACCCATTGTTGGTTTGCGTGTTCGCGCCATCGGTCGGCGTGCGGGTGTCATAGCCTTTGATCTCCTGGCCATCGACAATGGTGATCTTCTCATCACCCGCAGGGTTGAGCGCTTCGGCCAAATCGTCGGCCCCATCAACGATGCCATAGGTGACATTGGCATCGGTCTGGATGTCTTCCTTTTCGACCAGATCACCATGGACAATGACCTGTCCGATCAAATCCGCCGCATGCGCGCCACCACCGCCATGCTGGTTAGAGACAACGGTGATGATGCTTTCAAGCGCGTCGTCGCCCATCACATCTGCATGCTCGACATAGACGTTGGCAGTGTGGCCAATGACGGCGATGCTGTCTTCGCTCGCGTCATAATCTGCGATGATATCTATGCCAAAACTATCGACCCAATGGTCGTGCAGTTCGTCATTTTCACCGGCAACACCGGCCCAATTGATCGACCCATCTGCATTGAGATGCTGGGCGATAATGTCGGCCTTTGCGTTCAGTTGCGGTTTGATCAGGAAGGTATCAGCCCCTTCGCCGCCAATCAGAACGTCGTCACCATGTAGCGGTTGGTCAGCGTAAGCTGCGAGTTTCTGGAGGTCGTCGTCAACCTCTCCATCCGGGTCACCGCGGGTCACGATATCAATCGCAAGCTGGCCAATTCGCTGCTCGCCCGCATCTGACGTGGAGATCAATGTGTCGTTGCCCGCCCCACCGTTCAGGATGTCGGAGCCGCGCCCGCCATCCAGCACATCATCGCCGTCACCGCCGTTCAGGATATCGTCGCCATACCCGCCATGCAGCTCGTCATCGCCCGCCAGCCCGTCGATTGTATCATCGGCGCCGTTTCCATGGATAACGTCGCGCGCATCCGACGCGGTCTCTGTAGCAGTTGTATCGAGCGAGGCCTCCCCCAGAAAATACGAGGGGTGATAGTCGTCAACCGGCACCAGCGGCACATCGTCCGGAGGGGTCTCAAAATCATCGGTTGTCTGGTAGAATGCGCTTTGATCGATTGGCAGCCCATCTATTGCAACGCCAAGCGCCATCGATCCGCGCTCGTCAAAATATAGCAGGTCGATCTCATAGAGCCCGCCTTCAAATTCAGCAACGCGCGTAGTACCCGCCCCGCTGTCATCGCCGTCAAGCTCGCTGAACTCAACACCGCCAATTTGCATAACAAAACCGTCATCGGAGATAACCTCGATCTGGTGAAGGCCAGCGGGAATGTAGATGTAGCCTGACATGGAAAGCGCGGATGGTCCCATTTCGAATGCATCGCCATCGCCCACGATTGAACCCGCGTCGTGATCGAGGAATTGAGCGACGGTCGTATCGCTGCCTTTCGCCCCGTATAAGATCTCGGAGGCCGTGAAGGTTAGATCCGGCGTGCCCGTGGCCGCAGCAAACGCGTCTTCCAAACTGCGTATCGGAGAACCGGGTACGAAAACCGCACCGCGCAGGCCGGTGCCCGTGGCTGGGATGCCGTTTATATTTGCCAGTGCAATCGTCGGTGCCAGACCCGAAGGCGTATTCACGTCAGCAGCATCAAAATTCGTAGGTATCGTCATGGCACAATTCTCCCTCTTGCGCGAAGGGTGCAAATTCGCGCGTTTCCCAACTTGGTTCCTTGGGTTGTTTTCTGGATGAACTGGTGAACCGAACCCGTCTGGCCTTCTTTGAGAAAGACCAGGCTCGACAATTTGAACTAGGCCTGACTTTATTTCGATCTATGGCAAAAGAAAGATGCCGTCCTTTGGTCGGCGGATTTTAGTATCGACGCGACAATTCTGGAAGCGAACCTTTGCCAAAAACACTGCAATATACTGTTTTTATTATGTTTTAATTATTTTCACGAATTTCGCGACAATGAGGCCCACGAAATATAAACCGTTTCTAAATCGAGAAAACCGGCAGCAATCTGCGCAAGCGAAGCTGGAATTTGCCGACGTGGGAAATCAACCTTTAGCGATGGCTCAGCAGATCGCAGTTGGGTGAATTTTCAATCAGATTAGAATTGCACGCTGAGGAGTTTCCTACAGCTTTGGAATTGCATGAATTGCGCCGTTGCCACAGAGTAGTAAGACCTCTTGCTTTCCGAAGGACTGTAATAATGCGCGCGATCACTTATTCCAAGCTAGGCGCTGCAAAAGACGTTTTGCACATCCAACAACTCGGTGATGTCGCTCCCCAGGCTGGCGAAGTCCGTGTGGCACTGACCTATTCCGGTGTAAATCCATCAGACGTTAAATCCCGCCAGGGCCGCCCGGGGATGCAACGCCCCGCCTTCGAGACCGTCATCCCCCATAGTGACGGCGCGGGCGTCATCGAGGCCGTCGGAAGTGGTATAAACAAAGAGCGTATCGGCCAGCGGGTCTGGATCTGGAATGGTCAATGGCAGCGAGCCCATGGAACCGCAGCCAGCCACATCACCCTTAACGCGGATATGGCGGTGCCGTTGCCAGATGTTGTCAGCCTCGAAACAGGTGCGATCCTCGGAATACCCGCCTTAACTGCCGCACAAGCGGTCTTTGGCGGGGGTGATATTGAGGGCGAAACGATCCTTATCCAAGGCGCTGGGGGTACTGTTGGACTGCTCGCTGTACAATTGGCAAAATGGGGCGGAGCAAAGGTGATCGCGACATGCAGTCCGCGCGATACTGATCGGGTTAAGGCCGCCGGTGCCAATAGTGTTTTTGATTATAGCCAAGAAGATCTCGCCGCCAAGATCCTCACTGGGAATAGTTGCGCGTTAATCCCCATAATTATCGAAGTTGAGTTTGGCCTCAACGTGGCTCTCGATGCGGAGGTGATCGCCCCTAATGGACGTCTGGCCGTCTATGGCTCGGCCAAGAACATGGAGCCGACATTGCCGTTCTTCCCTTTATTGTTCAAGGCTGTGACCATCGACGTTATCCTGATCTATCTGCTGCCAAAGCCTGAACGCGACGCACATATCGCAAAGCTGCACCGCGCTTTGGAAACAGGTGGATTGTCCTGTCCGGTTGAACGCATCTACGCGCTGACAGAGTGCATAGCCGCGCATGAAGCCGTCGAAGCTGGCGGGCGCACTGGTGCAATCCTGGTGAAATGTGACAGCTAGTCAGATCGCGCGCTAAGATTTTCTGACATCAGCCCTTATGGGTGTAAATAGGGTCAATAGCTAAGAGGGTGCTGGTTGCGCATCGTAGCCACTGAGGCGTGGGCGATGAGAAAGACACCAAAAGGCCCGGGCGAGACTATCGCCTAGGATATCAAACTGGCGACGCGAAATCATAGTTTGCCTTGCACAAGCAAGGAAGAACTGCCCCGTTACGACTTGGACGAACAGCCGCCGGTTAAAAGCCAGCCGCACTTAGACGACCAAAATGATTATCCCATATGCAATCGCCAATCCGATAGCTCCGAGTGTCAGGCCCATGCCTCCGACGCGGCCAATCACGTTTCCATCTGTGAAAGCCAGAGCATAGCCGTGGGCAAGTCGTCCAAGCAAAAAGGCCACTGACAAAAGCGCTAAGATCGCGGAATTGCCGTGTTGCAACTCTAGCAATGCGATGAGGATAACAAACAGTGGCGCATACTCAGTGAGATTTGCTTGCGCACGAATTCTGCGTTGGAGCGCCTTATCACCGCCATCCCCGAGAGAGGCACCACCAGATTGCCGAAATCTGATGACACGCCAACTCAAAACAAGGAGCCATGCCAGTAGGGAACTTGCAAGCAAAGTCGTGATCGGCAACGATATCTCAGACATGGTGGTCCTATCTTTTTTTGGTCAGGTGTTGGTACGTATTCGTCAATCCAGGGTTCTGCCCCAACCCATCTTGCGTGTTTTACCAAATCGGCCTTCTGCATACGCAGCGGCAACTATCGGAATGCTCTTGCGCTGCGAATGCGCCATTGGCCGCGATAGAGGGATCACGCACCCCTTCGAGTTATAGTCTTTCAGCCTGCCCTGCTGTCAACGGGCTTGCACTTGCGGCCACAGAGGCCCAATCGCGGAAGGTGGAGCGGAAACCATGCACGGTCACGCCGTCGACTTTCATCCGGCGCAGGAGCATCAACATCGACATGTTGGACAGCGGCTGGTGGCGCTTCTGGCCCTCGAACACATAGTCCGACCGCAAGGCCTGAAGCGGCTCGAGTATCGCCAGCAACTCGGGGGTTAGCGGCACGTGGTGCGCGTCATCCGTCTTCATCCGCTCGGCAGTGTAGAAGGCATCGGCGTGGGAGTTTATCGAACCAATCAGGTCCCTTCGCGGTTCGAGCGTTTTCCGGTTTATCCGTGGTACCAGTAAAATTCGCAGCCTATCGAAGAGCACACATTGCAATTTTCCTTCTTCAAATTCTAAAAGCTATTCACGCTTACGGAGACGGCAACGACACGGTAATCTTCGCCGATGTTGAACTGAAAACCCAACTTCTTCGAGAAATTAAATATGGCCTTCTGTGCGACGTTGAATTCACGATATATGCTCGTGAACTCCCTCAATTGGTCTTTCGTCCAAAAGGCTGAGATGTACGCTAGGGTCCTATTGGGGCTGGGATTTGTTCCTGGATTCTGAAGCCTGTAATTCCATGCATTTGGATTTATCCCGGACACCTTAAAATCCTGATTTTCCAACCAAGCTTCAAGTTCTTCAGGTATGTCCAAGACCTGCGCGATACGAAACAGGCAGACGTCTAAGTCCAGCAGGTTTTTTGCTGCATGCCAATTCATCTTTGGCAAAGCGTTGTCTTCCTCTGGATTGACCGGAGACAAGGTGCAGCTCTCAAGGGTCGGGAATCTGGCCAGAGATGCCTTATATCGATCCCAATGCGGATGAGTTTCGTCCACGACCTGCTCCAGAGTAATGAAGGGCGGTTCGCTTCCCGTTTCGCTTTCAGCCGCCAACGACAAGCTTGGCAAAAATGCGAGCATGGCCCAAAGGAAAGCAATTATTCTCATCTAGATCGACCCGCCTTATGTCCATTTGGATGGCTTGGTTTGGTATAAAAAACATATAATCGTTCCAATACTAGAACATATCCTATCAGGCGCTATGGCAACTCGAGTTCTTCATTTTGTTTGGAAAAACACTTGTGTGGCTTTCAGCCACGAACATGCTCCTGTCGAATTCTTGCATCCGTGCATCTGGTTGATCGTCCACCCTCCGCGAACGGGCGTTTCTGCTGAGATTTTCGACCAACACATTCCATAGGGATCATCAGCGAAGGACGCGTCAATACCGTTAACCTTCCGCCCAAAGCGGCTTCGTCAAATCGAAAAGAACGTAGGGTGGCGGACAGACAGTCCGCCGTATATATCAATTAAATCTTTATTATTTAACAGTTATTTATATTACTTCTATAATAATACCACATTAAGTACCACTCCTAGTCGACCAATGCCCGAATATCCTTCATCATCTTTGTTGCGTGTAAGCCTACGATAAGAGGTCAACAGCCTTCTATCTTTAAAGTCCTCTATGCGGGACAAAGTGTGAATTCGACGCTGTTGATCCAAGGTCGGCTTTGTGGCTGGTCGGGGGGC
>CAYGQQ010000134.1:0-6731 GCA_964352105.1 uncultured Rhodobacterales bacterium | reverse complement strand
GCCCCAGTCGATGGAATCGAGAAACCCGTCGACGCCGGCGCGTTCATAATTGCGGATAGTTTCCCATTCCTTGGCACCTGCGAAAAGCTGCGTGTCAACCTCAACAGTTTGACCGGCTCCAACGCTTTGCACCGGCTGGCGGATTTCTGTTTGGTAGATGTCCGCGGCGGCCACATATTTCACAACGGAAGTGAAGGTCGCGCCGGGGTTCGGGATCAGCGTCGTCATCCAGTATTTATCGGTAAATCCGACCCAGCCATTGTCTGCGACTTCGGTGACTTGGGCGCTGGCCCCCTCACGCGGCAAGACATCGAGGTCTGGCAAGTCGGAGTAGTCAATCTCTGACAATTCGCCGTCCGACATCGCAACCACGCCTTCATGCAGGATGAAAAAGCCAACCGTTTCAGGCTCCCCGTGGCGGGCGACAATGCCGTAAGGTTGCATGCTGTAGGCGTTCGCTGATGTGTTTTCGACCGATTGCTTGACGGTGAACATGAAATCATCGTCGATGCTAAGCGTCCGGCGGAAAGTCAGGCCGACATCATTGCTCCAGACCAGTGTCACCGGGCTGGACGGCGTCAGCGTTCCCCCACTTTCGATCTGCCACGGCGTGTTGGCACCGGGCACTTGCTCGAATGTCAGATCACCGGCCGGGGCCCAGCCATACAGTGCATAATATGCATCCGCAGAGCCAACGGGCGACAGCAAGGTCACAATTTCGGAGTCAGACTCGATCGTTTCTTTGTAGCGTTCCAAAGACAGGTCATCGATGCGGCCACCGGTGAGCGATATTGACCCGCTCAGGGTATCTGTTTTGATGGTCAGCCGTTCCGCAGTTGCCAGCGCCGCTTGCCGCGTTTCGGCAGGGTTGGCGGGCACCAAAGCAGCGGAACCAGCCGCTGTGCCAGCGACCTGCGGGGTCGCGGCGGTCGCTGGTGCCGACTGCTCCGTGGTTTGGGCGTTCGGGTCAACAACCGGCTGTTCTGGCGGGAACAAGACAAACCAGACCAAAATTACCAAAAAGCTCAACGCAGACGCAAGAATGAGGTTTTTATTTTGATCGTCCATGTCGGCCTGCCACCTGTCTTTTCACACCGGGCTGTTCAATAACGTGGTGCACTAAAGGTCAAGCGGTTTTCGGGTCAAACCGGATTGGATCATGCCTTAATCTTCGCGATTTATGGCTGTCTTCGCTTCAAAACCGGTGCTGGGCGCAGGCGGTTTTGGTAGTTTGAAATCCACGCCATCGTCTCGGCCAGCGGCATTGGCTTTGCGATTGCATGACCTTGCAAATGGGTACAGCCCAGTTGCGACAGGATCGCCTGTTCGCCAATGGTCTCGACCCCCTCCGCCAGGGCGGTAATTTGCAACTGGTCAACCATGGCCACAATCGCCGCGATCATACGTTGCTGTTCAGGGTCTTCGTCGACACGGGTGACAAATGACTGGTCGATCTTGATCCTTTCCACGCCGAACTTTCGGATATTGGCGACAGAGGCATGGCCCGTCCCGAAATCATCAAGATCAATCTTGAAACCTTGTTCGCGTAACGCTTTGATATTACGAATAATTATATCATCTTCCGTTGGCGTGATCACCGTCTCCAGAATCTCGATGGTCAGGCGTGCGGGGTCGATCTCAAAACGGTCGACATCCCACTTGATCCGCTCCACAAGGCTGGGATTGCGCAGCTCTTGCGTGGCAAAATTTACCGAGATTGACGGCACTCTGAGCCCTGCATCGTCCCAGCTTTTCAGCGCTTTGAGGGAATTGATCATGATCGTTTCGCTCAGCAGCTCCATCTGGTGGCCGTCTTCAAGATATTGCAGGAAATCAACAGGTTCGATCACGCCTCGGTTGGGGTGTATCCACCGCGCAAGAGCCTCGAAGCCCGAGATTTCGCCCGTGTCAGTGCTGACCTGCGGTTGGAACCACGGAACGATTTCACCATCTTTCAACGCGGCCGCAGCCTCGGCCTGTGCGGCCCCTGGCGCGACAGACGGGAATTGCACATCCTTGCTGTAGCCGCGGATCGCATAGGGTGCATAGCTGCGCGCATCATCAAGGGCTGCGTGTGCGGCATCAAACAGACGAACGCTGGAGGGCTTTTCGACCTTTGATTTCAGCGCGAAGCCCGCAGAGGCGGTCAGGCGCAAGGAAATTCCATCGACAATCAACGGCTCCGCCACCGCGTTTTGAAGCCGCTCGATCATCGAAATGACAGCCCCCAGCTCCGGCGAGCGGATATCGCACAAAGCGATCGCATATTGGTTTTCAGAAATTCGCGAAATCTCATCGTATTCCCTGAGGAAAGACGCCATTTTTGTTGCGAATTTGGGCATCGCGGCGGAGGCGATATCGTGCCCCCAAATCTGCTGGGTCTTGTCGTAGTCATCAATCTCAACGATCACGCAGGCTACTTTGCGATTGGCATCGAGCATTGCCTTGTCCAAAACAGCCAGCAGGTTCTTCTCGTCGCCGACGGCAAGCTCCGCCCCGGTATAGCGGTGGCGGTAGTTGCGGTCGGATTGTGTTGGTGGCGTGCTTTCAAGGGCCAGAAGGCCGGATAAGGCGACTGCCACCAGAAGCGCATTGCTGGGGCCATGTAGGACGGCAGCCACGATCAAAACCGGGATCGCGCATAGCGCAAGCCGTTTTAGTCGGTGAACCAGTTTCGGTCGCAGAATCTGCTGTGACAATCGTTGCATATCGCACCCCTTTTTCGCACGAGGGGCAGATTATGTTCCGTGTATGTTCAGCCTCTTAATGCAAGTCAGGAATATCGTTAGGATTTTCGGAAAACCCATCGTGATCCCGCAAAAGCCCCTGAAAATCAAAGAGTTTAGGGTCCAAAAGATGCGAAGGCCGTGCATTGGTCAACGCGCGAAACATTTTCTGACGACGCCCCGGCGCGCGCGCCTCCCAGGAATTTAGCAACGCCTTGATGGCCTGACGCTGTAACCCGTCCTGACTGCCACACAGATCACACGGGATGATCGGGTACTGCATCGCTTTTGCGAATTTCTCACAATCTTCTTCGGCGATGTATGACAGTGGGCGATACAAAAACAAATCGCCCTCATCATTGAGAAGTTTCGGCGGCATCGCGGCCAGACGCGAACCGTGGAACAGGTTCAAAAAGAACGTCTCCAGAATATCGTCGCGGTGATGGCCCAGCACGACGGCTGTGCAGCCTTCTTCGCGCGCGATCCGGTACAGATTGCCACGCCGGAGGCGGGAACACAGCGCACAATAGGTCCGGCCAGACGGAACCTTGTCTTTGACGATCGAATAGGTGTCTTGATATTCGATCCGGTGCGGCACTTGCATTTTCTCAAGAAATTCAGGCAGCACGGTCGCTGGAAAATTGGGCTGACCCTGGTCCAGATTGCAGGCCAGAATCTCAACCGGCAACAGACCGCGCCATTGCAGCTCATACAAGGCCGCCAGCAGCGTGTAGCTGTCCTTGCCGCCCGACAGGCATACCAGCCATTTCCCTCCGGGCTCGATCATGCCGAAATCGTCAATGGCTTGCCGCGTGTCGCGGATGATCCGCTTGCGGAGCTTCTTGAACTCGGTCGTCGAAGGCGCGCCTTCAAAGAGCGGATGAATTTCGGATTGATCTAACATGAGCGCGCTTATAGGGGCTGGAACGGGGCAGGGGAAGGGTCAGTCAGGCACATCGTCAACGCCGCGCCCGCCCCAAGGATGACACCGAGCGATGCGTTTCGCGGCCAACCAACTGCCCTTGATCCCGCCATGCTTTTTCAAGGCTTCCAACGCATAAGCCGAACAGGTCGGATCATACCGACAGCTATGGCCAACCCAAGGGCTGAACAACAGCCGGTAAGCCCGGACGGGCAGGGCGGCGATATGGGCCAGGGGGCTCATGTGTGGATCTTTGCAAGCGCGCGGATCAGATCGGCTTTTAGCAACGCAAAATCTCGTGAAATGGTCGTCTCGGGGCGGCCTACCAAGACGTAGTCCCACCCCGGCTGCCCATGTGCGGGCAAGACCTGAGCGGCGATCTCGCGCAAGCGCCGTTTGGCGCGGTTGCGGGTCACGGCGTTGCCGATTTTCTTGGAACAGGTGTAGCCGATGCGGATATGCGCACCTTCGTCGCGGTGGCGGGCTTGCAGCAGGAACCCGGGCTGTCCCGCGCGCTTGGCACGTGCAGCGGCCAGAAAGTCACTGCGATTTCTAAGCGTTTCCAGCGGACAAACGGAAACCGCCGGCGGCGTCTCCGCGACCGGGACGGTATGTCCTGCCACGGGTGCCTCCGGCGGTGTCAAAGCAATTGCAAAATCGGCGGCGCTTATGCGCTCAGCGATTTGCGTCCCTTTGCACGGCGCGCGTTCAGGATTTTGCGACCGGCTTTGGTTGCCATGCGTGCACGGAACCCGTGACGGTGCTTGCGAACCAGGTTCGACGGCTGAAATGTACGTTTGCTCATAACGAGAGCTCCTTCGCGGATGCAGGCGCGCGTGGATTCGGCGCAGCCCAAGTGTTCGAACCCGCGTCATAGAGAGCCATCCTCACCGCGTCAACGGGCAAACACCTGAAAACCGCTCTGAATATTGCAACATTTGCAGATAATCCGGTGTTGGAATCGCTTAGAATTGTTACGGGCTCAAGCAATTGCACTGAAAATGCCCCTTGGGTCGTTCACTGATGATCAAGCAAGCGTGAGCGGCTATATCAAACAGCCCGGTTTGCAGGCATGAGTAACGCGGTATAACAACGACAAGGACGCCCCAAGGATGAGCGATATGACACAAGAGCCCGGCGGCGCGCCACAGACGACGTCTGCATGGCGCAAGCGTTTACCGCTGATAGTTGTCCTGATCGTGGGCGTTATCGGGGCTGTCACGCTTAAAGACTATCTCAGTTTTGATGCGCTGCGCCACAATCGGGAAGCGTTGATCGCGTTCCGCGACAGCCACTATCTTGCGGCGGTTCTGGGGTTCATGGCGATCTATGTCGTTATCGTTGCGTTTTCACTGCCGGGTGCGTCCATAGCGACGCTCACCGGCGGCTTCCTGTTTGCGACCTTCCCCGGTGCCTTGTTTAACGTCACTGCCGCTACGATCGGGGCTACGCTGATCTTTCTGGCGGTAAAACTTGGCTTTGGCGCGAAGCTTGGCGAGAAGCTGGAGACCTCCGAAGGGATGGTCAAAAAGATCAAGGACGGCATCGATGAGAACCAATGGTCCGTCCTGTTTCTGATCCGCCTGGTTCCTGCTGTTCCGTTCTTCATCGCCAATATCGTCCCGGCCATGGTCGACGTTCCCGTGCGCCGTTTTGTGATTTCGACCTTTCTGGGGATCATCCCTGGCGCGGTTGTCTATACCTCCGTAGGTGCCGGACTTGGCGAGGTGTTCGCGCGGGGTGAAACGCCAAATCTCGGAATTATCTTCGAGCCGCATATCCTGCTGCCGATCCTGGGTCTTTGCGCGCTGGCAGCGCTTCCAATCGCGCTGAAGGCCATTCGCGGAAAAGAGGGTCTCTGAGCCATGAACAAGATAAAAACCGACCTGCTGGTCATTGGCGCGGGGTCTGGCGGGTTGTCCGTAGCCGCCGGGGCCTGCCAGATGGGCGCAAAAGTTGTCCTTCTGGAAGATCACAAGATGGGCGGCGATTGTCTGAATTATGGCTGTGTACCGTCAAAAGCGCTGATTGCGGCGGGTAAACAAGCCCATCTGATGCAAAACGGGGCCCAGTTCGGGGTCGCAAACGCAAAGCCCAAGATCGATTATGCTGCCGCGAAAGATCACGTCCAGAAGGTGATCGACACGATTGCGCCTGTGGACAGTCAGGAACGGTTTGAGGGCCTCGGCGTCACGGTCATTCGCGAACGCGGCCGCTTTGTGAACGACAGAACGGTTCAGGCGGGTGACACGCAGATCACGGCGCGCCGGATCGTTGTGGCCACAGGTTCTTCGCCCTTTGTACCGCCGATCCCCGGCCTCGAAAACGTACCCTATTATACAAACGAAAGCCTTTGGGACCTGCGCGACCAACCCAAACACCTGCTGGTCGTGGGGGGCGGACCTATCGGCATCGAAATGGCGCAGGCGCATTTGCGGCTTGGCTCTAAAGTGACCGTGATCGAGGGCATGAAAGCGATGGGCAAAGATGACCCGGAGCTAGCCGCGATTGTCATAGACAAGATGCGCGAAGAAGGCATGGTCATCGAAGAAAACGCGCTGGCCGAGGAAATCACCGGCAAGGCGGGGGCCATCACGGTTAAAGCCAAGGATGGCCGGGTCTTCAAAGGCACGCATCTGCTGATGGCCGTGGGGCGCGCCGCAAATGTGGGGGATCTGAACCTTGAGCAAGCCGGGATCAAATATTCGCGCCGCGGGATTGACGTTGACGCAAGCCTCAGAACCTCAAACCGCAAGGTTTACGCCATTGGTGATGTCGCGGGGCAGCTGCAATTTACCCATGTGGCGGGCTATCACGCAGGCGTCGTGATCCGCTCAATCCTGTTTGGGCTGCCATCGAAAGCCAAGCAAGACCATATCCCCTGGGCCACGTATACGGACCCTGAACTGGCACAGGTGGGCCTGACAGAACAGCAATCGCGCGAAGAGCACGGCATTTATTCCGAGGTCTACCGCTTCCCCTTCCACGAAAACGACCGCGCCATTGCGGAAGGCAAGACAACCGGCCTGATCAAGGTAATGGTGGTGAAGGGCCGTCCTGTTGGGGCTTCTATTGTTGGGGCA
>CAYGQQ010000133.1:0-6794 GCA_964352105.1 uncultured Rhodobacterales bacterium | reverse complement strand
GCAGGCTACCGCGTCGCCAAAGACTTCATGAAAATGATCATGCCGTCGCATGCCAAGAACGTGAAACACTACGCGGATCCAATGCCGCTTTTCGCGCGCCACCAAGTTGAAAGTTACCTGTCGGGGATGTTCAATCCGACGGTGCAATTGCCTTCGGGCGGCTACATCGTGATCGGGATCACGGAAGCGCTTGTCGCGGTTGATGTAAACTCGGGCCGGGCGACGAAAGAAGGCTCGATCGAACAAACCGCACTGAAAACGAACCTGGAAGCGGCGGAAGAAGTGGCGCGCCAGATGCGTCTGCGCGACCTTGCCGGTCTGATTGTGATTGATTTCATCGACATGGAAGAACGCCGCAACAACAACGCGGTCGAGAAGAAGCTGAAAGACAAGCTGAAAACGGATCGCGCGCGCATTCAAGTGGGCCGCATCTCTGGCTTCGGTCTGTTGGAAATGTCGCGCCAGCGTCTGCGTCCGGGAATGTTGGAAGCCACGACACAGCCCTGCCCAAGTTGCCACGGCACCGGGCTTATCCGCTCTGATGACAGTCTTGCGCTGACCATCCTGCGCCAGCTGGAAGAAGAGGGGACGCGCAAACGCTCCAAAGAGGTGCTGCTCAAAGCGCCTGTTGCCGTGATCAACTACCTGATGAACGCCAAGCGCGAGCATATTGCGCAGATTGAGGCGCGATATGGCCTGTCCGTTCGCCTTGAAGCCGACCCACATAAAGTGAGCCCGGATTTCGAGATCGAGAAGTTCAAGACCGCAACGCGGGTTCTACCCAATCCGATGTCGGCCGCAATTTCCATGGACTCGGTTGATATGTCTGATCTTGATGATCTTGATGATCTTGATGATCTTGATGATCTTGATGAGGTCGAAGAGGCAGAAGACAACGTGCCGGGCGGCAGCCCTGAAACGCGTGAAACGCCTGAGGATGCTTCGGAAGAGCAACCGCGCAAGCGCAAGCGCCGGCGTCGTCGGGGTGGCCGTGGCCGCAACCGCAACGCGCAAGGCGGCGATCAGCAGAACGAGGGTAACGCGGAGGACGGCGCCGCGCAGGATAACGCGCGCGAGGGCGAACAGCCTGTGGAAGCGGCCTCGGAGCCAGAAGCTCTGAGTATGGAAACCGACGCTCCCGCACCGGATGCGCCAGCAGAAGACGCCCCCAAGCCGCGCCGTCGTCGCAAGACCAAGGCGCATATTGCGGCTGAGGCGGAAAAAGCCGCTTTGGCTGAGGCGGAGGGCGCAGACGCGACACCCGTTTCTGAAGGCACGCCAGATGCGGACGCGGCTCCTGAACCCGCCCCGAAAAAGCGCCGGACTCGTAAGAAAGTCGTGGCAGCGGAAGAGGCACCTGCGGCGGAAGTTACGTCGGAGCCTGCGGCAGCTGCAGAAGCAGCACCGGAGGATAGCGCCGATGCAGTGTCCGAGCCGAAGCCAAAGAAACGCCGGACCCGGGTCAGCAAGCCAGTTGCAGCAGCAGAAGCGGATGTCGCCGTCGCCGAAGCCCCGCAAGAGGCTGCGCAAGACGTCGCCTCAGAGGACAAGCCGAAGCGCAAGGGCTGGTGGTCTTTGGGGCGGTAACGCTCTGAACGCACACTTTACGAATAGTAAAACGCCGGGCCCTGGGTCCGGCGTTTTGCATTGGAAAGAAGGGTTTTGGCTATTGTCCCAATGCCTATTTTCCCAATGCGCGGCGTGCACTGCCTTCGACATCTTGGGCCCGCAGCCAGCCGGATGATCCGCGCGGCAAGACGCCCAAAGCGCGCGTGGCATGCACTAGCGCGTCTTTGGGCTTGCCAAGCACGGCGTAGCGTTCCGCCGTCGCCACAGACGCCAATCCCGCCTGACCGTTCTTGGCATGGGCCACGGCCACGTTGCGCAAGATCGACGGATCACCGGGATCGCGTGCGCGGGCTTTGCTGAGCACGGACAGCGCTGCATTATTTGAGGCTTTGGTGTCTAATGCCAGATAGGCACGGCCCAGACCCGACAGGATCAACGGCTCGTTCGGGGCCAGTTTGTTGGCGTTCTGGTAGGAGGTCACAGCCGCCCCGTAATTGCGGCTTTCCAGCAATATCTGCCCTTTTAGCTCATGGTAGTAGGGATCGCGCGGGCGCAGGCGCAATAGCGCGTCCACTTCGTTCAGCGCTTTTTTGGTATTGGGCATCGCAGTATAGGCCGACGCGCGGCGCAGGATTGCGGCCTCGCCGTTGCCTTTGGCTTCCGGGCGGCGCAGCACGTAGCGTGAATTGCGCAAGAACCCTTCCAGTTTGGCGTCCATCCGTGCGTACCAATAGGCACTTTCCGCAGAGGTAGGCTTGGCGCGGTCTTTCAGCCCCGCCACGAAACCTTTGACCGCCCTTAGCCTGTCGCGGGTCAGCGGATGGGTGCGCGCATAGGGATCTTGTCGTCCAGGGCGCAAAGCTTCCTGCCCGGTGAACAGATCCAGCACATCGCTCATCGCGCTTGGGTCAATCCCGGCGCGCGCGAGCGTGCGCAGGGCGGTTTCATCGGCGGACGCCTCTTCGGCCCTTGTATGGGAGAAAAACACCCGTTGTGCGGAGCTTGCCGTGCCCGCGCCGATCGCAAGCCCCGCCTGACCTTCGCCCGCGGCTGCGGCGGCGACCGCAAGGGCGAACCCGATGGCTGACGTGCGTCCGGCAGTTTTCGCATTGGTGGCGCGCCGGGTCAGGTGTCCGTTGGTGATATGGGCCAGTTCATGGGCCAGCACGGCTTGCAGTGCCTCTGGGCGTTTCAGCTTCAGGATCAGGCCGGAATTGACGAAGATATGGCGGCTATCGGCGACAAACGCATTGAGCGCGGAATCCTTTATGACAAGAATTCTGATCCTGTCAGCGCCCATCCCGGCAGCTTCCAGAACCGGGCGCATAAGGTTCTTCAGGGAGCGCTCGATCTCGGCGTCGCGGATGAGTGTGACCGCTTGCGCAGGTGTGCTCAATGCCAGTGCCAGCATCATCACAATCGCGCGCAGGATGGGGGATTTGTGTCTCACAGATTGACCTCACGGCTAAGGGCTGATTGAACCGATCTTGAGAGCTAGCATGCGAGGACATGATGCGAAGTGCAAGGCGGGCAGAGGTTGATCCTTTCATTGTGATGGACGTGATGGAGGCCGCGCGCGCGTTGGAGGCGGAAGGCCGCTCAATCATCCATATGGAAGTGGGCCAACCCGGCACGCCAGCGCCGAAAACGGCCCGGGAAGCCCTTGCCCAAGCCATGGACACAGATGCGCTTGGCTACACAGTCGCCCTTGGCCTGCCGGAGCTGCGCGCAGGGATCGCGGCGTTGTACAAAGACTGGTACGGTGTTGATCTTGACCCGGAGCGGGTGGTGATAACGGCTGGATCGTCCTCGGCCTTCATTCTGGCGTTTACCGCACTTTTCGATGCGGGTGCCGAGGTTGGCGTCACAGAACCCGGCTATCCATCCTATCGTCAAATCTTGAAAGCGCTGGATTTGTCGCCCGTGGGTCTGCCCACCCATGTGGATCAGCGCCATGTGCCGCAACTGCCCGATCAGGACCTTGACGGGTTGATCGTCGCCAGCCCGGCCAATCCCACAGGCACGATGCTGTCTAAATCCGATTTGGCGGATTTGATCGCGCAGTGTCAGGCGCGGGGCACCGCGTTTATCTCCGACGAGATTTACCACGGCGTACAATATGACGGCCGCGCGGTCTCCGCACTGGAGATCAGCGACGATCTTTATGTGATCAACTCTTTTTCCAAGTATTTCTCCATGACGGGATGGCGTCTGGGGTGGATGGTCGTGCCGCCGGATCACGTGCGCATCATTGAACGATTGGCGCAGAACATGTTCATCTGCGCGCCGCATGCCGCCCAGATCGCGGCGTTAGGTGCGTTGCAGGGACAGGATGAGACCGAGGCCATGTTGCAGGTCTATCGTACCAATCGCGGTATTCTGCTGGAAGGCTTGCCGCGTGCCGGCTTTGACAAGATAGCGCCGCCGGATGGGGCGTTTTATATCTACGCCGATGTCTCGGATTTGACCCAGGACAGCCGTGCGCTGGCTGCGGAAATTCTGCAGGATGCGGGCGTGGCCGTGACGCCGGGGTTGGATTTTGACCCGGTCCGGGGCCACCAGACTTTGCGGTTTTCCTATGCGCGCGGTACCGATGACATTCTTGAAGGGGTGTCCCGCTTGCAATCCTGGTTCGAGGCGCGGCGCGCATGATCGCTATCCGCGTCGCAGTTGTCGCAAGCCTCGTCACGCTGCTTTTGGCAAGCGGTGTTGTGGCCCAGGACCTGCGCGCGGTTGCCCGTGTTGATATGGCAAATTCGCAGATCATCGACCAAGGTGTGGAGGTCGCGATCACGTTGCGGCTGTCTCAGCCGGTGCCGTATCGTCCCGAGGTCAGTTTCGATCCTGACACGGCGACGATTGCCTTTCGGGAAGTGATTTTTGAGCCGGGTATCGCTCAGCTTGACCGCTCCGAATTGGTGACGGCGGTGCGCACCAGTCAGGTGGAGCCAGGATGGTCGCAGTTGATCCTTAATCTGAGCGGCCCAATGGCGCTGGCGGTTGCAGACCTGGTCGTTGATCAGATCGAGGGGGGTGCGACGTTGTCGTTGCGATTGCGTCCGGCTACGGAAGCAGAGGTTGAAACAGCAGACACTGCGTCGCAGGATACTGCACCATCCTTGGCCCCAAATGACCCCGACGCCCCGATGGTTGTTGTGCTTGATCCGGGCCATGGTGGGGTTGATCCCGGTGCGCAAACCGATGGATTGAAAGAAGCTGATCTGATGCTGACCTTCGCGCGCGAGCTGCGGGAGGTCTTGATCCGCGCGGGCCATGACGTGCTTATGACGCGGACCGATGACAGCTTCGTGTCGCTGCCTGCACGTGTCAGCATCGCGCGTGCGGCGGGCGCGGATGTGTTTTTGTCGCTGCATGCAGACGCACTTTTGGAAGGGCGGGCGCTTGGCACCAGCGTCTATACCTTGTCCGACAAAGCCTCTGATGCGGCCAGTGCGGCTTTGGCAGAACGACAGGACCGCAGCGATATTCTGGCGGGCGTCGATCTCAGCGCGCAAGACGATCAGATCGCCACGGTCTTGATGGATTTGGCGCGCAGGCAAACCAAGCCGCGCACAGATGCGCTTGCCAATGCCATCGTTACAGCCTTGGAGCAAAACGATATCAATCTTTACAAGCGCCCGCGCTCTCAGGCGGGGTTTTCGGTTCTCAAAGCGCCTGATATCCCCTCGGTCCTGATCGAGCTGGGGTTCCTGTCGTCACAGGCTGATCTGGAGAAAATCAACGACAAAGCCTGGCGTGGGCGCTTTGCGACGGCGATAAGCGAGGCGTTGGCGCTTTGGGCGTTTGAGGATGCTGCCCGGGCAGAACGGTTGCGCAAGTAGGTGCAGGTCGCGACAATTTGAGCATAAATGTGATCGCTTCCCCCGGCTATTCCCCGCCGAGAGGTTTTGACGCCGCGCCGGAACAAGCGTATGATCAGCCAAGTTTTTAAAGAGGCTCTGCAGTGATCCTTCGTCCCCTATTGTCGTTCTTCGGTTCGATCTTCACGCTGATTTGTCTTGGCGTGTTCGCCGTTGCACTGTTGGTCAGCGCAGTGTTTGTGATGTATGGCCGCGATTTGCCTGACACGACGCAGTTGGCGCAATACACGCCGCCGACAATCAGCCGGATCTATTCCGGGCGCGGTAACCTGATCGACGAATTCGCGCAGGAACGCCGCCTGTTTGCGGCTGCCGACGAAATTCCTGATCTGGTCAAGCAGGCGTTTATTTCTGCCGAGGACAAGAACTTCTACACGCATAAGGGCTATGATCCCGCAGGTATCGCCAAAGCGGCTTATGACGCGGCCAATGGGGGGCGATTGCGCGGGGCCTCCACGATTACACAGCAGGTGATGAAGAACTTCCTTTTGGGCGGCGAACGCTCTGCTGAGCGGAAGATCAAGGAAATTATCCTTGCGGCCCGGATCGAAGGCACGCTCAGCAAGGAGAAAATCCTTGAGTTGTATCTCAATGAGATTTTTCTGGGACAGAACAGTTTCGGCGTGGCTGCGGCCGCGCAGACCTATTTCAACAAGACCCTGTCGGAGTTGAATGTTGCGGAAGCCGCCTATCTGGCCGTATTGCCGAAGGCACCCTCAGACTATCACCCTGTACGCGAACGGGACCGCGCCATCAGCCGCCGGAATTTCGTTCTGCGCGAGATGATGGAGAACGGCTATATCGACAACGCCACTTATCAAGGGTCGCTGGAAGCGCCGCTTTTGACGGTTCAGGGTGGTGATATTGAGGGCTTCAAAGGTGCGATCCCGGACCGCGATTACTTCACCGATGAAATTCGCCGCCAGCTGTCAAAGAACTTCGGCGAGGAAGAATTCTTCGGGGGTGGCCTGACCATTCGCGCCACGGTCGATCCTGAATTGCAGTCGGAAGCTGCGAAATCCTTGCGCCGCGCCTTGGAAGATTACGACCGAGCGCAAGGCGTGTTTCACCCGGTCAAAACCAAGATCGAGAATGTCGACCCTGAAAACTGGGCCGAGGCGTTGGTCAACACCAAATTCCCACGCGATATCGCAGGCTGGAATGCAGCCGTCGTTCTGGCCCATGATGGTGCAGATGCGCTGATCGGCGTTGAAGGGGTTGCTGAGCCGCAAGTGCTGCGCGGCGCGGATGTAAAATGGGCGCGACCCCGGCGCGAGGACAACTCGCTAGGCAGCGCACGCGCGTCGGTCGACAACCTGTTGAATGTGGGTGATGTGTTCCATG
>CAYGQQ010000132.1:373-6801 GCA_964352105.1 uncultured Rhodobacterales bacterium | reverse complement strand
GCTCGATCTGGGGTTTCGTGAGGATCTTGAGTTCATTTTGGGTGAAGCCCCAAGCGCGCGCCAAACCCTGATGTTTTCAGCGACAGTGCCCGCAGCCATCGCGAAACTTGCCAAAAGCTACCAAAAAGACGCGGTGCGCGTGACGACCACGGCGGAGAAAAGCCAGCACGCCGATATCGAATACCAGGCCATGACGGTCGCCGCTCATGACGCGGAAAACGCAATCATCAACGTTCTGCGCTTTTATGAAGCCCCGAACGCGATTGTCTTTGCAAACACGCGTGCGATGGTGAACCGGCTGACAACGAGGCTCTCGAACCGCGGGTTCTCCGTCGTGGCTCTGTCAGGTGAGCTGTCCCAAAGCGAACGCACCCACGCGTTGCAAGCCATGCGCGACGGGCGCGCGCGCGTCTGTGTGGCAACTGATGTCGCGGCGCGCGGCATTGACCTGCCGAACCTTGATCTGGTTGTTCACGCAGAGCTGCCCAACAACCACGAAACATTGCTGCACAGGTCTGGACGCACCGGACGGGCAGGGCGCAAAGGCGTCAGCGCGTTGATTGTCCCACCGGCGGCCCGAAAGAAAGCGCAGCGCATTCTGGGGCAGGCAAAACTATCCGCCAAATGGTCTGATGCGCCCTCCGCAGATGCTGTGCGCGAACAGGACGAGGACCGGATGATGGCCGATCCCGCCTGGCTTCAGGAGATCACCGATCACGAACGCGCGTCGGTAGAAAAACTGGTCGGCAAATTCTCGGTGGAACAAATCGCGTCTGCGTATTTGCGACTTTATGCCAGCCACCATTCCGCCCCTGAAGATTTGGCAACCGCTCCGGAGAATCCCGCACCGCGTGAGGCGTTTGGTCCAAGTGTCTGGTTTTCGATCGCTGGCGGCAGATCTGCGAACGCCGAGCCGCGCCGGTTGTTGCCAATGGTTTGCAAAGCTGGTGGGCTGACCAAGACCGCGATAGGCGCAATTCGAATTCAACAAGATGCTAGTTACGTTGAGATCAAGCAATCTGAGGTCGCGGGGTTCCTGCAACAGCTGGGAAACGCGATGCGCATTGAAGGTGCAGAGGTCACTCAGATGGAGCAAGCCCCGTCGGATTTCCAGCCAAGCAAACCGCAACATCCGAAAAAAGAATACGCGGGCAAAAGACCAACAAGTAAGCCCCAATCCGGCAATTCCCAGCCCAAAGGTAAGGCTGATCGACCTGAAAAATCCTCGGCCCCTATTGACTGGAATGACGCGCCCGAGCCAAAGGCGAAGAGACCGAAAAAGCCGCCGCAAAAAGCAAAGCCAATGCATGGCAAGGCCAAGCCCGAGACAATTGCAGAACCGTTCAAGCCGAAGCAAGGTGACAAACGGGGCAAGCCTGACTGGTCAAACCCCGGCGAGGGCGGGCGCAGAGGCGCTGGCAAACCGAGTGGAAAACCGGGTGGCAAACCGAAAGGTCCCAAAGGCGGTTTCGGAAAGAAACCCGGGGCCAAATTCGCACCCAAAGCTGGCAAGCCGGGCAGGCCCGGCAAACCCAAATCCCGGACTTAGTCTGATTTCTGCACCTGCGGGGTGGCGTCCGGGCCTTGCAATCCGCCCATCTGCACCGTATTTGCCAAGAACGACCGCTTAGTAAGGAAACCCGATCATGGCCATCACCAACCCAGCACAGTTTATTCAGCAAGTCCGTGCTGAGGTCTCAAAGATCGTGTGGCCAACCCGCCGCGAGGTTCTGCTGACAACGATCATGGTTTTCATCATGGCCACATTGACGGCGATTTTCTTTTCGCTTGTCGATCTTGGCATCCGAACTGGCCTGAGCGGAATTTTCGGACTGTTCTGATTTCTGCAAAATCCTGGCGAAATCGAACCCGAACCTCTTGAATCTATGAGGTTCGAAGCGTAAAGCACCGGACAACAAGGAAACATAGCGCGTATCGATTCGAGATGCGCGCTGTTTTCGTTTCGGCGGGTGGCAAGTGCAACCCTTTGTTTGAATTGGAATAAACCTGCTCCGGCGGGCTAGATCAGAGGTCGGTTTAACATGGCAAAACGGTGGTATTCGGTTTCTGTGCTCTCAAATTTTGAGAAGCGTATCGCCGAGCAAATCCGTCAATCTATCGAAGAGAACGGACTTCAGGACGACATCGACGAAGTGTTGGTGCCGACCGAAGAAGTGATCGAGATTCGCCGCAATAAGAAAGTCACTGCTGAACGCCGCTTCATGCCAGGCTATGTTCTTGTCCACATGGAAATGTCCGATCGCGGTTATCACCTGATCAACTCGATCAACCGCGTCACCGGGTTTCTGGGCCCGCAGGGCAAGCCAATGCCGATGCGCGATGCCGAAGTAAATGCAATCCTGAACCGTGTTGAAGAAGGTGCCGAAGCGCCACGCTCGACCATTGTGTTTGATGTTGGCGAAAATGTTGCCGTAACAGATGGCCCGTTCGAGGGCTTCTCTGGCATGGTTGAAGAAGTAGATGACGATCAGCAGCGCCTGAAGGTGACTGTGTCGATCTTTGGCCGGGCTACCCCGGTCGAATTGGAATTCACTCAGGTTACCAAACAGTCGTAAGACTGGACCTGATTGATCTTGTGGGAGGCAAGGGCGCGCGCGCCTGGCGCCGGACCACTAAAACGAAAAGCTGCGGGTCGCGACCCAAAGCGTGTTGAAAAAGGAGAGGCCCCATGGCCAAGAAAATCGCTGGCACGATGAAACTGCAGGTTCCTGCAGGTCAAGCCAACCCATCCCCACCCGTAGGTCCTGCATTGGGTCAACGCGGCATTAACATCATGGAATTCTGCAAGGCGTTCAACGCCAAAACAGCAGACATGGAGCCAGGTGCCCCTTGCCCGACCGTGATCACATATTATCAGGACAAGTCCTTCTCTATGGACATCAAGACGCCACCTGCGTCCTACTTCCTGAAAAAAGCCGCCAAACTGAAATCTGGTGCGAAAACACCGTCGCGCGAAATCGTGGGTTCGGTCACAACCAAGCAACTGCGTGAGATCGCAGAAGCGAAGATGAAAGATCTGAACGCAAACGACGTCGAAGGCGCAATGCTGATCATCGCGGGCTCTGCTCGCTCTATGGGCATCGAGGTGAAGTAATGGCAAAATACGGAAAACGCACAACTGCCGCACGTGAGCAGTTCGCTGGCAAGAAAGACCTTACAGTCGAAGAAGCCGTAGCACTCGTCAAAAACAACGCAAAAGCCAAGTTCGATGAAACAATCGAGATCGCAATGAACCTGGGCGTTGACCCTCGTCATGCCGATCAGATGGTGCGCGGCGTGGTCGATTTGCCTAACGGCACAGGCAAAACTGTTCGCGTCGCTGTTTTTGCACGTGATGCAAAAGCAGAAGAAGCCAAGGCAGCGGGCGCAGACGTCGTCGGTGCCGAGGATCTGATGGAAATCGTGCAGGGCGGCAAGATCGAGTTTGATCGCTGCATTGCAACCCCTGACATGATGCCAATCGTGGGTCGTCTGGGTAAAGTTCTGGGTCCACGTAACCTGATGCCAAACCCGAAGGTCGGAACCGTGACCATGGACGTCAAGGCGGCTGTTGAAGCGGCCAAAGGCGGCCAGGTACAGTTCAAAGTCGAAAAAGCAGGCGTTGTTCATGCAGGCATCGGCAAAGCTTCCTTTTCTGAGGACAAGCTGGTCGAGAACGTGAAAGCGTTCGTCGGCGCGGTCTCCAAGGCGAAGCCATCCGGGTCGAAAGGCTCCTACATGAAGAAGATCGTCGTCAGCTCTACCATGGGTCCTGGCGTCTCCATTTCTGTAGACAACGCGACTGGCAAATAAGCCGGGCTTCATAGTTTCTTAATTGGAAACAATCATTAAATTAGGCGGGCTTTGGCCCGCCTTTTTTTGTCGTGTCGGCAACAATCTGCGTTCTGTGCACAAATGCCATATTTATGACCGAATTGTTAAGAAAATCGCTCGTAAAGTTAATAGAATCCTTCGCGTAACAGCGCAGTAACCAAAACTTCGGAGATGCAGCGACATGCCATTCGCACTCAGTGGATATAAATGGGGCACACCAACCTACGGTGAAGCCAGTGGTCCAGTTTATTGGTCATCTAGTGTCAGTGCGGCGAATGGGCTGGACTATAATACCACCAGCTACAACGATGGAAATTTCGACACCGAGATTCAGCAAGCGTTTCAGGCTTGGGAAAATATCTCTGGCGTGGATTTTGAGCAGGCTACGGCTGCAAATCCTGCTGTGCTGACTGTCGGCATGGGCTCCTTGCCCGGGGACACGGTCGGTCAGGCCTTTATTTCTTTCCAACCGCTCCCCACCGTTGATCAGATCATTTCCGTCGCGATCACCATGGATAGCGACGAATTTTGGTCCCCCGAAGGCGATGTCGGCACGCTCGATTTCTACGCGGTTCTGCTCCATGAGATCGGCCACGGGATCGGCCTCGATCATGTCAACGATATCACTGAGATCATGAACCCGTTCGTCGCAGGCGACACGCTTGGAACGGGCGATATCGAAGGGGCTCAGGAAATTTACGGCGACGCCTCAGGCGGCGGTGGTGGTGGCGGTGGACTTACCCCTGGCGGTGGCACTTTAAGCGACGATGGCGGAAGCGGTGGCGGTGCGGCGTTTCTGGGGCTTGGTATTATTGGCATTGTCGCCGCCCTGATTGGTGTCTTTACCGGCGGTGGTGCGACCGCGGGATTGCTTGTTCTTGCCGGGAAGAAGGCCCCGGAAGATGACGAAGACGAAACGACCGGCGAAATTCGAACCGACTTGCATCAGTTGTTCGCTACGGCGGCCGCGGCAGAGGCGGCGCATCACCATCCAGATGACGGGCATGCGCATCACGCGGATACCCCTTGTTCTCATTCCGCAGTGCCGGTGGCCGAAATGGCCTGTGGCCTGTGCGGCACGCCGGGCTGCGAGAGTTGTGGTGAAGACCAAGCCGGCGGTTCTGACAACTTGATGAATCTGATCCCAGCGACGGATGTCCCCTGCGCAAGCTGTGGCACTCCGGGCTGCGTCAGCTGTGACGAAACCCAGCAAACCGCGCATGCGGAGGCAGGCAGCTTGGCCGACCTGATCCCGATTGCCGATATGTCGGATATCCCTTGTGACAGTTGTGGCGCACCTGGCTGCGTGAGCTGTGACGACGATGAGGAAATGGGTGATCTATTGCTAATCTGAGGATTCATCCCGATTTAGCCCAGACACCCCTTCACATCACGGCAAAAACCCAGTAACAGCCCCCTATTGGCCCGTCGTTAGATTCGTACGGGCCTTTATTCGTCCGAGACGGTGGGTGGCATCAGCCTTAATTTTCCTGCCTGAGACGGGTTCAGACCAGTATTTCCGCGGGCGCAAGCTCCGGGTGGTTATGTGACCCCGTTAATCGTGCGGACCAAACCACCGGAGCAATCCGGTTAGACTGAGCCGGGGAATATTCCCCATAATTGGAGTAAAACTGTGGATAGAGCACAAAAAGAGAAAGTGGTCGAGGAACTCGGCCAAATCTTTGAAAGCTCTGGCGTTGTGGTTGTAAGCCACTACGAAGGTCTTACGGTTGCTGAGATGCAAGATCTCCGGGGTCGCATGCGCGAAGCCGGTGGGTCTGTACGTGTCGCCAAGAACAGGCTCGCCAAAATCGCTCTGGAAGGTCAGCCATGCGCAAGCATCGGTGAATACCTTTCGGGCATGACCGTTCTCGCCTATTCGGAAGACCCTGTGGCAGCTGCCAAAGTGGTTAACGACTACGCCAAGGAAAACGACAAGCTGTCGATCCTTGGCGGTGCAATGGGCGATAGCGCGTTGGACGTCGCTGGTGTCAAAGCTGTGGCTGCTATGCCGTCTCGCGAGGAGCTTATTGCTTCCATCGTGGGCTGCATCGGGGCTCCTGCTTCTGGCCTTGCCGGCGCAATTGGCGCACCTGCATCGAACGTGGCAAGCATTCTGAGCACCATCGAGGAGCGCGCGGAAGCAGCGTAAACCTCGGCAAGATTTTCGTGGGTTGAAAAACACACGTTGGAACACATCTTAATAGAACGGAAACAGTATAATGGCTGATCTGAAGAAACTGGCGGAAGAGATTGTTGGTCTGACCCTTCTCGAAGCACAAGAACTGAAAACCATCCTCAAAGACGAGTATGGCATCGAACCTGCAGCCGGTGGCGCAGTAATGATGGCTGGTCCAGCTGGCGGCGACGCTGGCGCAGCGGCTGAAGAGAAAACTGAATTTGACGTTATCCTGGTCGCTGCTGGCGCGCAGAAAATCAACGTCATCAAAGAAGTCCGCTCCATCACCGGCCTGGGCCTCAAAGAAGCAAAAGACCTTGTTGATGCTGGCGGCAAAGCCGTCAAAGAAGGCGTCGACAAAGCAGAAGCAGAAGACATCAAGGGCAAGCTGGAAGCAGCTGGCGCAGAAGTCGAG
>CAYGQQ010000132.1:0-363 GCA_964352105.1 uncultured Rhodobacterales bacterium | reverse complement strand
AGTCGAGCTCAAGTAATCTGGGCGCAGCACCGCTGCGACCCTAAAAAGTTAGCTGGATCCGGGAAATTCCGGGTCCGGCTTTCCGCGTCTCAGAGAGGGCCTTTCCGAAGAAGGGCATTTTCTAAGGAGCGGTTACGGTTCGGGAGCACGCCAGTGGGACGGCGCGCAGGTATTGAACCTCACCCCCTTGATCCAAGTGGCATGTCCCCCGGCCCCGGGGGGAGGTGACCCGAGGAAACTGAAAGGCTGAGACGAGCATGGCGCAAACATACGTTGGTCAGAAACGCATCCGTAAATATTTTGGCAAAATCCGGGAAGTTCTGGAAATGCCAAACCTCATTGAAGTTCAAAAATCATCTAATG
>CAYGQQ010000131.1:0-6812 GCA_964352105.1 uncultured Rhodobacterales bacterium | reverse complement strand
ATCCATGACCAAACGCGAACGCGCACAACCCCAATTGCTCCAGGCCAGCCGCAAGAAACGCATCGCGGCGGGTGCGGGCATGGACGTCGCCGATCTCAACAAACTGCTCAAGATGCACCGCCAGATGGGCGACATGATGAAGAAGATGGGCAAGATGGGCAAAGGCGGCATGCTGAAACAGGCCATGAAAGGCATGTTCGGCAAAGGTGGCATGCCTGACATGAACGACCCTGCCGCGATGGAGGAAGCCGCTAAGAAGATGGGTATGGGACTGCCCGGCGGCGGAATGCCCGGCATGGGTGGCGGCATGGGTCTGCCTCCGGGGCTGTCAGGATTCGGCAAGAAAAAATGATCCCTCTAGATTGGATATATGGCCTGATCGGCGGTCTGATGATCGGCAGCGCTGCGGCGCTCTACCTTCTGGTGTCTGGCCGCATCATGGGGGCCTCCGGCCTCTTGGGCGGGATCATCGACGGCACGGGCCGGACCAATTTCTTTGAGCGCGTGGTTTTCGTATTGGGCGTGATTGCAGCGCCGCTTGCCTACGGCGCATTCTTTGGCCTGCCAAAAACGAACCTTACCGAGAACATGCTATTGCTGGTCATTGGCGGGCTTGCCGTCGGCGTCGGAACCCGCATGGCAAATGGCTGCACATCGGGGCATGGCGTCTGCGGGATTTCGCGGTTTTCGGTCCGCGGGATTGTTGCGACCTTGGCTTATCTGGTTGCTGGGTTTGCAACGATGGCGCTGCTGCGCCCGTATCTAGGGGTGGCATGATGCGTCTTGTGATCTCTTTGGCGGCTGGACTGCTTTTTGGTCTTGGGTTGACCGTCTCTGGCATGACGGACACGGCAAAAGTCCAGGGCTGGCTTGATCTCTTTGGCAATTGGGACCCGACATTGGCGTTCGTTCTAGGTGGTGCGATCCTTCCGATGCTGTTGGCATGGCGCATTGCTGAACGCCGTGAAAACGCCGTTCTGGGAACACCCATCCCAACTCCATCCGAGCCAGTGATCGACCGAAAATTGCTCGCAGGTTCCGTGTTGTTTGGCTTCGGCTGGGCCTTGGTTGGCCTTTGCCCGGGCCCAGCGATGGCGGTTTTGGGATATGGCGGTGCAGGTGCTGCCTTGTTTTTCACCGCGATGGCCGCGGGCATGTTTGGGTATGGAAAGTTTGCGACATGAGTGATGCTGTAACCCGCGCCGCAGAGCTTCTCAAAGAGCATCGCGCCTCGATCGACCGCCTTGATGCGATCCTTGTCTACACGCTGGGCGAGCGCTTCAAACACACGCAAGCGGTGGGCAAACTGAAGGCAGAGCATGACTTGCCGCCATCGGACCCAGCACGCGAGGCCACACAGATCGAACGTCTTGAGGACTTGGCAAAACGCGCCGACCTCGACCCCGAATTCGCCAAATCCTTTCTGAATTTCATCATTCGGGAAGTCATCCAGAACCACAGAAAGTTTCAAGATTAGCGCATCTCTGGTGCAACAAGTTTCAATAATTTCCGGGGGTTCCCGGTTCAGCCATCTTAGGAGAATACACAATGGCAATGAAAATTCGTCTGGCCCGCGGTGGGTCCAAAAAACGCCCTTTCTATCGCATCGTCGCATCCGATAGCCGTATGCCACGTGACGGTCGTTACGTTGAAAAACTGGGCACATACAATCCGCTTCTGCCAAAAGACAGCGAAGATCGCGTGAAAATGGACATGGAGCGTGTGCAGCACTGGCTGTCCAAAGGCGCGCAACCAACAGACCGCGTCTCGCGCATGTTGGAAGCTGCTGGTGTTCTAGAGAAGAAAGAGCGCGCGAACATGAAGAAAGCTGTTCCGGGCAAGAAAGCTCAGGACCGTGCGGAAGAAAAGGCGGCAAAAGCAGCGGCAGCAGCTGAAGCGGCGGCGGCCCCGGCTGAAGAAGAAGCACCGGCAGAAGACGTGGTCGCGGAAGAGGCTCCTGCAGAAGAAGCAGTGGCTGAAGAAGCACCAGCGGAAGCTGAAGAAAAAGCCGAGTAATCTGGCTTATCGGGCGCGCTTCCTGGCGCGCCCTTTTTCGATGATGTCCACCAGGAGATCGATCCATGATCCGGCGTACAATTAACCTTGTTCTGCTTGGGCTCGCCTTTTATGGCGGCATCAAGGTGGAGCGTGGAATACTCGCCGCGCGCTGCACTAGCGCAGGCGGTGAAGTGAATGCGCGCGACATTTGCGTCGGGCTTCAAAGATGAGCGCCCCTGACGACAGGATCGTGGTCGGCGTCATAGCCGGGGCCTTTGGGATCAAAGGCGAAATTCGTCTGAAATCCTTTTGCGCCTCGCCCGAGGACATAGCTACCTACAGCCCGCTGTTCACTGAACAAGGCGTTGAATACACTGTGAAAATTACCCGATCTGTCAAAAACGGATTTGCCGCTCGCCTGTCAGGTATCCGCTTTCGCGACGAGGCCGAAGCATTGCGTGGTGAAAAGCTTTATGCAGATCGTGACCTGCTGCCGGTCCTGCCGGATGACGAATTCTACCACACCGATCTGATGGGGTTAGACGTTCTCGACACGGGCGGCACGTTGCTTGGCAAAGTTGCCGCGGTTCAGAACCACGGTGCCGGTGACATTCTGGAAATTCGCGGTGCGGGGTTGAGCGGCTCATTGCTGTTGCCATTTACCAAGGATGCGGTTCCAACGGTCGATCTGAATGCCGGCCGGATCATCGCAGATCCCCCCGAAGGTTTGCTCGATACTGGCAAAGGCACTTCGGATAAAGGTTCGATCAGCCCTGCGTGATGAAGCCTCTGATAGCCTGACGGGCGTGGTTCGCCGATGGCTCCTTGTCGTGATCCAACATCAAACTTCCGAACAAGCGGTCGCCCACGAAAAACGGCAGCGTCGTTTCATGCTCCTCCGTTGGCAGCACGCCGGATGACAGAAAGGCCTCCCAATCTGGTTTGTTGATCCCGTACATTTCGTTTGAACCAGGTTGCACGTCCTTGATTTGCTGCCAAACCAGAAAGCGGGCCACGTCGCGCGACAGCGCTTGCCAACACGTGCCTTGCACATCAACGCCGGTCAGAACACCCGCTTGGACATGAAGGTTCAAGCCCGAAAGATCGCCGTGGATTGCAGCTTGGGTCACTTGGCATCCTTGCAGCCTGTTTGCCCAGCGATCCAGTGCCTCCAGTAGGTTTTGCAACAGCCGCTGATCATCTGGTCTCAACGCGGTCGTGTCCGCCTCTGCCCGGCGTCTAACCCAGTAGCGCGGTCCAAACTTGCCGGACCGGCGGCGGTCGGATGTGTAATGCGCCAGCCATTTGCCGCTTTCGTGCATAAGCCTTGCGCGCTTGGTCGGGTTTGATGCGCTCAGAACATCCGTGATCCGTTTGCCTTTCGCAAAACTCAACACCACAAAGCCTAGATCGGGACGCGCCAGAAGGCAGCGGTTGATCTGGTAGGGTCCGTCGCTCATCCGGGGGGCAAGGTGGTCCAGCTCCGCTTGCAGGTTCATTACCGTTTGGTCCGGGGCATCGCCTGCGCCGGGCAAGAAACGTTTCAAGACAGCCTTTTCGCCGTGCCACTTGACAAAAAACACCTGCCGGCCTTCCCCGATCTTCAAAACTTCGCGGAGTTTCAGGGGGGCAAGCTCGGGCTGTTTTGAGACGATCTTGGAAAGATCGTCAAACGCCTGCTGACGTTCCGGCAAATCCTCAAGCCAGCGTGGAATAGATCGGGTGTTCATGGGCTGACTGAAGCATTCCTGCCTGTCAGGTGCAACAACTGGCATATGCAGGCACAAGGCCAAAGAAACCTGTTTCCCAGCCGCGTGCGCTGATCTAAAAGCCGGGTCATGGCAAAAACACCCCCCTCCAAGTCCCATGGTCGCTTGTCGATCAGCGCCTCGCTGCAACCGCGCGACCTACTGACAGAGAAGCCGCGATTGAAAGGTGCGTGGTGCGCCAAGGTGATCACCCTGTTTCCGGAGGCTTTTCCTGGCGTGCTGGGCGCGTCATTGACCGGAAAAGCGTTGCAAGACGGCTTGTGGCGCTTGGAGCCGATTGACCTGCGGCCCTTCGGGGACGGCAAGCACCGCAATGTCGATGACACGCCTGCGGGCGGTGGACCGGGTATGGTGCTTCGCGCCGACGTCGTCGGCAAGGCCTTGGATAAGGCCGCGTCCGGAACCGCTGAGCGTGCAAAATGGCCGGTGGTCTACCTGTCGCCGCGGGGGAAACCGTTCACGCAAGCGATGGCACAAAGCTGGGCGAAGGCTAAAGGGGTCACGCTGCTATGCGGTCGGTTTGAAGGGGTGGATCAGCGCGTGCTTGAGGAATACGAGATCGAAGAGGTCTCCTTGGGGGATTTCGTGATGACCGGCGGAGAGATCGCCGCCCAAGCGATGATAGACGCCACCGTCAGGTTGCTGCCGAATATTCTGGGCAACGCCGCCTCGACCGAAGAAGAGAGCTTTTCAAGCGGCCTTCTGGAGCACCCGCAATATACCCGCCCGGCAGAGTGGAAAGGCCGCAAGATCCCGGATGTTTTGATGTCGGGCCATCACGGCGAAATCGCCAAATGGCGAAAAGCGCAATCGCAAGCGCTGACAAAACGCCGACGGCCGGATCTCTGGGCTGAACATGACGCGGATGGCGAATAGTGCGGATTGCAAGCTGGCGCTTGAATTTCCTATCGCTTGGTCTTTCAGTCAGGCCAGCCCCATGAAGGAGGTGTCTTATGCGCCATGCTGATCATTGGCGGGGGAAACTTGATTTAGATGCGGAACTGCCAAGTGAATTTCGCTTGGCGCGGTCGCGGATAATGTCATCGAGGCTAAATCGGACGGTCTCGAGGGGGACGCGGTCATAGGCCGGGTATATTACTCAAAATCCGGGAAAACTATTTAATATAAAGGGCTTAGATTCCAGAACCTCAAAAGTGCGGGCTTCAAGGCAAACTATTTTGAAACCGAGAGCGTTGATTTCTACTGGATATCCGGACCTCGCAAAGATCAGAACGACCGGCTTTATGGAGGCAATCAAGGGGTCTTGGTCGATGAGGATGTGTGCGACGAATACTACGCCCTGATCCGTTAGGAGATCGACCCATGTTCTGGTTCGACGCAACCAGCTGCCCATGACAGAACCGATCGACAGCTCTGAGGGGTCAAAGCAATCGTTCACAGAAAAGCATGGCGATACGCATACCAAACCAACTCGGACAAGAGTGGGCGATCAGCTTGTTTTCGAAGCTCAAGAATCGTTGAGCAAACTGGCAAGCATTCGTCCAATTTCGGGACCTTCTGAAATCATCGGATTTGACGCCGTGAATCCCTCACGGATTTCCCGTTCTGAAACGGCTATTTTCGCTTGCTCTGCCGCTTCTCGGAAATCTCGGGTCTCGCGCATGGCGTTCAGCCAAAAGGCGCGTCCCCATTCAGTCCATTCGTTTTCATCATTACAGCCAAACGAAACACTTTCGGCATCAGCGGCAGTCAGGATTAACCTGTTCGGTGCGGCAAGCGGTTCTACGAATGACCCCGAGTAGCAAGCAGAGACAATAACTACCGCGTTTGGATTACCAGCCGCCTGAAGCGCGTTGTCGATGTCTTCTGGGGTCAGATCATAGTTGATTAGACCATGATATTTCGTGGAAAACCTACCAGGGCGACCATGAGACGTGAGAAATATCAGCAATATGTCGTCGTCGTCCATCTTTGCGCCAAGCGCTTTCGCGGCATTTGTCAGGTTTGTCCGGTTCAAAAGTAAGTAATTGGAGGGGTCATGCATATCATTGACAAGAGCGACGGAGCGGTCCACGCCGACATAAGTTTCTTCAAGATGTGTCGCCGCGGCCAAGACTTCGCGCTTGAATACACGCTCATAGGGGTAGCCTGCTCCGAGAATGGAAAATAACTCCACTTTGGAAGGGTCGCCGGGGCGAATTTTGTTGAAAACTGCGGCGCGCTTCGCAGTTTGCGCTTCATAAATTGCCTCCGGATCAGGAGATACGAATGATGGCTCACTATCAATTTCCGCGGTATTCTCAGACCACGCACTGAAGACCATCGGCATAACGTATGTGGCGGACGGTACGGAAAGGGCAAGACAGGCCAATGTCGCTTGCCAAAATCGGAGTCGCGCCAGCAAATACGAAAAGCCAAAGATTAGGGGAGGAATAAAGTAGGCGCTGGTCCAGATGAAGATGGACTGTCCTTGCATCTTGCTTGCCAATAGCATGGACACACAGAGCCCTAAGCCCATCAAACTGAAGAGCCAATGGCCAATGCTTGGAAAGTCTTGCGAACGCCCCAAAAGGAATAGGCAGATGCCAACAGAAATGATGCTTGTCCGTCGTCAGGGTTTTTGGAACCAATGGCAGCTTAAACTAAGAGAGAGTTTGGCTCATCTGGTTGGTTTCATTATGCGGCGTGCTGTCGGTGATGCAAGCGCCGCGCTTCGAGTGTCTTTCGTTTGATCCTTTCCCTTTGTTTTAGAATGGCTTTGTCACGGCCAAAGTAGACGTCGGCGGGTGTGACGTTGTTGATGCTCTCGTGATACCGCTGATGATTGTAGTGGTCGACGAAGGCTTCGATCTGAGCTTCAAGATCACCCGGCAGGAAGTAGTTTTCCAGCAGGATGCGGTTCTTTAAAGTCTGATGCCAACGCTCGATCTTGCCTTGGGTTTGCGGATGATACGGCGCGCCGCGAGAATGCTTCATGCCTTTGTCCTGCAACCAATCCGCCAGATCTCCAGAGACGTAACTGGATCCGTTGCGCCAACCGCTCTGCCGCGCTGGACATGTCTTCGGGGCGACCAAAACGGATCT
>CAYGQQ010000130.1:0-6887 GCA_964352105.1 uncultured Rhodobacterales bacterium | reverse complement strand
AGTTCGCGGATCGGTTGTTCCATGTTGGCGGTCTTGATGCCCAGCGCTTTGATGTAGTGGTCCACCAATTCACGTTCCCGGGCACGGTCGATCTGCCCGCCTTTTGTAAGCTTTGGCAGCAACGCCAGCGTCAGGTTCTCGCGCACTGACATATCCGGGATGATGCCTTCAGCTTTGCGGTCCTCGGTCAGAAACCCAAAACCCGCCGCAATGGCCGCTGCAGGCGTATCAAGCCCGCCGCTGTTGCCCTTAACCGTAACGGTGCCCTCCGTCAGGCGGTCTACGCCGAATATCGCGCGGGCGGCCTCGGTGCGCCCTGCCCCCAACAAACCACCCAGGCCGATGATTTCGCCCTCATGCAGGGTCATGTCGAACCCGTTCAGGCGTGGCCCGGTCGAGACGCCTTCGGCCGTCAACAAAACGTCGCCCTTTTTGGCACCGGATGTGCCCGCGCCAAACTCGGTCATCCCTGCGCTTTCGATCTCGTCCGCGTCTCGGCCCAGCATGCCGGCAATAAGGTCCAGTTTTGTGGTCCCTTGAATGGCACGACAATCGACCGTGCGCCCGTCGCGCATCGTGGTGACGCGGTCGCAGATCTCGAACAGCTCATCAAGGAAGTGAGAGACGTAGAGCACGGAAACCCCCGCCTCCCGCAGGCCTTTGACGACACCGAAAAGCACTTTGACCTCGGAGGCATCCAGCGAGGACGTCGGTTCGTCCATGATTACCAGACGCGCATCCAATGACACCGCGCGGGCAATAGCGACAAGCTGTTGAATAGCGGTGGAATAGCTGCCCAAAGGCGCGCGCACGTCGATGTCGATACCGAAACGCGACAGGATTTCGCGGGTGCGTTTATGCGCTTCTTTCCAGTTGATCAGGACACCAAAGCGTTTGGGTTCATAGCCCATCATCACGTTCTCGGTAACAGACCGTAGCGGGACAAGGTTGAGTTCTTGATAGATCGTAGCGATGCCTGCGGCCTGCGCTTCGCGCGGGCTGGTCAGGACACTTTCCGCGCCATTGAACTGCACCACACCACCGTCGCGGCGGTAGACGCCTGTCAGAATCTTAATGAGCGTTGATTTTCCAGCCCCGTTTTGGCCAATCAGCGCATGCACTTCGCCCGAGGCGATCTCCAGAGATGCACCCGACAGGGCACTGACGCCGGCGAAAGCCTTGTCGATCCCGCTCATGTTTAGAAGTTCCGCCATCTCGCCCCCATTGGCAAAATCAGATACACCAATGGGGACACGATCATCGACCGTGCCCCCATTGGCAAGGGAGGCCTTAATAGGCTTCGTCGATATGCTTTGCAGCATTTTCTTGCGTGAAGATGCGGTCCTGCACCTGCACCCAATGCTCGATCTCTTCGCCGCTCGCGTAGCGGTTCATGACTTCACATGCCAACGGGCCAAAGAACGGCGAGCTTTCAACCGTGACGCCCATTTTGCCATCGATGATCGCTTGCAGCGCGTCGCGCGTGCCGTCGATGGAGACCACCAACACGTCCTCACCGGGTTTGCGGCCCGCCAGTTCAAGCGCCTGAATGGCGCCGATCGCCATTTCATCGTTATGCGCATAGACGATGTTCACGTTGGGATGCGCTTGCAGCAACGTCTCCATCACCTGACGGCCCAGATCGCGGGCAAAATCGCCGGATTGGGACGCTACAATCTCAAACCGGTCATCGGCGGCAATTGCGTCGTCAAAGCCTGATTTGCGATCATTGGCAGGCGAGGACCCTGTCGTGCCTTCCAGCTGAACGATGATGCCTTTTTCACCTTTAAAGTTCGCGGCAGTCCATTCAGCAACGCGGCGGCCTTGGTCGATGAAGTCAGAACCCAAGAAGGCCACAAAGTCTTCGCCGGGTTTCGCAGCAGCCGGATCAACCGAGCGGTCAACAAGGAATGTCGGAATGCCCGCAGCGCGTGCTTTCTTAACGGCTGGGATCAGCGGCTTTTCTTCGCGCGGCGGCAGGAACAGCACGTCGATGCCCTGCGCGATCATGCTGTCCACGTCAGCGACCTGCTTTGCAGCGGAGCCAGCAGCGTCCGTCGCGATCAGGTCCCAGTTGCAGCTTTCAGCGGTGTCCACAAAGGATTTAGTTTCAGCAATGCGCCATGGGTTGTTGGATTCCATCTGCGCGAAGCCGACCTTGTAGCGCTCTTTCTTCTCCAAAGGTGGCAGCGACTGTCCAAAAGCCATTGTTCCCATGCCAAAGCTCAGGGCCGTTGCGGCCAGCAGCAATACTCTACGTTTCATTGTGTTTTCCTCCACTAAATGCGCCAAACCTCCCGGCGCGGTTGTTCGGGGTTATCCCCAGTTCAAGTAAGTCGTTTGTTTTTTCAGATAGGCGTCAAAGCCGTACTGCCCGTCCTCCCCCCCAACTCCGGAATGCCCCCAGCCTGTGTGAAAGCCTTGAACGGCTTCGCCATTGCTGCGGTTCATGTAGATTTCGCCGAATTTCAGCGCGTAAGGCGTCTGTGCAATGCGCTTGGCGTTTTGAGTGAACAGATAGGCCGACAGCCCGAATGACGTGTCATTGGCCAATGCGACCGCCTCATCAAAGCCGCTGACCCGCTTGGCTGCAACCACGGGGCCGAAGACTTCTTCCTGGATCAGGGGCGAGGCATTGTCTGAAACTTCGAACACTGTCGGGGCGACCCAATGGCCTTTTTCATAAGCGCCATCATTGAGGGTCCCGCCTTTCAACAAGATTTCCGTTCCAGAGGCCACACCACGGGCGACGATCTCTTCGATCTTGGTGACCTCAATGCCGCTGACCTTTGGGCCAAGGTCGACCTTGCCCATCGGGTCGCCAATACTCAGCGCTTTGCTGGCGGCAACAAAACCGTCGAGGAATTCATCGGCAATTGCCGCGTGCAAATACATCCGCTCGTTGCAGGTGCAGACCTGCCCGCAATTCGTATATCGCGCAGTCACGGCCGCAGAGACAGCGGCACCAATGTCGGCGTCCTCCATCACGATGAAAGGTGCTTTTCCGCCTAACTCCAAGCGCACGATCTTCAGCTCATCCGCGGCGGTTCGAAAAATTTCGCGTCCCGCGCGCGTGCTGCCGGTCATGGTGATCAAGTCAGTATCGGGGTGTTCGACCAGCCGCTGACCAACCACATGCCCGCGCCCGGTGACAACGTTGAAAACGCCTTTCGGCAGGCCGATCTGATGCGCAAGTTCAGCTATGGCGAGTCCCGACAATGGGGTGATTTCGTGGCTTAACAGGACAAACGTGTTGCCTGCGACCAGTGCTGGACCCAGCTTGCGGGCGGCCAGGGCGGACGGATAGTTCCACGCAGTCAGACCAACGACAATGCCAACGGGGTGGCGACGAATATGGATCTCTTCGGAGGGGTTATCTGAGGTGACGATATCGCCCTGAATACGGCGGGCCTGTTCGGCAGCGTAGCGCAGGAAAGTCACGGCGGCACCGATCTCTCCAATGGCTTGGTCGATGGGTTTGCCTTGCTCTGCCGTGACTAAAGTGGCCAATCGATGCGTGTCTCGCTCCATCGCGTCTGCCAACGCTCTGACAAACGCCGCGCGTTCTATCGCGGGGCGTGCAGCCCACGCCGGAAGGGCAGCATTTGCGGCATAAACTGCGGCGTCTGCATCCTCAGGCGTTCCTTCAACGATCTGCCCGATGAGTTGCTCGTTTGCAGGATTTTCAACTTCGATCAGGGCGGAGCTAGAAGACGCGACCCAAGCGCCGTCAACATACATCTGACCCTTGATCGGAGCATCGTCTGAAGTGCGGGCAGCTATCATGTCAATCTCGGATTTTGGGGCAAAGCGCCGTGCTGTGAGTCGCCCAATTGGATAGCTAATCAATTATTAAAGTCAATTAGTAATATTACTAATAATTGATAATTGCAGGGAGAACCAATATCGGCTACCAAGACTCAGTGAATTTGGGAGTAACCATGAAAGACGGCGAAAATGGGCTGAGCCCTCAGGCAAAATCCAAAAACCGCAACAGGGTCACGATGCGCGATATTGCCCGCGTCGCCGGGTGCTCGCAGCCGACGGTGTCTTTCGTGCTGAACAACAACGACACAGCGAAAATTTCGGACCAGACCCGCATGCGAGTTTTGGATGCGGCGCGAGAGCTGGGGTACAAGGCCTCTGCACAACCGTCAAAATCTGTCGACAAAAACCCCGGCTATATCGATGGTCCGATTGCCTTTGTCATCGACACATTGGCCACCAGTCCCGAAGGCGTGCACGCCTATGACGGGGTGTTGGAGGCCGTGAAAGCAACCGGCAATGTCGTACTCCTGGCAGAGACCCGCAACGACCCGGTACTGGAGCCCAAGACGCTGCAATACTTCATCGATCAGCGCGTGTCGGCGATCATTTATGCCTGCGTGTTCACCCGTCAGATCGCGCTGCCGCAGGTTTTGAAGGACACGGATATTCCGGTGTTTCTGCTGAATTGCTACACGGATGATTTGCAGCGCCCGGCGGTGATCCCGGGCGAGGTTGCTGGCGGACATACGGCGACGAACGCGCTGATCAAGGCGGGGCATGAGCGCATCGGCCTGATCACCGGCGAGCTGTTCATGGAATGCGCCAGCGGCAGGCTTGCGGGGTACCGCAACGCGCTGGCCTCCGCCGATCTGCCCTTTGAAGACGATCTGGTTGTCGAAGGGAACTGGCTGCCAAGCTCCGGCTTTGAGGGCACCAAACAGCTGATGTCGCTGCCCAACCCACCCACGGCCATTTTCTGCTCCAACGACCGGATGGCCGTCGGATGTTACGAGGCGCTGAAGGAGATGGGATTGTCGATCCCCAGAGATATCTCAGTGATTGGCTATGACGACGACGAGATCGCGCGGCACCTATCACCGCCCCTGACGTCGATGAACCTTGCGGACAGATCGATGGGACGTTGGGTTATTGATCAGCTGTTCCACGGCCCCACAGGAAATGCCCGCCACCCGCTGACCAAACTGGAATGTGAATTGGTGGAACGCGGGTCCATAGCGCCCATAAAAAACGACCGAAGGAATTCGAACAGATGAAGACGTCCTATGACTTTGTGGTCATTGGCGGAGGATCATCTGGCGCTGCTTGTGCTGCCGGTCTGGTCAATGGCGGCGCGCGCGTGCTGCTGCTGGAGGCTGGGCATTCTCATCACCATCCGCTGCTCGATATGCCGCCGGGTATCTTCAAAATGATCAACGGTTCCAAATTCATGCGGTATCACCGGACCGAGCCGCAACCGCATCTGGATGGCCGCATACATGATATCCCGCAGGGCAACGTTCTGGGCGGCGGGTCGTCGGTCAACGCGCAGGTCTATATGCGCGGGCGGCCATCAGATTACGATGCTTGGAACGCCGTTCTGCGCGGTTCGAATGACGGTGTCGGCTGGGGGTGGGAAGACGTCCTGCCCTATTTTCGGAGCATGGAAGGCAACAACCGCTACGCCAACGAGTTGCACGGGGCAGACGGACCTGTACAGGTGTCTGATCCCGCTCATATCAATGAAATGTCACGCTGGTTTGTGCAGGCGGTTCAGCAATTGGGCGAGCCGTTTAACCCTGATTTCAATGGTCCAGCGCAGCGCGGTGTTGGGTTCTACCAATTCACCAATCGCGCGGGGCGGCGCAGCTCGACCGCTTACGCGTTCCTTGCACCCCTTGAGAAGAACCCGAACCTGACCGTCAAGCTGCATGCCGAGGTGGCGCGGATCGTGGTGCAGAACGGGCGCGCAACCGCAGTCGAATTTCGTGACAAATCCGGCGATCATACCGTGCAAGTGTCGGGCGAGGTGATCTTGACGGCAGGCGCATTGGTCTCGCCGAAGCTGTTGCTGCAATCAGGCATTGGGCCGGAAGCGCATCTGAGGTCGCATGGGATCGACGTCACCTGCCCCTCTGATGGTGTTGGGCAGAACCTGATCGACCACCCCGAGGTGCCGATCACCGCGTTTGCCAACGGGCCGTATGGGTATTTCAAACAAGGTGACGGGTGGCGGATGCTGCGCAATGGCGCACAGTTCAAGATGTTTGGCACAGGGCCTGTGACATCGGCGGGCGTGGAGGCAGGGGCCTTCGTGAACCCTGACGCGCCCGACGCTGATCCGACGATCCAGGCTTTCTGCGTGCCCATTGTGTACCTGGATCGCGATGCGCTCGAGGAGGTAGAGGATGATTATGGACTGACCATCACCACGGTGGTGGTGAAACCCAAATCCCGCGGCGAGGTGCGACTGCGCTCGTCCGACCCGTTTGAGATGCCAAGCGTATCGCCGAACCTACTGAAGCACGAAGACGACATGGCCGAAATGATCCGCGGCCAGCGCTTCTTCCGTCGCGTGTTTGAGACGGCCCCGTTGAAGAACCGCATTCGGAAGATTGTGATCCCGGAGCGCGATGACGACGAGGCGTTGCGCGCCCATTGCAAGCGGTTTGTGAAGACCAATTACCACCCCGCCGGCACCTGCAAGATGGGCGCGGATGGTGATCCGATGGCAGTACTGGATACGCGGATGCGCGTTCGTGGTATTGATGGTTTGCGCGTTTGCGACATGTCCGCCGTGCCCGATATCAATGCAGGCAACACCAATGCGCCCGCGATGATGCTGGGCGCGCGCTGCGCTGATCTAGTGCTCGGGAACGCCTAGACCTCGCCCGCGAAATGGCACAGCACGTCGATGCCGCCGACCTGCTTGGCGGGTGGTGCGGTGTTACGGCGCAGATCAGTAGTATGCGGGCAGCGGGACGCGAATTTGCACGCCACTTTGACAACCGCCCCCTAGCTGAGCGGCATGCGTTTTCCGGTCTTCCGTCGCACAGGTGGATCGAGGATCCCCCCACCCAAAAAAGCCCCCACATTTCTGCGGGGGCGTTCTTTGTTTCTAA
>CAYGQQ010000129.1:0-6926 GCA_964352105.1 uncultured Rhodobacterales bacterium | reverse complement strand
CGGTTCAAGCCTGCAAATATCATTGAGATCGGGTCGGGAAATTCCACACATTTCATGGCGCGCGCTTTGCGCGATCAGGGATCGCCCGGCAAGATCACCTGCATCGACCCGGCCCCGCGCGCAGATATCACCGCGTTGGATGTCACGTTTCACCGCCGCACGCTTAGCCCGCAAGACGTTGAATTATTTGAAAACCTCGGCCCCGGCGATGTCGTGTTTGTCGACAGCAGTCATATCCTTCAGCAAGGCTTTGACGTCGACATCATCCTCAACCGCATCCTGCCAGCCTTGAAACCCGGCGTGATCGTGCATTTCCACGACATCTTTCTGCCCTATGGCTATCAGGACCCTTGGCAAAGCCATCGTTTCAACGAGCAGACCGCGCTGATCAGTTGGCTGATCACCGGTAAATTGAGGCCGCTTTTCGCGAGCTATTACATGTGGCGTGACCATGCTGAGGCCGTTAAAAACTGCTGCCCATCTTTGCAGCTTGGCGACGCGGGAAATGGCGGAACGGTTTGGCTGGAAATAACCTGAGCGCGAATTTTTACCATCGCTGAGGACGGTCCGTTGGTATAGGGCTGAGGGATGACAACGCCCTCCCCCAGCAACCCCGGTGCCTTGAACTGGTTTCTGATTGTCTGCCTCGGACTGATCTGGGGCGGCGCTTTCTTGAGCGTGCGGATCTCGCTTGATGGGTTCGGGCCCTGGACCGTCGCCGCGCTGCGCGTGACAATCGCAACGATTGCGCTGGCTGTAATTGGGTCTTTTCTCGGCCAAGGCCTCCGCACCCTTACAACCCGGCGGCAATGGGCGTTTTCAGCGGTGGTCGGCGCAGGTGCTACCGCGCTGCCGTTCGTATTGCTCAGCCAAGGTCAGCAATTCGTCCCGTCAGCCTTCGCGGGCGTGGCGATGGGCGCGGTTCCTTTGCTGGTCTTGCCCGTCGTCGCCATCTTCTCGCCCGAGGAAGGGATCGGGCCTAGGCGCATTCTGGGCATGCTGTTGGGCTTTGTGGGCATTGGCGTCCTGGTCGGCCCCGGCGCGATTGAGACCACGGGATCCCCGTACGAGACCTACGGGCGCATAGCTTGCTTGTTGGCCGCGGCCTGCTACGCGTGCGGGTCCGTGGTCACCCGGCGCGCTCCACCAATGCCCCCCATCGCCTTTGCCACAGCCTCATTACTTGTGGCGGCGATTGTAACCGTTCCATTGGCGCTGTGGATCGAAGGCGTCCCTCGCGACTTCCCCACGCTGCCAACCACCGCGCTGATCTATGCAGCCCTTGGCCCAACCGCACTGGCCGCAGTGATCCGCGTTCGCGTGATCACGACCGCCGGGTCGCTTTTTATGAGCTTGACCAGCTATATGGTGCCTATCTGGTCGGTGATCTTGGGTGTGACTTTGCTGGGGGAGACGTTGAAGCCTGCCTTATTTTTCGCGTTGGCCATCATTCTGTCGGGCATCGCGATAAGCCAATGGCGGTCCATTTCGCAAGCGCTCGCCAAACGCAGAGCCCGCTAAGCCCCTAGTCCCAAAGCGAAAACCCACGCGTTTTGTCGAAGTTACAACCTGTGCTACGGTCGTAGCATTCAGTTTGTTATTTCGTGGGGGAGAGAAAAATGGATCGTCGTCGGTTCACAAAAGGAGGGTTGCTGACCGCGCTTGCGGCCCCTCCTATCCTAGGACCAACAAGCGCATTGGGCAGCAATTTGGACGAAAGCGACGCGCGGATTGCGGAATTTGCCCCGATTACGTTGCGGCTCGCGGCCCGGGCCGTGGTCCTGCAATGGTTTGTGATCGGCCTCGGCAATTCCTTTGTCGCGATGAATGTCGCAGGCGAGCAGCGCCAGCATAACGAGCGGCGGTCCCGGCTTGGCGGCCTTTTAGGTGGGCTCGCCCGCGCTAGCGTGGAAGACCGGTTGAAAGGGGCCACGGTTTTGGGAGGACTTTACCTTTTTCAGAACTCGCTGATCCTGTTGCCGGACAGCAAGATCAACCATACGAAGCTCGAATACACGCTCTACCATCGGTATTTCAGCTATGATCTGGATGCGGCGTTTCGGGTCGCTAAACTTGGGAATATGTCCGCCGATCAAATACGCCAGCAATCAACTTCCGTTGGTGCCGCAATGATCGTCGGAGCGCTTGTTTCACTGCTGATCTCACCGGTGCAAAACAAAAGATACGCCTATCGCTAGGAGGTCACGGCCTCCACCGAGGCGACGACAGCGTCCACGACCTGTTCCAAGAGGGTCTCGTTGTCACATTCCGCCATGACGCGGATCAAAGGCTCCGTCCCGGATTTGCGGATCAGCAAGCGGCCGGAGCCTTGCAGTTGTTTTTCGGCATCGGCGATTGCGGCCTTCACATCCGGGGTTTCAAGCGGGGTCATACCGAGCTCGTAGCGGACGTTTTTCAGCATCTGCGGGACAGGTGCAAACTGCCGGGCCAGCGCGCTGGCCGGTTTGCCGCTTTGCACCATCGCTGCCAGATATTGCAGACCCGCCATCAAACCGTCGCCAGTGGTGGCGTAATCTGTCATCACGATATGGCCCGATTGCTCCCCACCCAAATTGAAGCCGCCTTTGCGCATTGCCTCGACCACATAGCGGTCCCCGACAAGGGTGCGTTCAAGGCGTAACCCTTTGCTTTCGAGGTGTTTTTCGAGACCAAGGTTGGACATGACCGTGGCCACAAGCGCGTCGCCTTTCAGCTTTCCTTCATCCGCCCAGAGGCCTGCCAGCAAGGCCATCAACTGATCGCCATCGGCCACAGTGCCGGTTTCATCCAGCACCATCACCCGGTCTGCATCCCCATCAAGGCAAATACCAACATCCGCGCCATGCGCTACAATCGTCTCAGCGGCGGCTTTGACATTGGTGGACCCACAGCCTTCGTTGATATTGAAGCCGTTTGGCGACACCCCAACCTCAATCACTTCCGCCCCAAGCTCCCAAAGAACCTCCGGCGCAGTTTTGTATGCGGCCCCGTTGGCGCAATCGATCACGACCTTCAAGCCGTCAAGGCGCATGCCATTGGGAAAGGTGGATTTGACCCGTTCGTTATAGCGAAAGCGACCGTCATAGATATGTTTCGCGCGGCCGATATTTTGCGCCTTCGCGGGTGCAACCTCTGTCTCCAGCAACGCCTCGATATCGGCTTCGGCCTGATCGGACAGTTTAAACCCGTCGGGGCCAAAAAACTTGATGCCGTTGTCATAATGCGGGTTGTGGGACGCGGAGATCATAACACCAACATCCGCACGCATTGACGTGGTCAGAAGACCAACCGCCGGTGTGGGAACCGGTCCCAAAAGCAGCACGTTCATCCCAGTAGAAGTGAACCCCGCCGTAAGCGCATTTTCAAACATATAACCCGACAGACGGGTGTCTTTGCCTACGACAACCCGGTGCACGTTTGAGCCGTCGCGGCGGAAATACCGCCCCGCCGCTGCGCCCAGACGCAACGCCATTTCAGCCGTCATCGGATAGGTATTGGCCTGACCGCGCACACCGTCGGTCCCAAAAATCTTTCTGCTCATCTCAACGGCCCTCTTGCCAGCCCGTGCGTTTGCCGCGCGGTTATCGAATTGTTCTATGCGTCAGGCCGGAGCATCGCGTTCCACACTGCCAGCGCCTGCGCGTGCATCTCTATATCATGGATCCGCAACATCTGAACACCCTGTCTCAGCCCCTCCAGACCGACCGCTACCGAGCCCGGACCGCGCAGGCTGGCCTCTGGCTGGTCCGCGATCGTGCCGATGAACCTTTTGCGTGATACCCCCAGCAAAATCGGGCAGCCAAGGCCATGAAAAAGGCTCAGCCCGCGGATCAGTTGCAGGTTATGGGTCTGGGTCTTGCCAAAGCCGATACCGGGGTCGATGGCGATATTCTCTGGCTTGATCCCGGCGGCTTTCGCGGCAGCCACGCGGGCCTCAAGCGCATCGTAAACATCCAGCAGAACGTCGTCATATTCTGGCGCGTTTTGCATGGTCTGGGGATCGCCCTGAGCGTGCATCAGCACAACGGGGACAGCGGCTTCAGAGACCAGCGCAGCCATCGCAGGATCATAGGTGAAGGCAGAGACATCGTTGATGATCGTAGCACCTTTGGCCAGCCCCGCCTGCGCCACGGCACCCTTGCGTGTATCGAGCGATATGGGCGCTGTGATACCCGCCGCGCGGGCCGCTTCAATGATTGGGGCGACGCGGGCTATCTCAGCGTCGGTCTTGATGATTTGTGCGCCCGGTCTGGTGCTTTCGCCGCCAATATCAATAATATCGGCACCATTCTTCACCATCGCATCAATACGCACCACGGCAGCGGCGGGGTCGATAAACTTGCCACCATCGGAAAAGCTGTCAGGCGTGGCGTTCAAGATGCCCATCAATCTGGGCACCGCCATGGAAAGCCCGGCGAAATCGGCGCGCGCGGCCGTCAGACGGGTCAGAGTTTTTTGAGAAACTTCGGCGGCTGCGATCAGCGTCCGTTTGCCAGAACGTTCGATGGCCTCGGCCCGATTGAACCAAAGCAGCCCCCCCGCCAATGGCTGCGCGTCTTTGGGGCTGGCGGGATCGGTTTGTACGATGGGTCGGTAATAGACGCTCATGGCCCGCTCGCGCTAATCTGCCAAGGTTTGCAGGATTGCCGCGTTGTCCGACAGCAAATCCTGACCGCTGACCCGCTGGCCGGGGCCGCTCTCCGCATCGCTGAGGGTAAACCGGCTGGCGGCTTGGAATTCCTCGGCAAACCAGTTGGCCAACGCGCTGGCCTTCATCTGGCTGAGGTCCGGGCCGTCTGTCGCATCGAGCACAATCTTCGATGGGGCCCAAACGCTGATCTGGTCATGTTTCATTGCCCAATCCAGTTCCGTCCGGGTGCTGACGACAACGCAGCGCTTGTCGCGCGCGGCCAGAACCCATGCGTTTTGTTCAATCGCCAAAAGGTCGATCCGGCGTTGCGCTGCCGGGTGGCTGGCTTCAGGCGCGGGCACGCCACATTCGGCGACGCAAAGAACCAGCGGGATATTCGTCTCAGACAGCACGTCAAGATAGTGCGCAAGATGTTCATGGTGCAGCACGTCATTGCCCAAATAGACAACCAGCGGGTGGATCACGAAATCCTCTTCGGTGACCACACTGACGGCTTGACGGTCGCGCACGATTTCGACCCCCAAAGCACCGGGACCGCGATCAAGCTTCTCGATCCGAACGAACACGCGCGCGGCGCGCGGGTCCTGAAGAACACTTTCCGCGACCCGCTCGGCCAGCGTCTCCAAGAGGTTGAGCCGCTCGGCGCTTAATTCACGGTCAATCGCGTCGGTGATTACGTCGTAGGACAGGATCTTGTCGACATCGTCATCCAGCCCGTCGGGGATGCGCACTTCGACCACAACGTTAAAGCAGATGCGTTGCGTAGTGCCCCGTTCTGCCTGAAAGGCCCCGATTTCGACTTCACGAATGTGATCGCGCAGCGAAATGCGGTCCAGGAGGTTCGGGCCAGAGGTCGCCTCTGCCCGGTCGGCAGGATGTGAGAAAGCCAAGCTGATCTCTGATGTCACGCGCGCACCGCCCAATTCCAAGTCTTGCCAAAGCGTCCTAGCATGCCATGCCGGACAAAAACGACGAAAAACGTCGCAGCTGCATTGGATTAAGACATGATTGGCGGTGTCGCCTTAGGATGCGCTGTAAAACAGGTGAACACCATGCTTTGCCGTGCGGCGGAACGTCTTGGCCCAGCGCGGGTTCACAGCCGTGGTGTGGTAGTAGGTCGCCCCACCCGACAGCACACGCGGCGCGCCATCCAGCATCAACCGAGCGATTTTGCCAACCCGCTGATGGGCTTTGATCTCGCGCACGATCTCTGGGTGGCCGTCACATGTATAGGTGAACTGGCAGGCGTATTTGCGGCCAGTGCCTTGATTGACGACGGCACAAACGGAGTCTGGAAATTTCGGTGACGCAACGCGGTTCAAAATAACCTCTGCCACGGCGATCTGGCCTTTCACGGACTCGCCGCGCGCTTCAAAATACAAAGCTTCGGTCAGGCAATGCCATTCCGGGCCACCATCGGCTACAGGCATCGCGGCCAAGGTCGACTTGCTGATTATCGACGGGTCACGTTTGCCCGGCGTGCGCGACACTGTGCGCGCCAGGTTAGCGATACGATTGGGTTGGGCCGCCTGAAGCGCAGAACGCTCGGTCGAGGCCAATTGCAACACCGTAGCGGAATACCCCGCCGTTGGGTCGTTGGACGTTGATGCGACACTATCTGCTTGCACAGCCACTGCTGGCAACATTAACCACGCTGCAACCAGCGCATACTTTTTAAAATTCATCCCCTAAACCTTCCGACACTCACATAATCTGCAGCTGATTAAGTCAAACCGACCCTATAGGGATGCGCCATAAAAACGTCTAGGGCGTGCCCAGCAAATGCCACAATCAGCGGAAAATTGCTGGAATCCGAGGCATCGAGCGCTTTTCAGGCTATTTTAGTCCTCGGGGAACTCAAAATCGTCCTCTTTATCCACAGGCGCGCGAATCGCCAGCTGAGCGGCTGCGATCCTTGCAACTGGAACGCGATAAGGAGAACAAGAGACATAATCCATGTTTTGATCGCGGCAAAATGCGATGCTGTCAGGGTCCCCGCCATGTTCGCCGCAAACGGAAAGGGACAGCTTTTCACGGGACTGGCGACCGCGTTTGCAGGCTATTTCCAGCAGCTCTCCGACCCCGCTCTGGTCCAATGCCAGGAACGGATCCTCCTCGAACACGCCCTTGGCGACATAGTCCGACATGAACCGCCCCGCGTCATCGCGCGACAGACCGTAGGTCATCTGCGTCAGGTCATTGGTGCCGAAGCTTAAGAAGCTGCCATGCATCGCCAGATCGCCAGCGCGCAGGGCCGAGCGCGGAGATTCAACCA
>CAYGQQ010000128.1:0-6938 GCA_964352105.1 uncultured Rhodobacterales bacterium | reverse complement strand
GACGAAGTATATGCTGGGCTGGAATGGACAGCAGACCGGGCACCATCAATCGCTGGCATTTACCAACGGGGCATCACGACCGGCAGCGTTTCAAAGGCGCTGGGATTGCAAGGTTTACGCACGGGGTGGCTAGTTTGTCAGGACAAAGACTTAGTGATGGATGCGGTCATCTTGCGCGAAAACAGCAGTGAGATCATGAATGTTCTAGGTGAGGTGATTGCCGAAATAGCGCTTCGCCCGGAACGGTTAAACCACGCGTTGGCAAATGCGCGTCACGACAGTATCGCCACGCTTGAGCACTTGGATGACTACATCACATCCGAGCCCAAGCTGTCTTGGCACCGACCAGAGGCTGGTTTGATAGGCCTGGCACGATTAGCGGATGGCATCGATTGCGACAGCTTTGCAAAACGTCTTCTGGCAGCGCCTTATCGAACTTTTTTACTTCCTGGCAGCGCGTACGGACTTTCAAGCCACATCCGAGTGGGCGTCGGCGGAGGGTCGTCCTCAAAACTGGATATTGGGCTTAACCGAATGTCTCAACTGCTCGCTGATTGGTGACACCCAACTTCGGTATTAGCTTGAACGCTGTGTCGGAAAAAAAATTCCGATATGACGGAGGCTAATTCTACTTCTCACAAACCGGATAGTCCGCTTGCTCCGCTTCCTATCGCAATACGCTAAGTACAGCATCTGTGACTTTGGGCTCACCGCCACCACTAGATCGTTTGCGGCATTCTTGAGATCAATGTCCAAACGAATGGTTGCTCTCACGTGAGCAGCAAAGAGTCTACGCAAACGCAACGAACTTCCACTTTCCGCCCGTGGCTCCAAAGATATGAAGAATTTGGGAGAAATGCGCCTACATATTAGAATTCTCTCGAGGAATTTGCGGTTGCTTGAAATCGCTAGCAATCTTCAGGAGATAGACGCTTGACGCCAATGACCCAGTAAAATATAGCCTCAAACCTCCGAGCGGGTATGGTGAAATGGTATCATAAGAGCCTTCCAAGCTTAAGGTGCGGGTTCGATTCCCGCTACCCGCTCCAGAAACCTCCTAGATCGAAATTCGTCACCGCGCTTGCGACACTCCGGCGCTTTGGGTAAGTCGGTCTAAGCGAATTCGGAGTGCAGATGTCAGACGTCAATTCCAGTCAGGAAGAGCGGGAAAAGTCGAAGAACTTTCGCGCCCTCAGCGCACTTTGGCCGTTCATGCGGCCCTATCTGGGGTTGATGGTGTTGGCCATTGCGGCGCTGACCCTGACAGCGGCTGTATCCTTGATCCTGCCCATGGCCGTCCGGCGTGTGATTGACGGCTTTGAAACCGACGACGCCGCCCTACTGGACCAGTACTTCCTGGCCGCACTGGTCATTGCCTCCCTTTTGGCGATTGGTACCGGACTGCGCTATTATCTGGTGACCCGTCTCGGCGAGCGGGTCGTTGCAGACATTCGCAAAGCCCTGTTTGACAAGACCATCGGCATGAGCCCTGCCTTTTTCGAGCGGATCATGACCGGCGAAGTTCTGTCCCGGATCACCACTGACACGACCTTGATCTTGTCAGTTATCGGCTCTTCGGTCTCCATTGCGTTGCGCAACATCCTGATCTTTATCGGTGGCCTGGCCCTGATGCTTTTGACCTCAGCCAAGCTGACAGGTCTGGTGCTGCTGATTGTACCTGCGGTGATCATTCCGATCATCGTTTTGGGACGCAGACTGCGGGTGCTAAGTCGCGAAAACCAGGACCAGATTGCGGCCAGCTCCGGCAATGCATCAGAGGCGCTTTTGGCCGTGCAAACCGTCCAGGCGTTCACCCATGAAGCCCCGTCGCGCGAACGTTTCGGCTACTTCACGGAGAAATCCTTCGACGCAGCCCGTAAGCGCATCGGAACCCGCGCGGTCATGACGGTCATCGTCATTTTCCTCGTGTTTACAGGTATTGTTGGCGTTTTGTGGATCGGGGCTCGGGACGTTCGTGCCGATGCCATGTCCGAGGGGGAGCTTGTCCAGTTCCTGATCTACGCCATCATGGTTGCAGGCGGTGTTGCCGCCCTGTCGGAGATCTGGGGCGAGCTTCAACGCGCCGCCGGTGCCACCGAACGTTTGGTGGAGCTACTGGAATCCAAGGACAATGTCAGCGACCCCGTTGACCCGAAAACACTTCCAAAACTGACCGGGGCCGTCGGCTTTGAGAATGTAACGTTCCATTACCCGTCACGCCCAAACATTGCCGCGCTTAACAACGTGACCCTGGACGTTAAACCCGGCGAGACGATTGCGCTTGTGGGGCCATCCGGTGCGGGCAAGACGACGATAATTCAGTTGCTGTTGCGCTTCTATGACCCCGATAAAGGCCTTATCACAGTCGATGGAACTGACCTGAAGGAAGTTGCGCGCGAAGATTTCCGCGCCTCAATCGCGCTGGTACCGCAAGACCCAGTGATCTTTGCCACCTCTGCGCGCGAAAACATCCGTTTTGGGCGGCCCGATGCAACGGACGCCGAGGTTGAGGCCGCCGCCAAAGCTGCCGCAGCCCACGAGTTTCTGAGCGCCCTGCCCGATGGCTATGAAAGCTATGTGGGCGAGCGTGGCGTGATGCTGTCAGGGGGCCAGAAGCAACGTATCGCAATTGCGCGCGCCATTTTGCGTGACGCGCCGATCCTGCTTCTGGATGAAGCCACGAGTGCACTGGATGCCGAAAGCGAGGCCGCCGTGCAAACGGCTGTAGAAACCCTGTCAAAAAACCGCACGACCCTTGTTGTCGCGCACCGTCTTGCAACCGTTAAGAAAGCCGACCGGATTATCGTCTTCGACAAAGGCGAAATCGTCGCTCAAGGCAGTCATGACAGCCTGGTGGCAGAAGGTGGGCTCTATGCTCGGTTGGCGCGGTTGCAATTCACGGCTGATATCGCCGCGGAATAATTCCCCGCTAAATCGCTTGCGTAACGCGGCTCAACCGCTCATCTTCTCAGCATCGTTTCAAATAATGGGGGCCCCGATGGGACTTTGGAATTTCGTAAAAGACGCCGGCAAATCACTCTTTGGCAAGGCAGAAGCTGCCCAGCCCGACGCTGAGACACTTCAAAAAGAAATCAGCGATCTTGGTTTGGACGCGTCCGGGCTCGACATTTCGGTTGATGGTGACACGGTGAAGGTTCAAGGCGACGCCGTCAGCCAGGAAATCAAGGAAAAGATCATTCTCGCTGTTGGCAACGTCGAAGGCGTGGCGGCGGTTGAGGACGATGTCAAAGGCTCTGATCCTGTGTTCCATACGGTTGTCAAAGGCGACACGCTCTGGGGAATTTCCGCAAAAGCACTGGGCAATGGCGCCCGCTATCAGGAAATCTTTGAAGCCAACAAGCCGATGCTGACGCATCCCGACAAGATCTATCCCGGTCAGGTTCTGCGCATACCGCAAGACTGATCCGCATCCGCCGTTAAAACGGCCTTCAGGATATGATCCGGCCGCAGTGACCCTGCGGCCGGATCCATTTTTGGGGCCAGGTTGAGGGCCCAAGCCAAATTTGGCGTAGCGTCAGACTTGCGAAAATCGGCGTTTGCTTCCATCTTGCCTGAAGGGAGAAAAGCCCGCGTATGACGGGCAAAGGGAGAATATCATGGCGACATATGCAGGGCGCGAAGACCGCGACCGGATCGAAGCTGAATCCAAATGGGAAGATCGCGACCTGCCGGTGACGATGAACCAGTTTCTCAAGCGCACGCGCGATGCGTTTCCCGAGCGTGACGCGTTCAGCTACCAGCTGACCTCCGGCCCAACAGACGCCAAAGAAACGCTGAGCTGGTCTGAGCTTTACGCCCGCACGTGCCAGACCGCGAACCTGTTTCGCACGCTTGGTATTGGCGAAAAAGATGTGGTTGCCTTCATCTTGCCCAACGCGACCGAAACCGCACTGACCTTGCTGGGCGGCTCTATCGCCGGGATCGTGAACCCGATCAACCCGCTGCTGGAGCCCACGCAGATCTCCGCCATTCTACGCGAAACCGAAGCAAAAGTCGTGGTGACGCTGAAAGCGTTTCCCAAAACTGATGTGGGCCAGAAAGTTGCCGCCGCCGTCGCAGACGCGCCGGGTGTCACGCATGTGCTGGAGGTCGACCTTCTGCACTACCTAACCGGCTTAAAGAAGCTGATCGTCCCGCTGATCCGTCCGAAAAATCCTGTAAGCCACAGCGCCAATGTGCTCGATTTCGAGGTTGAGCGAAAAAAGCAAAACACCACATTGGATTTTGAGGACAGCGCCGGCGACCGGGTCGCTTTCTATTTCCACACGGGCGGCACGACGGGCATGCCAAAAGTTGCGCAGCACAAATATTCCGGCGTCGTGTACAATGGCTGGCTGGGCAATACGCTGCTCTTTGATGAACATGACGTGCTCATGTGCCCGCTGCCGCTGTTCCATGTTTTCGCAAGCCATGTGGTCTTGATGAGTGTCATCGCGTCTGGTGCCCATGTCGTCTTCCCGACCCCGCAAGGCTATCGCGGCGATGGTGTGTTCGACAATTTCTGGAAGCTTGTCGAACGCTACAAGGTGACCTTCATGATCACCGTTCCGACGGCGATCTCGGCGCTGATGCAGCGACCGGTAGATGCCGATATTTCCACCATGCAAATTGCGTTTTCCGGCTCCTCGCCATTACCCGTTGAACTTTATAAAAGGTTTGAGAAAACCTGCGGTCTGACCATCGTTGAAGGCTACGGGCTGACCGAATGCACCTGCTTGGTCTCGATCAATCCGCCCCATGGTGAAAAGAAAATCGGGTCTATTGGCCTGCCCTTCCCGCATACCGAGGTTAGCATCCGAAATGTTGTTGACGGCACAGAATGCAAGGCAGACGAGATTGGCGAGATCTGCGTTTCAAACCCCGGCGTTTTCGAGGGCAACACCTACACGGAAGCGGCCAAGAACGTGGATCTGTTTTATGAAAACAAGTTCTTGCGCACTGGCGATTTGGGGCGGGTCGATCCGGATGGATATTTGTGGATTACTGGCCGCGCCAAAGACCTGATCATCCGCGGCGGTCACAATATCGATCCTGCCGAGATCGAAGAGGCACTGGCCGGTCATCAGGACATCGCCTTTGCCGGGGCCATCGGCCAGCCAGATGCCCATTCCGGCGAAATCCCTTGCGTCTATGTGGAACTTGTCGAAGGCGCGACCTCCTCTGAAGCGGACCTGATGGCCTACGCAAAAGAGAAAATTCACGAACGTGCCGCCCATCCGAAATACTTGGAGATCATGGACGAGCTACCAAAAACCGCTGTCGGAAAAATCTTCAAGCCGGACCTGCGGAAATCAGCGATTACCCGCATCTACAACGCGGCGCTGAAGGACGCGGGCCTTTCTGCCGAAGTGGTCTCTGTCATCGAGGACAAAAAACGCGGATTGGTGGCGCAAGTCAAAGCCGCAGACGATGTGGATCAGGGCAAGCTAAGCGCGACGCTGGGGGACTTCACCCGACCTTGGGAAAGCGTCTAAATCTGCGCGGAAGACCCTAGGACTTCAGCCCTGCAAACCCGAAAATTCCACGGGCGCTATCCTCATCTGACCGCTTGAGACGTCTGGCCGAGGGCTTCAGGCCGTTGCGAATTTGTGCGTCCGATGTCAGCGGCACGAGGTCCAGCTCAGTCTTTGACAGCAAGATCGCCCGCGCACCCGTAGAGCCATCAAAGCGGTAGAGATGCAACGTGTCCCAATCCAGATGACCGCCCTCTTTCAGCGCCAGAATATCGTCAACGAAGTTGTGGCATTGCAGATTTTCCATCAGCAAAACGTATTTGTTCGCCGCCCGCACGATGTTCGACAGCGCCACAAAATGACTGACGGCGGTGTGGATATGCATCACAACAGCCTGCGTGTAGACCAGATCGGCTTTCGGCCAAGCATCTGAAAATGGCATGGTAATGTCTTGCAGGCCAAGGTCTGCGGAAATCTCTGGGTGCCGCTCTTTGGCAAGCTCCAGCTGCGTCGCGCCACGATCCCCGCCAGTGACGGTAATTTCAGGATAAAGCGCTTTCGCATGGGCCACATGATCGCCGCCGCCGCACCCGACCTCATGGACGGACGCCGGTTGAAGTTGGCCGATCGCCTCAAGGATCAGGAGATGATTTGGGTGCAAGGGTTTGGCACCGGTTGAAACGGTGCCTTTCTCGGGGTCAAATGTCAGCGATGTTTCACCAGAAGAGGTCGCAAATTCCGGCTCAATATCGCCGGTCACCCGGCGCTTGTAGCTGTCTGCCGTATAATTGTCCCAGTCAAAATCATCGCTATAATACTTGCGCTTCTTGTAAAATAATCGACGGATAAAATTTAGTTCCATGGGGCCACCTTTACCCTGACTTTGTGGTTCATTGTTCCCTAGCACTGAAGACCGTAGGTTTCATCTTCTAAATCGATCTGCTCCAGCCGGTGTTGCGCCTGCGACTGACATTTGGTGACAATTCCATTGTACCGAGAATGACTTATCCTGTAGCTATTGCCCATGACGACCGTTGGCTATGTTATCCACCTTCGTCGTGCAGCAGCGCGGCTGACATTTGCGACGGATTTGCGGGATCGTTGCGGGGTGCCTTGCGACATTCTGGATGCCTCAGATGGCAGCAAAATGCGCCCCGACCAGATCGCCAACACCTACCAGCAGCGAATTATTGCACCTGCCTACCCGTTCGCCCTAAGCCCCGGCGAGATCGGTTGTTTCCTAAGCCACCGCACCGCTTGGCTAGCGCTTTTGCAGACCAAGGCAGATTGCGCTTTGATCCTTGAGGATGACATGCAGATCGATGACGGATTTGCAGCAAGCCTTGAGCTTGCCCAGCGCCATATTGATACATTTGGCTATATCCAGCTTCAAACACGCGCCGTTACTGGCGAGGCGCTTGATCAAGAAGGGCCGGCAAAGCTCTTTCGTCCCGTCGTGTCGCC
>CAYGQQ010000127.1:0-7098 GCA_964352105.1 uncultured Rhodobacterales bacterium | reverse complement strand
GATTTTGTTGAAAAACTCCGTTTTTGGCAAAATCGGTGAATTTTTTGTCCGTACAGCGCCACCAATTTTTCTAAGCGAGGGGTTCGGCCAAATTGGCCTTCTGCCGCTCATGTGGCAGCCCACTGCGCCTAATCGCAGATCTCATCTGACTTTTCGGTATCGCGGGTTCTTTCCGAAAAATCACAACATCTGAAATTTGGAGTTTTTCCACAAAATCAGCGCATAGTGCCAGATGCTGCACGCTGCACAAATGACCGGAACCCGCGCAAAGCTGCTGTCCGTCTGATTCAGGCTTGACTGACTGGGACGCTCACGCCGCGGTCTGTTTCCCCAAAAGCGCAATTCACAAAGAGTCGCTGATCTCAAATCCACCAATGTCGCAGAGAAGGACGATGCAGGTAAATTGAACCTCTGCTAGGAAGGCCGATTTCAACGCTTAAGGACAAGCCCAAATCTTGAATTCTCAATCAGTCGTTTCCCTGGATCTTATCCGTTCGGATCACAATTTGATCGATGGCTGTGAGTAGCTGTGCCGGTGTCACGTGTAATTTAGAAAAATTATTACAGGCTCATCTGTACGAGCTGCTTTTCATCTTATGGCGTGCGAGGCGGTCGTAGAGTGTTTTGAGCGGCAAGCTCAACTCATCCGCGACTTTGGCCGTAACCCCTTTGTGACGCACCAAGGCATCCGATAGAACGCTCTTTTCAAAGGCCTCTATGCGCCGGTTTAGGCTGAGATCCAAAACGCCGAGGTCATGGGTGTGCAAGTTTAACAAGACCCTCTGCGCCCACTGGCGTAATTCTGAGATATTTCTGGGCCAAGGCGAAGCGCTTGTTGTTGCGAGAATATCATCCGACAAGGCCGGTATTGCAATGTTGAGCGCCTCGGATTGCTCGTGTAGGAGCACGCGAAATATCTCGAGAATATCTTCGGGTCTGTTGCGCAAAGGCGGAACCGATATCTCGGCAAAGTTGTGGCGATGGTACAACCCGTTCGGAAGCACATTTTGGGTCAGCTCGGCCAAGGGCACTTTTGCGGTTGTGATAATCTGCAACTTAGGGTGTTTGTCGAGTAATCCCAGAAGATCGCGCTGCACCTCTAACGCGCCGTCGTGTACATTTTGCATTGTCAGATGCGTGAGCTGATCCATCTGCGCAATCGCTGCAACTTCTTCCGTAGACAAATGCCTGAGATCCACGGTTTTTGTATTCGATGCGGACGACCGCAGATCGATGATGCTGTCCACCGCTCGCCGCTTTCCAACACCTTCTTCACCCCAGACGTGGATGTTGACCGGAAGGGCTGCAAGTTTTCGCAGGTCCCCACGAAAGCGGGTGATGGTACTGGATTGACCGGGAAAATCACGCGCTGCTGGATCAAACTTTTGAACGCGTTCCTCAAGCTGACGGTTCTTGAGTGTCAGGTCTCTGCGTTCTGTCGCCAGTCGAATGGCATTTAACAGAATGTCCGGGTGACAGGGTTTTTCCAGAAAATCAAAAGCCCCGGCTTTCAATGCGCGCACCGCCAAAGGAATTTCCGCGTGCCCTGTCATGAAAATCACAGGCAAATCCGGGTCGGTTTTTTGGCAAAATTCCAAGACATCAAACCCGTCTTTCCCCTCCATTCGAATATCCGATAAGACCACACCATCAAAATCTGCCAGAATAACGTCCTTGGCGACGATGTAGGAGCCGGCTTCAATAACCGAGACACCTTGGAGCGACAGAATTTGCACCAGTGATTTGCGCAAACTGGCGTCATCTTCGACCAAAAGTACTTTCATTGCGTTTGTTCTCTTTGTTCAAGTAGCGGCAGCACCAGGGTAAAACACGCTCCGCCATTTTCAGCGTTTGAGGCGCGCAAAGAGCCGCCAAAGCTTTCGACAAATCCAAAGGCAATCGAAAGGCCCAAGCCTAACCCATCGTCATTTTCGCCAGATTTTGTCGTGTAAAAGGGTTCAAAAACCCGATCGGGATTAACCAATCCAGGTCCACTGTCCTCGACCTCGACAATCGCCTGAACGTTCGACTTGGAGAGTGAGATTTTGATGGTGCGCAGGTCTGCTGAGTTGACGGCCTCGACCGCGTTGGAAACCAGATTGACCAAGACCTGCTCGAGGCGAACCGCACCGCCATTGACCCACAGATCCGTGCCATCCCCGATCCAAAGAACTTCGATACTATAGGTGTCTATTTGCTCTCGCAGGTATTTCACCGCGTTTCTGGCAGTTTGGCCAAGCTCTACCGGTTGACGAGGCGCGCTGTCTTTGCGGGAAAAATCGCGCAGGTTTCGAATGATGCGCGACATCCTCACGGTTTGGCTTTCAATCTCGTCGAGATTGGCTTTTACGGTTGCAACCTCCCCGCTTTCGAAAAGCTGTTTCGCGGCAATCGTGTAATTTTGGATGGCTGCCACAGGCTGGTTCAATTCATGGCTGATGCCCGCTGACATTTGCCCCAGTGCCGCTAGTTTTTCGGCTTGCACAAGTTGGTGCTGCGCCTCTTCCAGCGCGTACGTTCGCCGCTTCACGCGCCTGTCAAGCTCGCTTGTAAGAGCTTGTTCGGTGTTGAGCTGCGTCACCAGCCGTTTGCGGCGCTGCTGTATGGCAAAACCAATGGCACCCAAAAACGCCAAGCCGATGCCTGCGAGCCACCCCCATTTCCGGGCTTGAACCAAAGCGTAATCGATATCGTCGAGCAGAACCGCGCGCCAGGCGAGCCGCGGCATTTGTTGTTGGGCGACCAGCACTGCGGCGTTTGACCTTGCAAAGGGGATGTCTCGCCATAGCTCTATCTCGCCCGTTAATGATCTGTTGAAATCATGCGCTGCGGCTTGCGGAAGCGTGATTTGGTGTTGACCGACATCGACACGCGACAATATCGCGTTGGGCCGATTGCTGAGAATAACCTGCCCTGTTTCGTCCAAGAACAGGATCGTCTCAGGCCGAGGGCTAAACGCGGTATCGAACTTTTCCAAGTTGATCTCTATTGAGACAGCCCCGATGAAATTTGTCTCAGCATCAATGACTGAACGCGTGAAAATTAACCGCCGACCTTGATCGGAAATAAGAAGTTCTGACCCCAATGCGCCCTGACGTGCGGTGGTTAGGCTATTCGTTCTCAAGGGGGTTTGACTGGCATCGAATGCACTACTGGAGAAGGCCAGTGCACCCATACGATCATAGATCCGGATAGCCTCCAAACCGGTTAGTTCTTGGGTACGAATAAGGTAGGTCTTAAGGCGTTCGTCTTGAAAGCCATCCTGCACAGCCTGCACAACGTCGGCGTTGCGCGCCAAAACGGTCGGCAAAATACGCGCCGTGGATATTTGCGCCTCGAACTGATCCACCGCCTGCGTCAGACGGCGTTTTGCGTCTGCATCAAGGTCATCAAGAGCGCTGATATAGGCGGCGTACCACACCGAACCGATGGCCAACGTCAGGGCAAGACTTGCTACGACTATGAGTAGGATATGGCGCAACTAGATTCTCTTTTCGTCCCTCGCATTATTCCGAGTTATCGGAAAAGTTAAGAATTTTTTTCTGATTTTCCGGAAAAAAATCTGGCAGCCCCTAAGGTGAATTGGCTATCTATCTGAAAATAATGGAATTAAAAATTTCTACAAATTTGGTATCCATGATCAAAGGCTTTGTAGAAGATAGACGCACCGAATAAAAAGTTCTGGGAGGAACCATGAAAAATCTCTTTCGTTTGCTGGCATGCGCTACCGCAGTTGCCACACTACCAAGTCTTGCCGCGGCCGCATGTGACCCCGGCGAAATCGTTATCAAGTTCAGCCATGTCACCAATACCGACAAACATCCAAAAGGGATCGCAGCCACATTGCTGGAACAGCGTGTGAATGATGAAATGAACGGCTCTGCATGCATGGAGGTGTTTCCCAATTCAACGCTCTATACAGACGAAAAAGCGCTTGAGGCCTTGCTGGCCGGGGAAATCCAATTGGCCGCACCGTCCTTGTCATTGTTTGAGCCGTTCACCAAACAATTCCGCATCTTCGATCTGCCCTTTATGTTCAAAGACATCAACGCGGTTGATGCATTTCAAGCGTCTGAAACAGGTCAGGCTCTGAAAGACTCGATGCAGCGTCGCGGATTGCAAGGTTTGCAGTTCTGGCACAACGGTATGAAGCAGATGTCTGCAAACGTACCGCTGATTTCGCCAACAGATGCCAATGGCCTGAAATTCCGCGTGCAGCCATCCGACGTGCTGGTTGCGCAAATGGAGGCCATCGGTGGAGCGCCCCAAAAGATGGCATTTGCCGAGGTCTACGGTGCACTGCAACAAGGCGTTGTGGATGGTCAAGAAAACACCTGGTCTAACATCTTCGGCCGCAAGTTCTTTGAAGTACAAGACGGTGTGACGGAAACTAATCACGGCATCATCGACTACCTTGTGGTGACCAATGTGGATTGGCTTGATGGTCTGGACGCCCCCGTGCGGGACCAATTCCTTGCGATCCTCGAAGAGGTAACAACAACCCGCAATAGCGAGTCTTCAAAGGTCAATGAGGCTGCAAAAGAATCCGTCATCGCCGCTGGTGGAGTTGTGCGCGTCTTGGACGCAGATCAGCGCCAAGCTTGGGTGGATGCGATGAAACCCGTCTGGTCCCAGTTTGAGGCCGACGTTGGCGCAGAAAACATCGCGGCCGCGCAAACCTACAACAAGTAAACGCATCGGCCCCGCGTCACTGCGGGGCCCTTCTAAGTGTTTGGCGGGGGCAACATGTACGACGACAGCACATTCATTGATACGATCGAAGAACGCTTGATCGCCGCAATTCTTGGGATCATGACTTTGATTACTTTTGCGAATGTCGCCACGCGGTATGTCCTGAATTTCAACATTCTATGGGCGCTTGAAGTAACCGTTTTTCTGTTCGCTTGGCTTGTCATTCTTGGTGCGTCCTACGCGTTGAAAAAGGGGGCGCATCTGGGTGTTGATGCCATTATCAACATGGTGTCCCCCACTACCCGCCGAATTATGGGCTTAATGGCTGGTCTGTGTGTACTGGTGTTCAGTGGACTGATGCTCAAAGGAGCATGGGACTTTTGGGCTCCATTTGGCGAGATGCAACAGACGTCTGGCCGCTGGTTCCCAACAGGTTTCGAGACAATCCGCGGACGCGGTTGGCTTGAGACGACATCAACCCCGATCCCTGAATTCATGCGGTTTCTCGAACCCATTTTCAACGAAGGCGAGCGGTACGAAAAAATGCCCCGCCTGGTTCCGTATCTGGTGCTTCCACTTGGCATGGGCTTGATGTTCCTGCGCGCTTGCCAAGTGATGTGGAAGCTTTGGACCGGTGAATTGACAACTGTCATCGTCAGCCATGAGGCCGAAGACGATGTCAAAGAAGCCGCAGAAACACTGCGCGGGAAATAGATCATGGAAGTTATCATACTGTTCACCCTCGTCATCGGCTTCATGTTGATCGGCGTTCCTATCGCGATGTCCTTGGGCCTGTCCTCGATCTTGTTCCTATTGTGGTTCTCTGACGCGTCACTCGCTTCCGTCGCAGCCACATTGTTCGAGGCCTTTGAGGGGCATTTCACTCTGCTCGCGATCCCGTTTTTCATCCTCGCTTCCAGTTTTATGTCGACCGGTGGCGTTGCCAAACGGATCATTCGTTTCTCCATCGCTTGCGTCGGACATTTGCGTGGCGGATTGGCCATCGCGGGCGTTTTGGCCTGTATGATGTTTGCCGCCCTTTCAGGGTCTAGCCCTGCAACCGTTGTAGCGATCGGCTCTATTGTGATCGCGGCAATGACCCAAGCCGGGTATTCCAAGGACTTTGCCGCAGGGGTCATCTGTAATGCAGGCACGCTTGGCATCTTGATACCGCCTTCGATTGTCATGGTGGTCTACGCAGCCTCCGTGGACGTTTCCGTTGGGCGCATGTTCCTGGCGGGTGTTGTGCCCGGGTTATTGGCCGGTACAATGTTGATGATCGCGATCTATGTGATGGCGCGGATCAAGGACATGCCAGCTGGAGAATTCGCAGGCTTTGGCGAAGTGTTCGAAAGCTTTGCCGAGGCATTTTGGGGATTGCTGCTAATCTTCATCATCATGGTCGGCATCTACGGGGTTCCGGGTCTGACCGGCGCGATCTTCACCCCAACAGAAGCGGCCGCTGTAGCGTCGATGTACGCCTTCTTTGTGGCGTGCTTCATCTACAAAGACATGGGGCCACTTAAGCAAGGTGAACAACGTCTGCGGCTCTATCAAAATCCCAAAGCTATCCTCACCGCATTTTTCCACAAGGACACGCAACGCACATTGTTTGAGGCGGGCAAGCTGACGATCACCTTAATGTTCGTGATCGCCAATGCCTTGATCCTGAAGCATGTGCTGACAGATGAACAAATCCCTCAAAAGTTGACAGGTATTTTGTTAGATGCAGGCTTTGGCCCTGTTATGTTCCTTGTCATCGTGAACGTCATCCTTTTGATCGGCGGTCAGTTCATGGAACCTTCGGGTCTCTTGGTGATCGTGGCTCCGCTTGTATTTCCAATCGCAATCGAGCTCGGTATCGATCCGATCCATCTTGGCATCATCATGGTAGTGAATATGGAAATCGGGATGATCACGCCTCCTGTGGGTCTGAACTTGTTCGTGACGTCAGGGGTCGCTGGGATGTCGATGATGAGGGTTGTGAAAGCGTCCCTTCCGTTCCTTGCTGTATTGTTTGTGTTCTTAATTATGGTCACCTACATCCCAGCGATTTCGATCACTTTGCCCAATGCAGTTATGGGGCCAGAGCTCATTTTGGACTAGCGGCTGCCGTGCAGGCAAAATCCGAAGATTGTATTCGCATCGATTTTTTGCGATCCTTGGTGCGCTGTGCAGCATCGGGGACTCTGGGCTGCCGGCCACCTTCGGAGCAACCGCAGCATCATTTTGCTGGACCTAGGACTAAGCGATGTGGACGGCCCACTGCGTCCGTAGCCCGCATTGCTGACGTCGGCCAATGTCGCGATGCGCCGAAACCAGCTGTTGGATCGTAAATGCGCAAGGTCTGTTTTGTCCGCGTTGGAGACCTTCGCCGCGATCTGCTTCAATGTCTGTAGTGCGGAC
>CAYGQQ010000126.1:2845-7129 GCA_964352105.1 uncultured Rhodobacterales bacterium | reverse complement strand
TTCCAGCTTTGCTGCGAGCTAGAGGGGATCATCCCCGCGCTTGAGCCGTCCCATGCCTTGGCGCATGTGATGAAACTGGCACCGACGTTGCCCAGTGATCATCTGCTGTGCATGAATATGTGTGGGCGCGGCGACAAGGATATCTTTACCGTCGCCAAGGCCCTGGGTCTGGATATGAACACCGGCGCGTAGATCACCGTCGGGAAAACTTCCGTGTGCATTGGCGCTCAGGCGTTGTCAGAGGCGCGCGATTGCGCTTAGACTGATCTGGTATTTTGAGTATTCCGGGTCAGCTTATGCGTATCTTTTTGTTTTTCATTATGTTTGTGGCCACCGCGGTCTTTTATGATCCAGGCACGGTGTCGGCGCAAAGCAGTCTGCTTTTGCAACAAAGCCGCAATAACATGATGATGCAGCAGCAGAATATGATGCGCCAGCAGCAGATGCAGCAGATGCAGCGGCAGCAACAAATGCAGCGCCAGCAGCAGATGCAACGCCAGCAACAACAGCAGCGCCAAGCCATGCAAGCGCAACAGCAGCGTCAGCAAGCGGCGATGCAACAGCGGCAACGGATGGCGCAGCAACGCCAGCAACAGATGCAGGTACAACGGGCCCGCGCGGCAGAGCAACGGCAGGCGCAATTGGTTCGTCGGAACCAGCAAGCCAGTCAGGCCCGCTCGCAACGGCAGCAGGCCGCCAATCAGAACATTCAGCGCAACGCGCGGGTTTCGCGCGATGCGGCACTAAGGCAAAACCGCGAACGCCGCTTGCAGCAATTGCAAAAGCGCAAACTGGCGCAGAAGCAAACCAAGCAACAACGGGACGCGGCCTCGAAGGCGAACTCATTGGCTTTGATGGCCCGCCAAGCGACCCGCACATCGGCGATGCGCACCCAGATCACCACCCGCAAAAACGCGGTCGTGGCGAAATCTGCGACCCTGAAAGCCCGCAGCGGCGGGGGAGGAGGGGGGAATGGTAACAGTGGCAAGCCCCCTGCAAATGATAACAAGGCGATTATCCAGCAAGCAAAGTCGCGTGCTTTGGCGAAACTGAATGCCAGAAAGAAACAAGCTGCGAAGGGAAACGGTGGGGAAAAACCACCATCTGGCCGGCGTGCAGCTAATGACAACAACCCCTATCCGCCGAACTACGGCTTTGCCGGTAAATCAAAGCCCCTGATACTGAAGAAAGATACGATTATCGACCGATATGAAGGTCGGGCTGGAACGAAACATGAAGGAAAGGGAAAATTCGCTGCGCCTGAAGGGACACCTTTTGCAGAGCGCTCACTTTCATCGACACTGCGGAATGCACCTCTTATACGTTATAAAGTATTGAAACCGTTGGCGGTACAAGCAGGGAAAACTGCACCTTGGTATGGCAAGGGGAATGGGGGCGGGACGCAATACATGACGACGATGTCCATGAAACGCCTCGAGAAACTCAAATATATTGAGCGAATAGACTAGCCCACTCAAAACTCATTCCGATACCGCCAGCTGTCTCCGGATTTGGTGAATTTCAGGAACAATGGGTCGGTGCGGCTGGGGCAGCTGTTGCGGACCATGCCGCCGAAGAGCTGCATCAGGGGATGGTTGCCGGTGCTGCATTTCAGCCCGAAGGTCAGCTCACATGAAAACTCGGTCGCCGAAGTCTGGAAACATTTCTTTGAGCGCACGGAGGTCTTCGTAGCACAGACAGAGAACCCCGCAGCCCCTTCGCATCGCCGCTTGTCGATCACGTTCATAATCGCGCTGTCGGACGGTGGCGGGCTTTCGCGAAACAAGTCCGTGCCGGGCGGGATCAACTCTGACAGCTCTTTCTTGGCGGGGGCGTAGCCCTTGGCGCTGGCCTCTTTATAGAGGTCAATCGCGTCGAAAAATGCGTCATCGCCTTCGTCATAGGTCAGCGTGTAGGTGGCTTTCAGATGCAGCGCGGGGGGGTATTTGGCCTCGGCCGCGGCGTCCAGATAGGGACCGGCTGTTTCGCCTTCGCCGAGAAATTCCAGAAGGCGCGCTAGCTGGAAGACCTGCCTTGGTTGCGGGTCATGCTCAACGGCGGCGATGCAGGCATCTATGGCCCGGTCGAAGTCGTAATCCTCGGGCGTCGTTTCCAGATTAACCCCTTGGCTAGGCAGAGCGTCATCGGCGGGATCACCCGCCAGAAGGTCGCATTCCGTGACGCCATTGCGGTCGGGCTTGCCGGTGGGCGGCTTGATGATCAGCGCACCGAACTGATCAGCCCAAACGCTCGCATCTTCAGTCAGAACGATCTCATAGGCTTTTGTCTCCGCGCCCAGATCGACCAGTTCCATGGCGAAAGGCGTGATGCCTTCATCGAAAATGTCGATTTCCATCACCGCGCCAGAGCCCACAAGAGCCCCCGCGAAACGGTGCAGGATGTGGCCATTGTCATAGAGCTCACAAGCCAGGTTTTGCAGGCCCAGCACACGGTCCTCGATCAGGATATTCGCGTCGCGGTCGCTGTCGGAAGCAGCGCTTTGCAGATGACCTGCACAGGCGCGAACCCGGCCGGAAATTATGGCTTGCTCGGCCACGTCGGCATAGACCGCGAAGGTTTCGAAATCGTCAGAAAGTTCCGCGAAGGTGACGGCTTCGGCTTCAAGTTCCGCGATCGTGTCGCGGGTCATGTCGAGCGCTGCGACCTGTGCGCTGTAGCCGGGCAGGTCCTGTTCGATAATAGCCTCGGCGCGGGTCAGCGCGTTGTTGTTCAAAAGCTGCGCTTCCTCGGAAAACCCGTAGGCGTCGAATTCCTCGCTGAGGGCGAAGCCGGTCTCCAGGATCAGGCCTGTATCGGCATAGCTGGTGCCGGTCTCGGCCAGGATTTCTTCTGCGATGTCGAGACTGTCCAGCACGATCTCATCTACCAGATCCCCAAACCAGAGCCGCGCGTCGTCCAGCGTTTCCTGCGCGGCGGGCAATGTGTCCAAGCTGGGCACTGTGCTGAGTTCCTCCAAAAAGGCGACATGGGCCTCCGCGGTTTCCAGATCCTCGCCGGGGTATTTTGTTTCATGTGCCTGAATGGCGGCTTCGAACCATGCCGCAAGGGCGGTATCGGCGGTTTCAACTTGCAGCGGCGTGTAGTCGCGGGCGTCCAGTTGCTTGCTGATCGCAGTGGCCGCGCCTTTCAGGGACTGCTCAGGCGTTAGCGCGGCCATGATGGCGTTGTCCAACTCCTTACGGGTGATCGCGAGCTCCAGCGCCTGATAGCGACCTCGCAGGCGGGAAACCTCTCCGGGATTGTAAAGCGCGACAATGGCCAACGCCTCATCAAGTTCTTTCGCGGCGGTTTTCTTCGGCTTGGCCAGAAGCGCTGTGGCGAAGGTCTCAAACGCGGTAGGGTCGCCTAAGGTCAGCCGGTCCACGGCGGTCTTGGCGTTTTGTGCGAAGACCCGGTAGCCGTTGGTTTGCGCGATGCCGGAGATCGTCTTGTGCGGATCAAACAGCGTGTTGAGCTTCTTGAGGTCCTGAAAGCTGGCGATTTTTTCTGGGATCGATTGCGCGACGTCCTCAAAAAGCGGCCGCTCAAGTCGCAATTGCCAGCCGTCACTGGCTTTGGAGCTGGCCTTGATCACTTTCGATTTGCCGACATAGCCCGTCAGGTTGACGGTTGTCAGGGTCGTGCATCCGGCAAAGAAGTTGTTCAACGCCGCCCCGAACAGCGATCCGAAATCCACCAGACGGGTCTCGTAGAAGGTGGCGGTGCTGGCTTCCATCTTGAAGGCGACGGTGCTGGAGCATCGCTGGTTGTCGGGAACCGTGATTTTCGCGGTTTTGTCGCCCAGAACGGCGATATCGCGTGCATAGCCTGGCTGCGAGAGGATTGCCGACAGCACGAGGGCAAGGGCTACGGTCGCAAAACCGTGGTGCTTGCGCCTTTTCCGTTCCGTCCCGCTGTGCAAAATCGAAATCACTAAAATACCCATCACAGTCAACGCAGACCAGTTTGGCAATTCGCTGAAAATGTTCAAGCAATTTCTAAAAAACTGAAGACTAGACAGTGTTGTACAGTCTGTGATCATCTCATCGGAAAGAGATGTCAGAAGATTGGGAGATTTGGCATGAAATCGCATTACAGAGTTGTCGTGATCGGGGGCGGGGTTGTGGGGGCCTCGGTGCTTTACCATCTGGCCAAAATGGGCTGGAGCGATGTTTGCCTGGTCGAACGCTCAGTTCTGACGGCGGGGTCAAGCTGGCATGCGGCGGGGGGGATACATGCGCTGAATGCGGACCCGAATATTGCGGCGCTTCAGGCGTATACGAT
>CAYGQQ010000126.1:0-2745 GCA_964352105.1 uncultured Rhodobacterales bacterium | reverse complement strand
GATCGCGAGGGCTATATCGACACCACGGGAACCGTGCATGCCTATGCAGGTGCGGCCAAGAAATTCGGGGCCACAGTGGTGGAACATAACCGCGTGATCGAGCTGAACCAGACCTTGGAGGGCTGGGAGGTTGTCACGGAAAAGGGCACGGTCACCTGTGAACATGTGGTCAATGCGGGTGGTCTTTGGGCCAAGCAGCTGGGGCGCATGGCGGGGATCGAATTGCCGGTCTCACCGCTCAATCACCATTACCTGATCTCTGACACGATCCCGGAGCTGGAAGAGCTTGATTTCGAGGTCCCGATGACCGTCGATCTGGAGGGCTTCACCTATCTGCGGCAGGACCAAAAAGGCGTTCTTTTGGGCATTTACGAGATTGACCATCAGCATTGGATGATGGATGGCGCGCCTTGGGAATACGGGTTCGAGTTGCAGCAAGAAGACCCCGACCGGATCGAGCACGAGCTGACACTTGGTTTTGAGCGTTACCCCGCCTTGCAGACCACTGGTGTAAAAACATGGGTCAATGGCGCCTTCACTTTCTCGCCCGATGGCAACCCGCTGGTGGGGCCAGTGCCCGGCAAACGCGGCTACTGGTCTGCCTGTGCGGTGATGGCAGGTTTCCTGCAAGGCGGCGGTGTCGGCAAATCGCTGGCCGAGTGGATGATAAACGGGGAGCCTGAGGCAGATGTCTACGGTATGGATGTCGCCCGCTACGGCGTCTTTGCCGAGAACAAGCAATATATCAAGGAAACCACCGGGCAGTTTTACTCCCGCCGGTTTGTGATGACCTACCCGAACGAGCAGTTGCCAGCGGGCAGACCGCTGAAAACCGCGCCAGCTTACGGCGATATGACGGCAGCGGGGTGTCACTGGGGGCAAAGCTGGGATTTGGAGGTGCCGCTCTATTTTGCGCCGGAGGGCTTCAAGGAAACGCCGTCGCTCAGACGCTCGGACGCGCATGAGATTGTCGCGGCGGAGTGTAAAATCGCGCGCGAAGGTGTCGGGCTTTTGGATATCACCGGGTTTTCGCGGTTCGAGGTCACGGGCCCCGGTGCGCAAGCCTGGCTCGACGGATTGTTGGCTACGACGCTGCCGAAGCCGGGCCGCGCAAAGCTGGCTGTGATGCTGGGCGAAGATGGTCGTCTGAAAGGTGATCTGACCTGTTTTAACTGGGGCGACGGGACCTATTGGCTGATGGGCAGCTACTATCTGCGAGCGTGGCATTTGCGGTGGTTCAACGACCATATGGGCGAGGGCGTCACCCTGCGCGATCTGGGTGAAGAGATGGCCGGTTTCTCCCTTTCGGGGCCGAAATCGCGGGCCGTGATCGAAAAGCTCAGCGATCAGCCCGTGGGTGAACTGCCGTTTCTGGGGTGTGGCAATTTTGATATCGGCAAGATCCGCGCGAAGGTTGGCAGGCTCTCGGTTGCCGGAGGCTTGGGTTTTGAGATCAACTGCCGGATGGGCGATCACATCACCTTGCGCAACATGTTGCTGAAGGCTGGTGCAGAGGAAGGTATCACAGAGACTGGCTTCAACGCTATGCTCAGCCTGCGGTTGGAGAAAAGCTTCGGGATCTGGTCGGCGGAGTTTACGCAAGCTTACACGCCCGGGATGACGGGCATGGATCGTTGGATCGACTGGGACAAGGGGGATTTCGTGGGGCGCGCAGCCGCGCTGGCTGAACGCGACGGAGATGGCCCCCGGCAGGTTCAGGTGACGTTGGAGGTTGAAGCGCTCGATGCTGACGCCAGCGGCTACGAGCCGATCTGGAAAGACGGCGAAAAGGTCGGGTTTGTGACCTCAGGCGGTTTCGGCCATACGGTCGGAAAATCGCTGGCCATGGCGCTGGTAAACCGGGAATTGGCTGCGGAGGGCACTGAATTGCAGGTCCATGTCGTCGGCATGGAGCGACCTTGTAAAGTGATCGCGCCCTCGCCTTTTGATCCGAAAGGGGAGGCGATGCGCGGATGAGCGGCGACAGCCCCAAACGGCGCGGCAGACGGCAGATCAATGCCGCTGGAGGTGCGCCTGAAAGCGCGCGGAGGGTGAATTACAAGAGCCTACGCAGCCCGTTTCCGGTCATGCAGGTTTTCACCGAGGATCGCATTGAAGCGATGCACGCGGCCGCCCTTGATGTGCTGGAAACGCTGGGGGTTAAGGTGTTGCTGCCGGAGGCGCGCGCGTTGTTCAAGGCGGCAGGTGCGCGGGTCGATGAAGACAGCCTGATGGTCTATCTGGGCCGCGACATTGTGGAGGCCAGTGTCGCGCTTGCGCCAAAATCTGTGCCGATCATCGGTGGTGCGCGGGACCGCGATTTGGTGCTGGAGTTGGGCTCTTTGGTGTTTCAACCGGGCGCGGGGGCACCTCATGCGACCGATCTGGAGCGCGGACGCAGACCCGGCACAGAGCGGGACTTTCGCGAGCTGATCCAGCTGACCCACCATTTTGACGCGCTGCATATGTTGCCGCCACTGGTGGAGCCGCAAGACGTGCCGATGCATCTGCGCCATTACATGATGATGGAGGCGCAACTGACGCAATCAGACAAAGTACCGTTCGTGTTTTCGCGCGGCACGCCGCAGGTCGAAGACAGCCTGACGATGCTTAAGGAGTTTCGCGGGTTGTCCGAGGACGAATTTGCCGCGAACGCCCATTGCTATACGAGCATCAACCCCAATTCGCCGCGCCAGATCGATAGCCCCATGGCGCGGCGAATTGGTGTTGATGATCGTATAGCAA
>CAYGQQ010000125.1:0-7326 GCA_964352105.1 uncultured Rhodobacterales bacterium | reverse complement strand
GCGGCACGCTCAAGGTAGCGTTTGATCTTTGGGGCGGTCTCCCCTTCGGCATCCAGCACCCGGAAAATCGCAGCACTTGGCACGCCCTGTCTGGCCGCGGCTTGCTGGGCGGCGTTCAGCCCTTGGTCATAAGTGATCACCCCATGGCCCGAGCGTTTGACGACCTCCAGCACGGACGCGAGCAGGCTTCGGTTCTTTTGCAGCCGCGCGTCGGACGGGTCCAGAACGGCAACGGTTTCAGCCATTGCGTTAAAGAAGCCTTCCAGCGTCACTTCGACATCTGTGGGCGTCGCTGTTTCGGCCAAGCCAACCAGCAATGCCACGACCTCCAAACCCTCGGCACGGTAGTCTTGCGCCGCCTCAGCAGCGTCTGGGCGGGTCGGATCAATTGCGATGCTAACTGGAACCTGAATATTTTTCAGCTGGTCGCGCGGGATGCCGGACCCATCATCGATCAGAACAATCGACAGAAGCGGCAGGCCGGTGTCTTCGAAATTTGCAGCGTAAGCCTCCAGCGCGCCGACCTCCGGCGCTGATGCGCGCTGAGTCAATGGTGTGGCCAAAGGCGCCGCTCCGCCGACCGTAGGCAGCCTGCGGGACACGGAATTGCGGGCGATCAAGTTGTTGGTTGGTGTCGTGCCTTGGGTTGGGGTGCCCAACACGGCGATCTCGGTTTCAGGTTGATCTGTTTCGGGCGCAGTTTCTGCCAACTCGGTGGTGTCTTCTGTGATCGGGTTTTCGATCACGGGCAACTTTATGGAAATGGATTTGGGTGTTGGCGTCGCTGTTGGCGCTTCTGGCGTGGCAGTGGCGACCTGCGGCGCATCATCAGCAGGCTCGGCAATCTGCGCGGCTTGCGGCGTGGCGGCTTGCGGGGCTGTATCCCCTTCGCTTGCTGCTACCTTTGCAGGCGCGCTTTCCGAGGGGGCCGTCAGGGTTTCATCGGCGATCTCTATCGTTGGGGGCGTGCCGCTGGAGGACTCTACCGTCGGCGCTGTCACAGCTGCAGCGGGCGCTTGCGCGGTTTCGGTAGTCGGGCGCTGAACAGGCTCCTGGGTCGATTGAACGATGACGGGCGCGCTTTCCGTGCTTGTCTCAGTTACAGCAAGTGCATCGAGGTTCTGACCGGTCGGGTTTGCATCTGAGCTATCGATCACGAGAGCATCAGCAGGAGCAACCTTAACCTCCGCTGTTTCTTCGGGCACCGTCTCAAGTTCTGAGGTGTCAATTTCCGCACTGCCTGGGGCTTCTTTCGTCGCTGGCACGGACGGAATGACCTCAGCGATGATTTCTGCCGCAGGTTCGACGATGGGCTCTATAGTGGATTCGCTGGGTGCCTGAGCAACGGCCTCGGCCTCTTCCACCAAAGAGGGCTCCGTTTCAGCCGCGGTGATTTCCGGATCCGAGGCAGCCTCTGCGGTCTCGACGCCCGCTTCCGGCTGCACTTGAGTACTGTCTTGCGGGTTCGGGGTCGACACGGGTGCCGTCAATGACACTGCAAACAGCGCCAAAGTACTTAAGACACTGCCCCATAAGAGGCCGAAAAACAGTCCTCTACCCATGATATTGTTCCTTAATCGCCCACTCGACACCGCTCCGCGCTTGAAAATCGCCCGGTTGTCATGGTCTTGCCAGAAAGCGGCTCTTGACCCCGGCGGCATGCTCTGGGCATTTATACCTCAAGGCTCACAAGGCGAAAAGCCATTTTGCAAGACAAGGCGAGATCATGCTGCTTTTGATCGATAACTACGACAGTTTTACCTATAATCTGGTCCATTATCTGGGCGAGCTTGGGGCGGAGATCGTCGTCAAACGCAACGATGCGCTGGATGTGCAGGAAGCGATGGCACTGCGCCCGTCTGGTATCGTGCTCAGCCCCGGACCGTGCGATCCGTCACAAGCGGGCATTTGTCTGGCGATAACCCATGCGGCGGCTGATGCAGGCATTCCGCTCTTTGGGGTGTGCCTCGGCCATCAGACCATCGGCGAGGCGTTCGGAGGTAAAGTAATCCGCCACAGCGAAATAGTCCACGGGAAGATGGGTCAAGTGAAGCACAATAATACAAGTATCTTCAAAGGCTTGCCGCCGTTTTTTCAAGCAACACGCTATCATTCGCTCGTGGTGGAGCGTGACAGCCTGCCCGACAATCTGGAGATTACCGCAGAGTTGGAAGACGGCACGATTATGGGTCTGGCCCACAAAACATTGCCGATCCACGGCGTGCAGTTCCATCCCGAAAGCATCGCCTCCGAGCATGGCCATCAGCTGTTGAAAAACTTCCTTGATATCGTGCCGGTGCCGGCATGAGTGACGCGCTTAAACCGCTGATTGGCATCGCCGCAGACCGCCCTTTGACCCGGACAGAGGCGGAAGCCGCATTCGAGACCCTGTTTAACGGGGATGCGACGCCCAGCCAGATCGGCGGACTGTTGATGGCACTGCGCACGCGCGGCGAAACCGTGGAGGAATATGCCGCCGCTGCCGCTGTCATGCGCTCCAAATGCAAGCCGGTGACGGCTCCTGCTGGCGCGATGGACATCGTGGGCACAGGCGGGGACGGCAAAGGGACGCTCAACATTTCCACCGCGACAGCCTTCGTCGTGGCCGGTGCTGGCGTGGTTGTGGCCAAGCACGGCAATCGTAATCTGTCGTCGAAATCGGGCGCCGCAGATGCGCTGACGCAGATGGGCATCAACGTCATGGTCGGTCCCGATGTCGTAAACCGTGCCTTGGCCGAGAACGGTATTGCGTTCATGATGGCGCCGATGCACCACCCTGCGATTGCCCATGTTATGCCGACAAGGGCTGAGCTTGGCACCCGCACGATCTTCAATATCCTCGGCCCCCTGACCAATCCGGCGGGCGTGAAACGGCAGCTGACAGGCGCGTTTTCCCCTGACCTGATCCGCCCTATGGCCGAAACGCTGGCCGCGTTGGGCAGTGAGAAGGCCTGGCTCGTCCATGGTGGCGACGGCACGGACGAGTTGGCGATCTCTGCACCTTCCAAGGTCGTGAAGCTGGAAAACGGGCAAATTTCGGAAACCGAGATCGCGCCGGAGGATGCAGGCCTCGCCCCGCGCGCGTTTGAAGAGATCCTCGGCGGCACGCCTGAAGAAAACGGCGTCGCCTTCCGGGCCTTGCTGAGTGGCACACAATCGGCCTACCGCGACGCTGTGTTGTTGAATTCCGCTGCGGCGCTGGTTGTGGCGGACAAGGTCACTTCCCTGCCCGACGGCGTTGCGATGGCGCGCGAAAGCATCGACAGCGGTGCGGCCTTGGCGAAGGTCCAAGGCCTTGCACAGATCACCTCGGAGGCGGCATGAGCACCCCAACAATTCTCGAAAAGATCAAAGCCTATAAGCTGGAAGAGATCGCCGCGCGCAAAGAAGACCGATCCTATGAGGCGGTTGAAGCTGACGCGTTGTCGATGCCAGAGCCGCGCGGGTTTGCCGATGCCCTGTTTGCAGCGTCGCGCAGTGACTACGGCCTGATCGCGGAGATCAAGAAGGCGAGCCCTTCCAAAGGTCTGATCCGTGAAGATTTCGATGTGCCGTCCCTGGCGCTGGCCTATGCGGCGGGCGGGGCCACGTGTTTGAGCGTGCTGACCGACGCACCGTCCTTCCAAGGCTCTGAAGAGTTCCTGATGCAGGCCCGCGCGGCGGTTGATCTGCCGATCCTGCGCAAGGATTTCCTCTATGATCCATACCAAGTGGCCGAGGCTCGCGCGATGGGTGCTGATTGCATCCTGATCATCATGGCGTCGGTCTCTGATGCGCAGGCTCTGGAATTGGAAGACGCCGCCAATCAGTTCAATCTCGATGTTTTGGTGGAGGTTCACAACGCCGACGAACTGGAACGCGCGCGCAGTTTGGCCTCCCCCCTACTTGGAATAAATAACCGTGATCTCAATACTTTCGACGTTACTCTTGAGACAACGCGCCAATTGGTCAAGATGGTGTCCGACGACAAGCTGATCGTCTCGGAAAGCGGTCTGTTTGAGCCCGGTGATCTGGCGGATCTGGCCCGCTATGGCGTGCGCAGTTTCCTGATTGGCGAAAGCCTGATGCGCCAGGATGATGTTGCCGCGGCAACCCGCAAGATCCTCAGCGAAAAGCCGTTGATGGGAGGCATGTAGCCCATGGCGGAGCTGACCCATTTCGACGGCAAGGGACAGGCCCACATGGTCGATGTCTCTGACAAGCCGGTCACGGACCGTGTGGCTGTTGCTGTGGGTGCCGTTCAGATGCAGCCGGAGACGCTGGCCATGATAACCGAAGGTCGCGCCAAAAAGGGTGATGTTCTGGCCGTTGCGCGGCTTGCTGGCATCATGGGGGCCAAAAAAACCGCTGATCTGATCCCGCTTTGTCATCCGCTGCCAATCTCCAAAGTCTCCGTCGAGTTGACGCCTGACACGAGCCTTCCCGGTGTCCGGATTGAAGCGACGGTCAAAACCACAGGCCAAACCGGCATTGAAATGGAAGCGCTCACGGCAGTGAGCACGGCCGCTTTGACGCTGTATGATATGATTAAGGCAGTCGAAAAGACCATGGTTATCAGTGATATACGACTGGTTCTTAAAGATGGTGGCAAGTCTGAGCGGTTCGAGGCCAAGTTGTGATCACAACGCGCGAAGCACTTGATCACCTGCTTGCCCTGACCGCGCCGCTGACGACCGAAACTGTGCCATTGGCGGACGCGAACGGTCGGGTAATGGCGACCTCCGCAACCGCGCTTCGGGATCAGCCGCCTTTTGCGTCCTCGGCCATGGATGGCTACGCGGTGCGCACAAATGACGTTCAGGAAGGTGATACGTTCGAGGTGGTCGGCGAAGCCGCTGCCGGTCATGCCTTTAAGGGCGATCTGAAAGACGGCCAAGCCGTGCGTATTTTTACGGGCGCACCGGTGCCGGAAGGCGCTGGCCGTGTCATCATTCAGGAAGATGTCAGCGTATCAGGATCCACGATTACCCTTGGCAGTCGTATCGATAAATCCAGCAATATCAGGCCTAAAGCTGGTGACTTTGAAGCAGGTGCGGTCCTGACTGGCCCGCGCAGGCTTGGCCCGTCTGACATAGCCCTTCTGGCCTCAATGGGTCATGGCGACGTGGCCGTCACACGCAAGCCAGTGATTGCCGTTATCGCCACAGGGGATGAGTTGGTCTACCCCGGCGAAACGCCTCGTCCAGATCAGATTATCGCCTCTAACAGCTTCGGGCTGAAGGCCATGCTGGAGGCTGCCGGGGCGCAGGTTCGGCTATTGCCGATTGCCAAGGACACGTTGTCCTCGCTGGAAACGGTCTTTGGAATGGCTGAGGGCGCTGATCTTGTGATCACAATAGGCGGGGCTTCCGTTGGAGATCATGACCTTGTGGCGCAGGCGGCTGACAACTTCGGGATGGAACGAAGTTTTTATAAAGTCGCCATGCGCCCTGGTAAACCGCTTATGGCCGGTAAGCTAAGAAATGCCGCGATGGTTGGATTGCCCGGAAATCCTGTTTCTTCAATGGTTTGCGGGGAAATCTTTATCCTGCCTATGATTGACAGGTTCCTTGGTCTGCCAGCGGGGCCACGTCCGCGTACAAGACTGCCTCTTGCCGCCGATCTGCCCGAAAACGGACCGCGCGAGCATTATATGCGCGCCAAGACCACGCCGGACGGGGTCAGCGCCTTTCCCCGGCAGGATAGCTCTTTGTTAACCATATTGGCCGATGCTGATGTCCTCATCGTTCGGCCCCCTCACGACCCGGTCCGTGTTGCCGGAGAACACGTTGATGTAATTAAAATTTGACGTTTCTTGACACAAAACAAGAACAGGCATAGAACATCTGAGAACATAGAGGAATGTCCTACAGGGAGTTCGAGTAGAATGCTGACACGTAAACAGCTGGATTTGCTAAAGTTTATCAATGAACGGGTGAAGCGCGACGGTGTTCCGCCTTCGTTCGATGAAATGAAAATCGCATTGGATCTGCGGTCGAAATCAGGCATCCACCGCCTGGTTACTGCGCTGGAGGAACGCGGTTTTATTCAACGCCTCGCCCACCGTGCCCGTGCCATTGAGATCGTTAAATTGCCAGAGTCCATGCAGGACCGTACCGGGTTCCGGCCGAAGGTGATTGAAGGGGATAAAACCTCCCCACCACCAGCGGCGATCCCTGTTGAGGCGGTCCACGCGCAAGAGGTTCCCGTGATGGGCCGGATCGCGGCGGGTACGCCGATTGAGGCGATCAGTGAGGTGTCGCACCATGTCGCCGTGCCTGGTCAGATGCTGGGTGGCAAAGGTCATCACTACGCGTTGGAGGTCAAAGGCGACTCAATGATTGATGCAGGCATCAATGACGGTGATGTCGTGGTCATTCGCGAACAGATCACAGCTGAGAATGGCGATATCGTCGTGGCGCTTGTCGAAGGTCAGGAGGCCACGCTCAAGCGGTTCCGCCGGCATGGGTCGTCCATCGCGCTGGAGCCTGCAAACTCCGCCTATGAGACCCGGGTGCTGCCAGACAATATGGTGAAGGTGCAAGGGCGGCTCGTGGGATTGATCCGCTCCTACTGAGGTCTTTTTGACTATCTGACCCAAGGCCGTGACCCTCTGTGGTCGCGGCTATTTCTTATCTCAAGCTGACCGCTTTTAAGCGTCACGCTATGGGCACCGTTTCTCCGGAAATCCTGCGCGTTGAGGCCTGTGCAAGGAATGGCCGCTTTGGTCAGTGGCGCGATCACAAGGTCTGCGCGGTCGCAAAGTCTGGCCAGATTATCCTCGGTCAGCGATTTATCCGCAACGAATGTTACCCGGTGCGCGCCGCTGATCAATTCCGCAAAATTTGGGTCCGTGCCCCCGCGCGCGGCAGCGGTTTCCTGATCTGCAATGTCTGCGTCATTTTCCAACCATCCGCGCGCGGTGAACCCGTCGCCTTTGGGTTTGTTGAGCACTCTGCCCGCCTCGCCTTGATAGCCAATTAGCCGACCCGTGTCGGAAATCAGCAGATCGGGCCGCGATGCGTTCGCCCAGACCGCGAAGGAAGCCGCAATGATCGCAAGACCGCTTAGACGGAGCTTGCCTTGCAGCAAACACAGTACAAGACCGCCGAACGAGAACACAGGCAGCACATAGGGCGGTGGTGCCGGGATCAGCCGGACCGATCCGCCAAGTCCTGCGACACCGTCCGCGACGCTGAGGATCCAGGCCAGTCCCAGACGCATGACCTCCAGACCCAGCCAATCCAGTCCAAACGGATAAAGAAACATCGCAGCCACAGCGCCGGGCATCACGATGCTGCCCATCATCGGCACACTCAGCAGCTTCTCGATAAGGCCGTATTGCGC